>NZ_JBMQSG010000017.1:0-17314 GCF_057361365.1 Lacibacter sp. | reverse complement strand
TTACAACAAAGCCTGCTGATATCAGCAGGCTTTGTTGTAACCTATTCTAATTTTATTTTTTAAATGAATTACTCACCACCAACTCTTTACTTCCTCCCGCATAATTATAAAATCCTTCACCACTCTTCACGCCCAATTTACCTGCTGTAACCATATTCACCAGCAACGGAGAAGGGGAATATTTTGGATTGCCGAATCCGCTGTGCAACACACGCAGAATAGCGAGGCAAACATCCAGCCCTATAAAGTCGGCTAACTGCAATGGCCCCATCGGGTGCGCCATACCAAGTTTCATCACCGTATCAATTTCTTCAACACCTGCAACACCTTCGTGCAAACTGCAAATGGCTTCATTGATCATCGGCATCAAAATACGATTGGCAATAAAGCCGGGGTAATCATTCACCACGCAAGGCACTTTGCCAAGTTGTTGACTCAATTCTACAATTTTTGTTGTTACATCTTTCTTTGTTGCATACCCATTAATGATCTCAACTAACTTCATCATCGGCACAGGGTTCATAAAGTGCATGCCAATGACCATATCGGGGCGTTTGGTTACTGCTGCAATTTTAGTAATGGAAATAGACGATGTGTTTGTTGCCAAAATACATCCGGCAGGAGCGGCTTTGTCAATCTCTTCAAAAATGTCAAGCTTTAATTCTTCGTTTTCAGTTGCTGCTTCAACAATTAACTCTGCGTTTTCAACACCTCTTAACAGGTCGTGTGTTGTAGAAATATTTTTGATTGTTGATTGTTTCTGTTCTTCGGTAATAACTCCTTTTGTTACCTGTCGGTCGAGGTTTTTAGCGATGGTATCGGTTGCTTTTAAAAGCTGACCGGGGTTTACATCAATGAGGGTTACATTAAATCCACTTTGGGCAAATACATGTGCAATTCCATTTCCCATGGTTCCTGCACCTACTACAGCAATCTGTTTCATTTCTATGCTTTTTTATTGGGCACAATATAGGAAAAGCAGATTGTTGAGTAAATGATTTGAATTAGAAAAAATGCTGATAGAACTGTTTTGTATTTTGTAAATCGAAAATCAAAGGTGGAAAATCGAAAGTAGGTTAGCCATCGAACATTGCTAAACAAAACCAAAATGAAAAGCATGAGTCAACAACTAAAGGATCGCACAAGGGCATTCGCTGTCAGAGTTATTAAAATGTGCAAGGAAATTCCTCCCGGAAAAATTGAAGATATTCTTGTTAGACAGGTAGTTCGCTCAGCTACCTCTGTCGGAGCAAATTATCGGTCATCTTTACGTGGAAGAAGTACTGCTGATTTTATTTCGAAATTGACCATTGCTGAAGAAGAAGCGGATGAAACCTGTTATTGGATTGAACTGATGCAAGAGATTGAAGTTTTTCCTGTTAAGCGTCTTGAGGCTTTACACAAAGAAGCAACAGAAATTACAGCAATCCTTACGGCTTCTGGAAAAACGGCAAAATCAAAAAAGAAGTAACAAGTACTTCCCATTTTCGATTTTCAACTTTTAATTTTTCTTCTTGAAATCTCCCCGTTTCCAGGCCTGTATAAATTCATTCCAGGCAACAGGGTTAAAAATGTTCTGCGGACGAAACTGACCGTTGTAGTATTGCGTTTGGTTGTACTGGTTTTGTACATACCTCGAGTTTTCGCTACCGTCTCTAGGTAATGATTGTTGTAATATTCTTGATTGAGCTGTTCGTGTATTTTGTCGTGCCACTTCAATTTTATCAGCAGGCACATCAGCTGTTACAAACTCCCGTTCAAACTGTTCACGCCTTGGTCTTGCTTTAATGATAGTGGCCGGAAGATAAACGGTATCAACAACCATCAGTTGAATAATGCTGAATGAATTGCCTTCAATATTTGACGGTATCACCACTTCCTTCGGCTTAAAGCCAACATACGTGAAATCGATAATATCTCCTTTTAAAACAACAATGCTGAAAACGCCCTGCTCGTTTGTAAACGTACCACGGTTCTGGTTACGAAGTTTCACCGTAACACCGGGAAGGCCACGAAGACTATCGGCTGTCATCACCACCCCATACAATTGAACAATAGAATCTTTGAACGATTCAAACTGTGCTTTTACAGCAATAGGCGCAAGCAAACCGAGCACAAGGGAAAGGAGTAGAAATTTCTTCATCTGCCTCAAAAATAAGTGGAAAACATGATTTGCCTCACCAATTGGAAGCGATCAATGGTTAATTTTGCAGTCTGATCAGCTTTTTTAACAAATACTACTACACACATGACAAAGGAACAAGTGCTGCAGGCCCTGAGCAACGTACAGGAACCCGACCTCGGCAAAGATCTCGTTACCCTGAATATGATTAAAGACATTGCAATTGATGGAAATAAAGTGTCGTTTACGATCGTATTAACTACACCGGCCTGCCCAATGAAAGATATGATGGCACGGGCCGCCACCAACGCCATTGAGCTACTCGTGAATAAAGACGCTGTGGTGATTATCAATTTTACATCTAACACAAGCAGCAACAGGAAAGATCCCAAATCGGTATTGCCCAACGTAAAAAATATTATTGCAGTTGTGAGTGGTAAAGGAGGAGTGGGTAAGAGTACGGTAAGCGCAAATCTTGCTATTGCCTTAGCACAAAGCGGTGCAAAAGTTGGATTGATGGATGCAGATATTTACGGGCCAAGTGTGCCCATGATGTTTGGTGTAAGAGGCGAGCGTCCGAAGATGACAGAGGTGAACGGCAAAGGAATGATTGTGCCAATGGAGAAGTACGGAATTAAATTCATGAGCATTGGTTTGTTGGTGAATGAAAAAGATGCAATTGTTTGGCGTGGACCAATGGCCAGCAGTGCTATCCGTCAATTTGTGACAGATGTGTTGTGGGAAGATTTAGATTATTTAGTAATTGATATGCCACCGGGTACGGGTGATATTCATTTAACACTGGTGCAAACAGTTCCGGTAACAGGTGCAATTGTTGTAACTACTCCACAGGATATTGCATTGGCTGATGCGAAGAAAGCAGTAGCAATGTTTGGACAGGCACAAATAAAAGTGCCCATCATTGGCTTGGTGGAAAACATGGCTTACTTCACCCCGGCTGAATTACCAAACAATAAATATTACATTTTTGGAAAAGATGGTGGTAAACGTTTGGCCGATGAGTTTGAATTAACATTCCTCGGGCAAATACCATTAGTGCAAAGTATTCGTGAAGGCGGCGATTACGGTAAGCCCATCATGGCGAGTGATGATGAAGTGAGTAAGAAAGCATTTGAAGACTTTACGGATGCAGCTGTTAGAAGTATCGCTATGCGAAATGCAGAGATACCTGCAACCCAAACGCTTGAAATAGTGTCTTAAAGCTATATTGTTTTGATTTTTTGGTATGGTGGGCAGAAGGCCCGCCATTTTTTTTGGCACGATGTTTTTATAGATTGTTGTGTTAAACATATTTCATCATTTGTAAAAAACAATTGTATGGAAATTCTTGTCGTATTAATTATTGGTGCCATTGCAGGATGGCTGGGTAGTCAACTTTTTAAAGGTCGTGGCCTCGGTTTACTCGGTAACATTGTTGTAGGTATTCTAGGCAGTTTTGTCGGCTACTGGTTACTCGGTCAACTCGGTGTAAGCTTTGGTGCTGGATGGGTCGGTGCTATTTTAACCGGTGCACTTGGTGCCATTATTATTTTAGCAATTGTGAATGCAATATTCAGAAGCAGTGTGTAACTATTGCATGCTGTCGAGTATAACGGCGAACTTTTAGTTCGCCGTTTTTTTTGTAACGACCATGTTTGCCGTTTTCTTGTTTTTGCAGAACCTTACCTTTGATGCATGTATAATTCCAGCCACTTTAAAGAACATGACGAAAAGGTTGTTGTTGAATTTATGAAACAGCATGCGTTTGCAATGCTTATTGGCAATAGTAAGGGAAAGGCAATCGCTACGCAAATACCTTTGCTGATCGAAGAAAAAGATGGGAAAATAATTCTACTTGGGCATATCACCAGGAAGCAGGATCACCACATAGTATTTGAAGAGAATAAAGAAGCACTTGTTGTGTTTTCAGGTGCGCACGCTTACGTAAGTGCAACCTGGTATGAACATCCACAAAACGTGAGCACCTGGAATTACAGCAGTGTGCATGCGAGAGGTCAATTAAAATTTTTGGATGAACAGGGGTTAATAGATGCACTACGCAAATTATCGCTGCATTACGAACACAACAATATCAAATCTTCTACCGTCTTTGATAATCTTCCAAGAGAATATGCTGAAAAAATGCTGAAAGCAATTATTGGTTTTGAGATTGAAGTGACATCAATTGAACATGTGTTTAAGCTTAGCCAGAACAGGGATGAGAAAAGTTATCAGAATATTATCAGCCATTTGAAAGAACAAAGTGGTGATGCAGAAGTTGTGGCGAATACGATGGAAGAACGAAAGGATAAAGTATTTAACAAATGAGAGTTTTTGCTATTATTTGCCTGTTAATTATTGCCTGTCGTTCAAATAAACCAACGGGTACAATTTGGCTGAATCCATTAGATTATGCTTATTACGATACATCGATTATGCAAAAAAACTTTGATAAACAAGGCCATCGGGGTTGCCGTGGGTTAATGCCGGAGAATACAATTCCAGCTATGTTGCACGCTTTGGATCTTGGCGTAACCACACTTGAACTTGATGTGGTGATTACAAAAGATAAACAGGTGCTGGTTTCACACGAGCCATTTTTTAACCATGAAATTTCAACAAAGCCTGATGGAAGTTTTGTCACTGCATTGAAGGAGAAGTCGTTGAATATTTTTCAAATGACTTACGATGAGGTGAAAAAATTTGATGTTGGCTTAAAACCGCATCCACGTTTTCCGCAGCAGAAAAAAATAGCTGCAATAAAGCCATTGCTGAAAGATTTGTTTGACAGCGTGACAGTTTATTTGCAGTCAAATATTCGTCCGCAACCTTATTATAATATTGAAACAAAATGTCTGCCTATTGGCGACAATAGGTTTCATCCAAAGCCGGCTGAATTTGTTGAATTGCTGATGGCGGTTATAAAAGAAAATAAACTGGAAGATTATGTGATCATTCAGTCATTTGATTTCAGAACATTGCAATACCTGCATCAGCATTATCCGCAAATGAAAACAGCAATGCTAATTGAGGATAATGATAAACGTGGAATTGAAAAGCAAATTGAAGCCCTGGGTTTTGTGCCAACGATTTACAGTCCGCATTTCTCTTTGGTGAATGCAGAATTGATCAGTTATTGTCACTCAAAAAAGATAAAAGTGATTCCGTGGACGGTGAATGAAAAAGAAGAAATTGAACAATTGAAAAAGATGGGTGTTGATGGTGTTATCAGCGACTATCCAAATTTATTTTAACTCATAATTACTCCGTCGGGCAATTTCGCCTGACAAGAACTATTAATATGAACTTTCAACCTACACTTGCATTTGCACAACAGCTCGATCTTCAGGATCCATTAAGGTCATTCCGCCAACAGTTTATACTTCCAACAACTGAGGGAATTGAAAAGGTTTACTTTTTGGGCAATTCGCTGGGGCTACAGCCAAAGCGTACAAAAGATAAATTGCAAACCATTCTGGATGATTGGGGCAAGCATGCCGTTGAATCTTTTTTTCATGCGGAACAACCATGGATGAATTATCACGACAGGTTAGTTGGTCCGTTAAGTAAGATCGTGGGCTGTTTACCGCACGAAGTAACGGTCATGAACAACCTGAGTGTGAACCTTCATTTAATGCTGGTGAGTTTTTATCGACCCCAAGGCAAACGGTATAAAATTCTTTGTGAAGCGAAAGCATTCCCAAGTGATCAATACATGATGGAAACTCATGTAAAACATTATGGTTTCGATCCTGCTGAAGCCATCATTGAAGTAAAACCAAGAGACGGTGAACATACTATTCGAAATGAAGATTTGCTCCAGATCATTGTGCAATATAAGGACGAACTGGCCCTAGTATTATTTGGCGGAATCAATTACTACAGCGGACAGGTGTTCGATATGCAAACCATTACACAACTTGCAAAGCAAGCCGGCGCAAAAGTGGGATTCGACCTGGCGCATGCAGCTGGTAATATCGAATTGAATCTCCACGATTGGAACGTTGATTTTGCCTGCTGGTGCAATTATAAATATCTCAACTCAGGTCCCGGTGCTGTGGCAGCGGCCTATGTTCATGAACGCTATCATTCTGATCCTTCACTGCAACGTTTTGCGGGTTGGTGGGGTTATGAAAAAGAAACACGTTTCCAAATGGATAAGGGATTTAAACCTGTTCAGTCGGCGGAGGGGTGGCAGTTAGGTACGCCTGCTTTGTTATTGTACGCTTCGCAATTGGCGGCGTTGGAAATTGTAGAAGAAGCAGGCTGGGATAACATCAACAAAAAACGAAAATTACTCACTGAATTTTTATGGTATGTGCTTGATGAAGTAAATGCTTCGCAAAAACAACCAATCATTGAATTTATTACGCCACGTACTGAAAGTGAACATGGTTGCCAGGTAAGCATAAATATGTTACAACGTGGCAAGGAAATTTATTCTGCTCTAATGGAACAGGATTTCTTTGTTGATTGGCGTGAGCCTTCAGTGATAAGATTAGCACCCGTTCCCTTATATAACAGTTTTGAAGAAGTATGGAAGTTTGGAGATGCATTGAAGCAGATATTGGAATACGCATAATTTAGAAATTGGGCTGCGACCTAAGGCGTTAAACTTTTCTCATTAAACACTAAACATGTAATTTCGCCGCATGACAAGGCAGCAACTTATTGATCAGATAAATCAAAAGAAATCGTATTTGTGTGTTGGATTAGATACCGATCTTACCAAAATTCCCAGGCACTTGCAATCACACCCCGATGCCATGTTTGCGTTCAATAAGGCAATCATCGATGCTACGTTGCCGCATTGTGTAAGCTATAAGATTAACACCGCATTTTACGAAGCGATGGGTGTGAAAGGATGGGAAGTAATGGAACGCACAGTGAATTATATCCCTGATACGCATTTTAAAATTGCAGACGCCAAGCGTGGCGATATCGGCAATACTTCTACACAATATGCACGTGCTTTTTTTGAAGCCATGAATTTTGATGCAGTAACTGTTGCTCCTTATATGGGTGAAGATAGTGTGCGACCATTTTTGGAATATGAAGGAAAGTGGGCAATTGTTCTTGGCTTAACATCAAACAAGGGCGCTAACGATTTTGAGTTGAAACAACTCATCAGTGAAAATGGTGAAGAGCACCTTCGTGCAGAATTTTTATACGAGCGTGTGTTACGTACAGTTGCTAAATGGGGCACGCCGGATAACCTGATGTTTGTTGTAGGTGCAACGCAACCTGAAGAGTTTGTAAACATCCGCAGTATTATTCCTGATCATTTTTTATTAGTGCCGGGCGTTGGTGCACAAGGCGGCAGCTTAAAAGATATTTCAGAAAAAGCAATGATAACTAGCTCTGCGGCTTCAGCCCGGGGTGATGTTGGTTTATTGGTGAATGCAAGTCGTGCAGTGATCTATGCATCAGGTAAAGAAGATTTTGCACTTGAAGCAAAAGCTATTGCAGAACAATATCAATTTGAGATGAAGAGTTATTTGAAGTCATGAGTTGAATAACGTCGACAGCGTTTTTTTAAAATTAATTCATCTCCCTCATCATTACTTCTTTCACTTGCTCCGCCCATCGTGCATAATCTTTTGCTGAAGGATGCAATCCATCTTCAGCAACTAATGTTTTATCAGTGGCTGCTTCTCTTGTCAATGGAGTAATGTTGATATAATGGACTTTGTACTTCTTTGCAAGGCTTTCGTTAATAGCATTAAATGCATCAATCTCTGTTGCAATTTTGTTTTTATCCCTGTCTTTTGCAAATGGTGTAACACCCCAATCAGGAATACTCAATACAATAACATGGTTTGGTTTATCAGCAGCATAACCTATGGCCTGTTGCAATAATTCTTCAAACTGTTGAGCATATTCTGCACCACTTCTTCCACGGTATTGATTGTTTACACCAATAAGCAACGTTACAAAATCAAAAGGTATAGCTAATCGTACACGAATTAATTGCTCCTGCAATTCATCAGTCGTCCATCCAGTTTTGGCAACAATCGCCGGTGCATCTATATTTATTTTCTCTTTTCGTAATAACTCCACCACCTGGTGTGGAAAGTTTTTTTCTAACGGCACACTTTCGCCAATGGTATAAGAGTCACCGAGTGCGAGATAGGTATATTTTTTTTGTGAGTTGTTTTTTGGCATCTTACTGCTGTTGCATGAAATAGTTAACAGTGAAAGTAAAGCGAATGAATAGAAGAGTTTCATAAATCTTGCTGTTGTCTGATGATAGTTGAGATCGCAAAAACATACTGTTGGCGAATTTAATTTACTGGCACACCTGTTTTAAAACTGCCGCTGCCCATTGTCCACCATGGACGAATGTCATACGTCAATCGGCCCGCAATTACAGCGGGATCTGTTTTTACTAACAACTCAATTTCTTCTTTTGTTTTGCAACCAGGTGCCGATGCATCAAAAATAAACAGCCCAACCCAATCGCCTCCATCACCAAAAGGTCCTGCAACTTTTAATTTTCCTTCTTTATGGAGGCGGGCCATGTTGGCCATATGTCCTTCCTGAATTTTTGCAGCCGTTGCAGAATCCTGTGTGCGGTTCGTTCCTTTTAACAACATCACAAACCAATAAGGTTGAATTTTTTCTTTTGGTGCTTCAGTGGTTTGCTGAGCAAAAGCTGAAACGGTAACAAACAATAAAAAGAATAGTATCAGTTGTTTCATATAAAGCAGTTTAAAGAATGAGAAAAGTACAACTTTTTACTCTCTGTGTGGCTGCCCTTACTTACATTTGTTCACCTTAAACGAATGTTGTTGCTATGTCAGTAAAACAAGACCTTTTTCAAAGCCCGGATTATTTTTTAGTTGATGAATTGTTAACGGAAGAACATAAGTTGATTCGTGATACAGTTCGTTCCTATGTGAAGAAAGAAATTTCTCCCATTATTGAAGACTATGCACAAAAGGCTGAGTTTCCGCAACAGATTGTAAAACAAATGGGCGATCTTGGTTGTTTTGGCCCAACTGTTCCCGTTGAATATGGTGGTGGCGGTTTAGATTATATCAGCTATGGTTTAATGATGCAGGAATTAGAACGTGGTGATAGTGGCGTACGTTCTACCGCAAGTGTGCAGGGAAGTTTGGTGATGTATCCCATTTATGCTTACGGTAATGAAGAGCAACGAAAAAAATATTTACCTAAACTTGCGAGTGGCGAATGGTTAGGTTGTTTTGGATTAACAGAACCGAACCACGGTAGTGATCCAAGCAGCATGCTTACAAATATTAAAGATGCAGGCGATCATGTGATTTTAAATGGTGCAAAAATGTGGATCAGCAATGCACCATTTGCACAGGTAGCAGTTGTTTGGGCAAAAGATGAACAAGGTATTGTTCGTGGTTTAATTGTAGAGCGTGATATGGAAGGATTTTCTACACCCACCACTCATGGTAAATGGAGTTTACGTGCAAGTGCAACCGGTGAGTTAGTATTTGATAATGTAAAAGTGCCAAAGGAAAATATTTTTCCAAACGTGCAGGGATTAAAAGGACCGCTGGGTTGTTTAAGCAAAGCACGTTACGGAATTGCATGGGGTGTATTAGGTGCAGCAATGGATTGTTACGATACTGCTTTGCGTTACAGCAAAGAACGTGTACAATTCGATAAACCCATCGCAGGATTTCAGTTGCAACAAAAAAAGTTAGCAGAGATGATAACGGAAATCACCAAAGCACAATTGCTTAACTGGCGTCTTGGTGTTTTGATGAGTGAAGGCAGAGCAACACCGCAGCAAGTGAGTATGGCAAAACGTAACAGTTGTGAAATTGCAACAAACATTTGTCGTGATGCAAGACAGATGTTGGGTGGAATGGGAATTACAGGTGAGTATTCGGTTATGCGTCATATGATGAATCTTGAAAGTGTAATTACCTACGAAGGCACACACGATATTCACTTGCTCATAACGGGCATGGATGTTACCGGTATTAATGCGTTTAAATAATTATTATTTTTTTTGGGGAATTGAAGGACATTCTAAACGATGTCCTTTTTTTATGCAGAATATTTTCCACAGATATTCAAATGGTTGGGAATTTTTATCTGGGTTTTTGCGTGCAACCTTTTTTTGTGGCACCCATCTTGCAAGGGTATCCGACGGATGGTACTCTCTTTCTGCCAGTACTCCGTGTAAGCTAACTGTAATTCACCCAAATATCTAATCAAAAAAAATGTAACTGCATGGTAACAATAATTATCCCGGTATTGAACGAAGCCGAAACAGTGGAGAGCGTGATCAGGTTCGCATTTCAAAATAAACATGTATCAGAAGTTATTGTGGTCGATGATAAGTCGCTAGACGACACCGTTAGTCGTTCAATCGCAGCAGGTGCAAAAGTGATCACCAGTACAAAACTGGGCAAGGGAGCTTCAATGAAAGAGGGGATGCTTTGTGCAACAAATGACATTCTTGTTTTTCTCGATGGCGATATTGATCCTTATCCACCACATACTATCTATAATCTTGTGGATCCCATCATAAATGATACGCATGATTTTGTAAAAGCAACATTTGAACGTAATGCCGGTCGTGTAACAGAACTAGTTGCAAAACCATTGCTCAATATTTTATTTCCTGATCTTTCTGATTTTGAACAGCCTTTAAGTGGTATGATCGCAGGCAGAAAAAAGTTTTTTGAGCAGATTGAATTTTATGATGACTACGGTGTTGACATTGGCATTCTCATCGATATGCATTTGCAGAAAGCACGTATTACTGAAGTGAACATAGGTTACCTCGATAATAAAAGTAAACCATGGCAGGCATTAGGTAAAATGAGCAAAGAAGTTTCACGGGCAATTATTCAAAAAGCGATGCAGGAAAATAAATCGAAAATTAATTTAGAAGAACTACAGTCATATTCCGAAATACGTGACCAAATGGAATTTGCTATTCGGGAAAGTTTGAAAGGACTCGACAAGATCGCCATTTTTGATATGGATAACACGATTCTGCGTGGTCGTTTTATTGATACCTGTGCTAAACTGTACGGTTTTGAAAGAGAATTATTTGATATAAGAACAAGTGGAATGGACGCAACAGGGGTTACAAAAAATATAGCCCGGCTGTTGAAAGGGCTTAATCTTTCCCAAATATTAGCGGTTGCCGACAGTATTCCTGTTGTTGCTAATACGAAAGAAGTGATTGCTGAATTAAAACGTCGTGGGTATGTGGTTGGTTTAATCAGTGATAGTTACGACGTAGTAACAAATCATGTCAAAACAAAAATTGGTGCTGATTTTTCGTTAGCTAATGAGCTTGAATTCTCAAAAAGTGTGGCAACAGGTGAGGTGAAATTGCCATCTTTCTTTTTTAATACGCAGCATTCGCTTTGCAAGCATACTATTTGCAAAACAAACGCTGTTCAGCATATTTTAAAACATTATAATATCGATATTAATAATGCCATTGCAGTAGGGGATGGTGAAAATGATCTTTGTATGATCAAGCATGTTGGTGTAGGCGTTTCTTTTTGCTCATCGAACGAGTTATTGAATTACCTTGCCGACAGGCAGATCACCGTTCCTTCGTTTGATGAGCTTTTAGAATTTGCCTGAGCAAGATGTCTATACGATCGGCAATAAGAAATATCAATCATTACAGGGCTGCGCACATCAGTGATCGTAATTTTCTGTTGATCGCAAGTGTTATCGTAGGCGTGTCCGTGGGTTTAGTGGCAGTATTGCTGAAAAAATCAGTGCATGCATTGCAGCATCTTTTGAGTAAAGGTTTCAGAGGTTATGAATGGCAGGATCTTTTTTATCTTCTGCCTGTTATCGGAATTATTATCACAGTTTTTTATGTGTATCGGGTACGTAAGCGAAAGCTCGATAGTGGTATCAGTAATATTATTCAGTCGATCTCCAAACGACATGGCAACATAGCGCCCGACAATATGTACAGCCATATGGTAAGCAGTGCAGTTACGGTTGGTTTTGGTGGTTCTGTTGGTTTAGAGGCTCCAATTGTTATTACCGGTTCTGCAGTTGGTTCAAACATAGCACGTATATTTTTATTAAGTCACAAAGAGCGGGTAGTACTGCTTGCATGTGGTGCAGCAGCTGGTATTGCAGCTGTGTTTAATACACCCGTGGCGGGTGTGTTATTTGCAATGGAAGTATTACTTGCCGATTTTTCTATTCCTACATTTATTCCTGTACTTATTGCATCAGCAAGTGGTGCAGTTGTGTCACGTTTGCTTTACCAGGATCATTTGTTTTATTTACTCACGAATGAATGGAGAACCGATGCAATTCCGTTTTATTTGTTGCTGGGAGCTTTGTGCGGATTAGTGTCTGTCTATTTTATGCGGGTTTATTTCTGGACCGAGAAAAAATTTGCAACAGCTACAAAAGTTTTTCCCAAAGCAATTGGCGGAGGCTTACTTCTTGGTTTAATGATCTTCCTGTTTCCTGTTTTATATGGCGAAGGTTATTCAACCGTGGCAGAGTTATTTAAGAACGATTCATCAGCATTACTTCACAATGCTTTTTACGAGAAATGGGTAACTGATCCATATGTTTTACTGCTGATCGTTATTGGAATTGTTTTGTTTAAAGTGGTAGCATCTGCAGTTACTATTCATGCTGGTGGCAATGGTGGAATTTTCGCACCAACTTTATTTACGGGTGCTGTCACGGGTTTTGCTTTCGCTCAATTTTTTAATACAACCGGGTGGAAAGAGTTGCTCACCGTAAATTTTGTGGCTGCAGGCATGGCTGGTATTCTAAGTGGTGTTGTTCATGCTCCGCTCACAGCTATCTTTCTAATTGCTGAAGTAACAGGAGGCTACACGTTGTTTGTACCACTAATGATTGTGGCAGCGGTGAGTTATTTTATTGCACGTGCATTTGAACCTTATTCAATTTATACAGAGAAACTGGCCCAGAAAGGATTTAAGGTTGATGACAGAGAGCTTGTGCTGTTGAATAATATTAAACCTGAAGCCATTGTTGAGCGTAATTGCATTGCGTTACGAGCCAATGATCAATTCAGGAAACTATCTGATGCATTTTTGATTACTGATCAAACGGTATTTCCGGTTTTGAATGAGGAAAGAAAACTCCTGGGCCTTGTTTATATTGATGATGTGAAAACCATCTTACTGAAAGAAGAAGTGTTTGATAAAAAACTAATTGCTGAAGTTATGGTAAAACCTCAGTATAGTATTTCAGTGAAAGACGACATTCAAAAGATCATGCGGTTATTTGATCTGTCGGGTTTGTGGTACGTACCTGTATTGCACACTGATGGTAACTTTATCGGTTTTGCCGATAAACGCAAACTTCTTGCTCTGCTTCGTGAAACACTCACATCGCATCAATTAACCGAACAATTATAGAAAAAGGTTTAGTTTTTGTTCATCAAATTCAGCAAGCGAAGCCAGTTTCAAATCAGCAGCTCCCCATTTAGGATGATCATGATCTGCCGGGGCAGGAATGATTACACATTTCATACGTGCAGCTTTTGCAGCGATCATTCCGTTGAACGAATCTTCAAATGCAATACACTCAATACTTCTTACACCTAATGCATTTGCACAATTAATGTAAACTTCGGGATGCGGCTTGCCAAACGGAAGTTTTTCCGCTGAGGCAATTGCATCGAAACTATTTTCAAGATTTAATTTTCTCAAAACAACATTTACCAACGATAGAGGTGAGGAGGTGGCCAAACCAATTTGAAAACCTCTTTCTTTGAAAAAGGGAATGATGCTGTCCACACCCGGAAAGATCTGTCCTTTGTCATCAATCTTTTCAATGGCCTTGTTAATGAAGGTATCAATGGCAGTTAGTGAATGCTCCATCGGAATGTCGAAATGATGAAACCAATGTTGAATCCATTCTTTTGTTCGAAGGCCAGTGGATGAATGATATTGTTCCGCTGTAAGTTCCCTTCCAAAGCTTAGCAGGGTTTCGCTGCCTGCTTCCTGCCATAAAGGTTCACTGTCAATAAGTAAACCATCCATATCGAAAATAACGGCCTTCAATTTCATGCCGCAAAATTAAGGGCAATTTAACCCTGTAGTAATAAGCCGACAACCTAAAATTAATGATTGTCAATATTACCAAATTGTTATCTTGCACGTCCCATCTGGGACGTCAATCAACTTTAACCATGTCAACTTTCTTCGAACGAATAAAGAACTTTAATTTATTGCGTCGTGTGGTGTACGGTGTTGTTGGTGCAGCTACTTACCCGGGCATTGCCCTTATCAATAAGCTGCAGGTAAATGGCGCAGAGCGTTTAAAAGATCTTCCTAAACGTAACGTTTTATTTGTGAGCAATCATCAGACTTATTTTGCTGATGTGATCACCTTCCTCCATATCTTTTTTGCTGCAAAATGGGGTAGATATAAAGGATTAGGTATTCCTTATTATCTTCTAAACCCGATTACCAAAATTTATTATGTGGCGGCCGCCGAAACCATGAAAGATACATGGCTCACCCGTTTGTTTGCCAGTGCAGGTGCACTCACGGTGAAGCGTACTTGGCGTGCTGAAGGAAAAGAAGTGCAACGTGGTCTCGATCCAGGTGATACACGAAAAATTGCAAGAGCATTAAACGATAGCTGGGTAATTACGTTCCCCCAGGGAACAACGAAGCCATTTGCCCCGGGCCGCAAAGGAACTGCTTATATTATCAAGCAGAACCAACCTATTGTGGTGCCTATCGTCATCAATGGCTTCTGGCGTGCATTTAATAAAAAAGGATTGAAATTTAAAAAGAAAGGAAGTTTACTTTCTGTTACAATTAAAGAGCCGATGAACATCGATTACAATGCCCCGGTTGAAGAAATCCTCGACCAGGTTATGGATGCCATTGAACAAAGTAAAAAGTATATGCTCAAGGGAAAGCATCACCTCATGAGCGTTATTGATAAATAACTTTTGCCAAAAAAAATTAAAGGATGAACGACCGTTCATCCTTTTTTTATGCCTTGGTTTTATGCCTGTTGTAAAACTTGTATTATTCACTAACTTTAAAACGGCCAAAACCCGCTGCATGTATCACTCAACCAGGAAAAAAATACATATCCTTCTTCACCCCGAATTAGGGGAAACCAAATGGGATAAAATACTAAATGCTTTTCTCATCTTTCTTATTATTTCAAACGTACTGGTTGTTATTCTTGAAACCGTACCGTTACTCCATGCCAAATACGCAATTTTTTTTTATTATTTCGATTTGATATCGGTGATCATTTTTACTGTTGAATACGTATTACGTGTGTGGAGTTGCGATCACGATCCGAGGTACAGCCATACTATTTTCGGCCGCATCAAGTATATGTTTTCAGCTGAAGGATTGATCGATCTGCTGGCCATACTTCCTTTTTATATACATGTTGTTGTTGGCCTTGATCTACGTATGCTTCGAATTCTGCGGCTGCTTCGTTTCCTTCGCTTGTTCAGACTCACTGCATATATGAAGTCGGCAAAAATGATCCGGAATGTTTTTGTGAAACGTGCAAACGATTTAAAGCTGAGTGTTGTATTGATTTTTTTTCTCATCATCATCGCTTCAAGCATCATGTATTTCGCAGAACATAACACCCAACCAGCTGTTTTTTCAAGTATACCCGCAACGCTTTGGTACGCTATTGTAACACTTACAACGGTGGGCTATGGCGATATGATACCTGTTACCATTATTGGAAAAGTAATGACGGGTATTATCATGTTGAGTGGAGTGGCCATTTTTGCTTTACCTGCTGGTATTATTACAGCAGGGTTTTTAGAAGAGATGCAGCATTTACGGGGCAAGAAAAATGTGAGGTGCCCAAACTGCGGCCATACTTTTCATCATGAACATGCTGAGTAGTGTTTGTTCAAGTTGTATTTTTATTTTCGCATTACATGCAGTTGATGTATTTTTTTAGAACCTTTATCATCTTTCCTTTCTTTTTTCTGCAGTGCACAAAAAGCATTGCACAATCTCACATTATTAAGGGAGTTGTAATGGATGCTGATACAAAACAACCTCTTGGCAACGCAAGTGTATTTGTAAATAATTCAACAACGGGAACTGTTACGAATGCAGCAGGTGAATTTCAGTTAGGTCCGCTTGCTCCTGGTGAATATGAAGTGGTGGCTTCTTTCGTAGGTTATCATAATCTCCTGTACGTCGCCAATTTAAAATCGGCTTCGTTGAAAATTGTGTTTCAGATGGGTAAGAAAGAACAGCAGATGCGGGAGTTGCTCATTTTGCCAAGTGAAACACGTATGCGTTATCTCGAAATTTTTAAACGCACATTGCTTGGACAAACAGTTGCGGCGCAAAGAGCAAAAATTAAAAATTTGAAAGATGTGCAGTTTGCTGCGGGTGGTAACAGCAATGAAATAATTGCTTACTGCGATACAACGTTGGTGGTTGATAATCCGGAGTTGGGTTATGTGGTGAATTTTGACCTGGTTGATTTTTATTTTCATCGATCCACAGGTGAATCAAGATTTTACGGGTACACACGTTTTTTTGATAAAGACACTGACGGTGAAACAAAACGCCGCTGGGCACGCCGCAGAAAACAAACCTACGAAGGAAGTTCAATGCATTTTTTCAGAAGCCTCGTCAATAAGCAATTAAAAGACGATGGTTTTAGTATGCAGAATGTTTACCGTAAAGAAATGAAACGGGAAACCACAACAATTGTAATTGGAAGAGGGGGATCAAATAGTATGGATATGGCTGTACCTGTAATTGAAGATAGTGTTTTGCATTTGTACAGTGATTCTGGCTATCGGATTTATCAACTGAAAGTTGCCGATTGGTTACGTGTGGTATACAATAAAAGCACCTCACTCAAAAACGAAATAACAAAAAACAGGATCGTATCGGGCCAGGTGAAAGATGTAACGGTAACAGGTATCCGTCCAGTTAAACCGCCGGTTCCAATACTGCTTGATTATCGTGGCCGACTGCTTACTGCTATGTCGTTTTACTACGATGGCATATGGATGTATGAACGGTTGGCGAATATGCTGCCGGAAGATTATGTGCCTGATTAACTAAGTTACTCTCCCGCAAACAAGGCCTTCAACTCTGCTGCGTCATGTGGCTTCATTTTACCCCCAAGTATCAAACGCAGTTGACGGCGGCGTAATGCACCTTCAAATAATTTTTGTTCTTCTTCTGTTTCGGGAACTAATTCTGG
>NZ_JBMQSG010000016.1:0-168230 GCF_057361365.1 Lacibacter sp. | reverse complement strand
GTAAATTGGGCGTGAAGAGTGGTGAAGGATTTTATAATTATGCGGGAGGAAGTAAAGAGTTGGTGGTGAGTAATTCATTTAAAAAATAAAATTAGAATAGGTTACAACAAAGCCTGCTGATATCAGCAGGCTTTGTTGTAATAAGTCGATCCTGATCAATTAACTTTTTTATACCTCACTTTATAGTCCGCTGACATATACAACAACAATTGATAAAGCTTTATTTCAAACTCCTCTCCTTTTGTGATCCATGTAAAACTATCTGCAGTATAAACGATTCCATTGCTGTTTGAATAATCAATAAAACGAAGTTTGCCATTCACTATTGAATAAGTTGTGTTAGCAGTTGTTGGCCAAGCAGGGCCGGGAGAGCCGGAGCAATCGAATTGCAGCTTATTAGTTCCGTTTACCTGCGAAAATACAAGGGTGGCGGCAGGGCCTGTGCCATCAGTACCTACTCTTACCCAAGTTCCATGGAGTTGTGCCTCATCAGATTGTTTTTCTTTTTTACAAGAAGCGGTGAAAATCAGAAATGCATAAATGACAAATAAGTATTTCATAATATCAACAAATTCCTAAAAGTGATAAATACATGTTGCTCAATACAGGGCAACCGGCTGTCTTATTTCTGACAACTCAAATCCCAATTCCGTTGTATAGCCGATTTTTTTTGCCGGTATTTGTTGCGCAATCGTTCCTCCATCGTCAATTCCGTTCTTTCGCCTATCTTCGGAATACAACCACAAGCGATGCGTCAATATTTTTTCTTAGCACTCTCATTATTCTTTATAAATTGCAACTCACCGAAGCAAACACAATCAACCGATCAATGGGTTTCTTTATTTAATGGTAAAGACATCAACGATTGGTTTGTAAAAATTCATCATCATGATGTTGGTGTCAATTTCGGAAACACTTTTCGTGTGGAAGATGAGATGATCAAAGTGCGTTATGACCAGTACGATAAATTCAACGAACAGTTTGGACACCTGTACTACAAAACGCCTTACTCCTACTATCATTTAAAACTTGAATATCGTTTTGTGGGCGAGTGGTTCAAATCAGCACCATCTTATACGTTGCGCAATAGTGGCGTCATGTTTCATTCACAGGATCCGCATACGATGCCGAAAGAACAGGACTGGCCTATTTCTGTGGAAATGCAATTCCTTGGTGGATTAAGCGATGGCAAGCCTCGTTCAACAGGAAACATGTGTTCACCCGGAACAGAAGTAGTTCAGAAAGGAACTATTGTTCCATCGCATTGCATTAATTCTTCGTCAAAAACATATGATGGCGAACAATGGGTGAGTGCAGAATTAATTGTGCTTGGCGATTCATTGATCACACATATCATTAATGGGGATACTGTATTGCAATATTCAAAACCACAGATTGGTGGTGGCGTTGTTGCACGTTATGATCCCAAAATAAAACAGGATGGAAAATTGTTGAGCAGTGGTTTCATTGCATTGCAAAGCGAAGGCCAGCCAATTGATTTCAGGAATATCCGCATCAAAGATTTGTCGAAGCAATACAGAAAGAACTAATTACTTTTCTAATCGCAGAATCACTTCAGTTCCTTTGCCTGGTTTGCTTAACACTGTAACCACGGCGTTAATAGAAGCAGCCCGCTCTCTTATTACCGTCAACCCGTTGCTGTGTTGTACTGCATCAACGTCAAAGCCTTTGCCATCATCTGCAATAATAAATGAAAGCTCTTCGTTGGTTTCAGTAATCGTTACAGTTGCGTTGGATGCTTCTGAATGATAAAGCACATTATGTAATGCTTCCTGGCAAATACGGAAAATATCAAGTTGCATTTCTTTACTTAATGCAGCATCATTACAACTTCCCTGCAGTACACAATTAATAGAACTGATCACAGAAAATTCGTTGCAATGCCATTTCAATGTTTCAACCAAGCCAAGATCATTTAACATACCGGGGCTGATTGTAAATGAAATGCGTTGAATGGTTTTCATGAGTAACTCTGTAATCACCGCCGCATGCTCCAGGCGATTGGCAACAGCATCGGTTAATTCAACTTCTTTTGCACGTATCCAATCGATATCAATTTTTAACACGGCCAGCAACTGCGCCAATTCTTCGTGCAATTCAATAGATAGATATTTACGATCCCGTTCTATACTGCCTTTAAAATGATTAGCCAGGCCTTTGAACCTGTTGAATTTTTCTTCGATTTGCTTTTCCGTTTCTTTCCTACGTGTTACATCTTTCGCAATAGCGAATACCAATTCCTTGTCAGGAAAATAAATAGCTGTCCAGTCGAGCCAGAGAATGCTTCCGTTTTTCTGAACATACCTGTTTTGGAAATTGATAAGTGGTTGGCCATTGATCATTTTCTCCCGCTCAAGTTTTGTGACCTCTTTATCACCAGGATGTATGAAGCTGCTGATGGGTTGGGCAAATAATTCCTCCTTTGTGTAGCCAAGTTTGTCAATTGCCGATTGGTTGACTTTACGGAAATATCCATCCTTACCTGCAATACAAACAAGATCGGGAGTGAGTTCAAAAAAGGGTAACAACTCAAATTCAGTCGTGTACAATAGATCAGACATATGCGTTCGTGGCAGGCAATAATACATTTAAAACGCAATTAAAAAGTCAACACATACATATTCAAAAAATACAACAGGTTTATACAACAGGTTTGCAAATGCATAGAAGTATACTAATCAAAAAACATTTTCAATACTAATGGCTCTCCTTTACCGATTGCACGAAAATAAGACGGTACGTTATTTGATATTTTACTTTATAACGATGTTAAAACATCCTACTATAATGACAATTTTTGCAACGGGGTACCTGTTACTGTATGTGTTGCTGTTGCAGTTAGAACCTTTACCTAATCTCAGTTTTATTTTATTTTTCTTTTCACCCGTTGTTGTTCTTGCACTCGCTTACAGCATTCTCCGTTATGGAAAATATACCGGCAAAGAACTTCCTGAAAGCGAACATTGGGGTTACCAGGACCGACCGGATAAAAAACCAAGATAGTATTTCAACTGCAGTATAAAACTGCCAATCGGCAAGCACTAAGGTTCAGCAAAAATTCCGTCTATCAATTTCCCTCTTCATTAATCATAATCAATTTAAGCAGGCTGAATGTTGTGGGTAGATTACAGCTACTAAAACTTAATGCTCATGAAAAAATTTTGTTTGCTGTTATTCAGCAGCGCATTTTTTATTTCTTCCTTTGCACAAATTCCATTGACTGTTTCACCGAGTGGCGGTAATAAAAAAGCTTCAGTAAGTGAGCGAATTGGCTTAACTGATGTAACAATTCACTACGATCGTCCGGCGGTAAAAGGCCGTGAAGGAAAAGTGTGGGGTGAATTGGTACCTGTTGGTTTTACCGATCCCGGTTTCGGAAGCAGCAAATCGGCTCCATGGCGTGCAGGTGCCAATGAAAATACAACAATTGAATTCAGTACTGATGTAACTGTTGAAGGGAAACCAGTGAAAGCTGGTCGTTATGGTGTTTTTCTTGCGTACGATCCTGCTGGCTCTACTTTGATTCTTTCGAATAATTCTACTTCATGGGGGCATTATTATTACGATGCAAAAGAAGATGCTTTGCGTGTTCCGGTAAAAACAGTTGCATCGGATAGATCAACAGAGTGGCTGAAATACGAATTCATGAATGAAAGTGAAGCAGGCGCTACTGTTGCATTGCAGTGGGAAAAACTCATGTTCCCTTTTCGTATAGAAACAGATTACGTAAAAGAACAGATCGCTTCTTTTCGCAGAGAATTACGCACTGAGAAAGGATTTATCTGGCAAAGTTGGAACCAGGCAGCTGCATGGTGTTTACAACGCAACACTAATTTAGAAGAAGCATTACTGTGGGCCGATTCTGCTACAAGCCGTGGCTTTGGTGGCGATCGTGTATTTGGTGCATGGGCAGTAAAAGCACAGTTGCTCCAAAAGCTTAATCGTGGAGATGATGCTTCAGCCGTTATGAAAAAGGCGATGGCGTTTGGCAACATGCAGGATCTGCATCAATATGGCCGTCAATTATTACAGTTGAAGAAAACGAAAGAAGCTTTGGAAGTATTCAAACAAAATCATGATAAAAACCCCGGTCAGTTTACAACGTTGATGGGCCTGGTGCGAGGATACTCGGCCAATGCTGATTACAAGAGTGCATTGAAGTATGCAAATCTTGCCCTGCCACTCGCCGCCGATGAGCAAAACAAAAAGAATATTGAAACAATGATCACTAAACTGAAAGAAGGAAAAGATGTGAATTGAGGAAAGAACGTTTGGAAAAATAAAAAAGGTTCACAATTGTGAACCTTTTTTCTGTGGGAGCACACGGGCTCGAACCGCGGACCCTCTGCTTGTAAGGCAGATGCTCTGAACCAACTGAGCTATGCTCCCGTTTGGGGAGTGCAAAGATAAGGGGATGACTTATTCAGACAAAAAAATCTAAAAAATATTTGAAGATTATTTTTTTGTGGGGATGATAAAATTCATCGGACGTTTACGGAAGTATTTCCACAAAATGCCCAGGAACTCAGGATAGTCTCTCAACTTAATTCCCCTTGATTTCACCGCAACAAAAAAGGCAAAACCAAAGCTCACAAAAAAATTAAGAAAGCCAATCAAACTTACACCTAACAAGATCACACCAAGATAACGGTAATCGATGGGGCCTTCCATGCCAAAGAAACCGATGGCTGTGTTACCAGCTGAAATGGTAATATGCCTGATATCTAGAGGAATCCCGAATGTCTTTCCTATGAATGCTGCCATACCAAGGAAGAAACCCAATGAAAGACTACCGGCAATCGATCCTAATTTATTCTCAACAAGATTAACCAACCGGCTTAATTGCTTTTTGCCAAGTGAATGATGTAAAGCCGGGTGCATTTGAATTCGCTGAGGCAATTGTGCATATACTACATAATTTTCTACCCAGCCTGCTATCAATCCACTTAAGAATAAAAAGAAACCCGTAAAGCATGCGTATAATAATGCCAGTGATTGAAACGGATGCTGTGCCTGCAACAATCCTAATGCTTCGCTTCCAGCTGCTATCTTGGTGCCGGTGATTTCATAATAGAGCATTGCCAACAGGTAAGTCATTGGAAAAACGATCAACAGGTTACCAGCAAAAGATGCCAACTGGCTACGGGATACCTGCGATACAGTTACAGCTAGATTATCAAGATCAGGCCTTCCTTTCAACTTTGATGAATCCAGTGAACTGGCTACAGCAGATGCTGTAAACGCCGGCTGCTTTGTTGCCAATGTTGAACCCGATGATTGTATAAGCAAGAAACCAATACTGTAATTTGTACTGTATGCAACGCCTTGCCAGAAAGGTGCAAGGGTTACTTTCACCAGCAGATTTTTAAAAATAGCAATGAAGGAAATAATAAATCCCCCGCCCATTGCACTGAGAAAAAGAAGATTGAATTCTTTCCTGGTTTTTGTGATGAATGTTTCCCCTCGTCTTCCACCATGTTCCGAAATCTGGTAAGCCAATAACCCAACGTTCTGCGACAGGAATTCACTTAAACTGTTTTTACGGTTTTGATTACGTACTACGGTTATAAAATAAGTTATGAAGCGATCAATATCAAAACGTTTATCATTGTCAACCGCATCAAGTATTAGCAGGATTCGTTCAACATGCTGCTCCATACGTGTGAGCAGGAAGGTCTCAGCTAAACTTGTACCTATACTCTCCCGTTGCTCTTTAATATACCTTATACTTTGCAGGCAATTGTTCAACGCTTCGAAAATACCCGCAGCGATCATTTTCTCATCTTCGATATTATGCGTATTCTTCTTTTTCTCAAGCAGCATATTCACCAAACGGCTTTGCTCAAGAAACGGAAACACAGCATCGTTCCGGGCATCATGCAACCGGGTGATTTCTTTTTCAAGTCCCATCATTGCTAAACGATACGACAGGGTTTGCATTGACTGTAACAACTGGTTGTTTAGCGTTGGCTCATTCAGATTAACTTCAATGCCTATTCGGCCAAAAAAAGATTTCCATAATTCACCGTCGATCTTTTCTATCCACACATAATCGTTCTTCTTGTAAAAAAGACGTTCAATTACAAAAAGAAAATCAGTGGGCTCTAGTAAAGCCGGTATAATTTTATGTTTGAATTTTGAACCGAGCTCCTGAATAAATCCTCTCGAACTCAGCAAACCACTTTCTGTAAGTGCAGTGGTAACATCGCTATTAGAAAATTGAGTAAGTAACGCCTTTCGTATAGAAAAAAGTAAGGACCGGTCTTCCTGTAGTTGAAATAAAAACGCTTTAAACTTTAGTTCGGCGGCTTCTTTGTCATTCACATCTGCGGGCCTTATCTTTCGAAACAATTCAACAAGAAAATCGAGGCCCCGATTGCTGTTATCCATAGAAATGACAACCGCCTGGCCCTGGTTTGGGCTTTCTTCAGTTTTCTTTTTAAGCAGTTGCCTGAATTTCATATGATTTCCCGTCTGTTATGCTTATCCATGACAACTTTTGTACCACTTAAGTTGCTTTCCCAATATGAAGAAATTGTTTTTTTCTTTTCATTGGTTAATTTTGCAGCTAATGTTCAGCACAGAAACACATACCAAAGAATTAATAGAAACGGATGTTCTCACAGACGTAGAAGAACCTTGTCATCTCATTATGTGGAATGACGAGGTGAATACATTTGAATGGGTAATTGAAACACTCATCGATATTTGCGACCATGCACCCGAACAGGCGGAACAATGTGCCTGGCTTATTCACAGCAAAGGAAAATATGCAGTAAAAAACGGATCATATGATGATCTGAAACCTCTTTGCGATGCAATTACTGAACGTGGCATTGGTGCCACTGTTGAAGTTATTGCCTGATTTGCACTTTACAATCCGACCTTTATTTTTGCACATGCCCTTAACGGTTTTAAATGACAAGCTCTGGTTTCCACCTGTTGAAGATTCATCAGCAGATGGTTTGCTTGCCATTGGCGGCGATTTAAGTACAGATCGATTGCTGCTTGCCTATCGCAGTGGCATTTTTCCCTGGTTTAATGATGACGAGCCACCGCTTTGGTGGTGCCCTGATCCACGATGCGTTTTGTTTCCCGACGAGTTATATGTGAGCAAGAGTATGCAGCAGCTTCTCAACCGGAATGCATTTGAATTTCGTTTTAATACAGCGTTTAAAGAAGTAATTCATTTGTGCGGACAAACACGCAAGCTTACCGAAGGCACATGGATCACCAAAGAAATTGAACAAGCCTATACAAAACTTCATCAACTAGGATATGCTATTAGTGCAGAAACATGGCTTAACAATGAACTTGCAGGTGGTTTGTACGGCATACGCCTGGGTTCAGTTTTTTTTGGTGAAAGCATGTTTAGCAAAGCAAGCAATGCCAGCAAATATGCTTTTATAAAGCTTGTTCAGCAATTAAAACAAGAAAACATTGTGTTGATCGATTGCCAGATATACACTCCTCATCTTGAGAGTTTAGGTGCACGCATGATTCCGAGAGAAGAGTTTAAGAAAATAGTTGAAGCGAACATTTGAGTCGTTATAATTCAAATGTTCGCTCATATAATTATGCTTGCGGTGCTTTTACTTTTTTCAAAACTGAACGTTTAACGGCCCATACCACAAGTGTAATAATTAAAGCAAGAGGCCAGATGTTTAATAAGCCGATCATTACTTCCACCAATCCACTCCATCCACTTAAAAAAGCTGTTTTACTTTTTTCCCAAAAGCTAACTGTTTGTGTTTCCTGGGCTGCAGCATTTATTACCTGGTAATACGTAAGATGGATAGTGCTCATTGCTGAAGCATTTGACAAGTAGTTGATACGGCCACTGGCACTTTCAATTTCTTCCTGTATACCGTTGATCTCGCTTTGAACTTGTAATATCTCTTCCATATTCTTTGCCTGCTTCAGCAAATCAAGATAACGCAACCGCACTTGTTTCTTTGCTTCCAGTCTTGATCTTGTGTCTACGTACTGCGTCGTTACATCTTCAGATGATATTTTCTTTTCATTGATCTTTCCATCGCCGCTGGTAAAAAAATCTACCGCAGATTGAAACTGATCAACAGGGACTTTAATAACAATTGTATTTTCAATCTTGTATTCTGTTTCCGACTGTAATTCATCAGCTACATAGCCGCCAAAACGGCTGGCAGATGAATGCACCAACTGGTTGAACTTTGAATAATCTTTTAGTTCCACATTTAGTGTAGCGGTCTTAATGATCTTTTTATTCCAATCGGGTTTACTTTCAGGTGACGGTGATGATTGAGCAGATGGCTTGCTTGGCTGTTGTTTTTCTTTTTCATCACCAGGAATTGCTGGTGAATGCTGTAGCATCGCAGTTGTATCTGCTATGTTGTCTTCCAATTTTACACCTGCAACCCTTATAGATTCAGCTGCTTCTTTTTTATTCTCGTGGTTGCATGAGACGGCCAGGAGCAGGAATGCGATTCCGGCAAAGAGTAATTGTTTCATGATGATGTTTTTATTTCAGATGCAGAATAGTTTTAAATACATAAACCGGCCGATAAAATATCAGCCGGTTCGTTGGTTTATTTCTTTCTCTTAAAGTGGATGACAGAGCTATCGGCACTCATGAGATTCAACTGCTCAGTAGTTAGAATTGCTACATGCATCAACTCTTGATCATCTAATGAATCTCCTTCGATAATTACGAGTTGTGAACTGTCTTTCCATTCATACTTACTTTTCTGCGGCACAATACTATCATTGAGCAATTGTGTAATAGCACCATCAGCACTAAAGCGAAAAGTATAATTGGTAAGGTTAGAGTCAAGTGATAACAACAGTAATCCAATACTGCTGGTATCTTTTGAAGCTATTGATTCAATTTTCCAATCGCCGATGATGGTTTCCTTGTAAGAAGTTTGAATAGGTGGTTTAATGTTTCTGTTGCGTTGAGAATATAAATACACAGCTCCGCCAGCTGCTGCCAATAGTACGACAGCCAAAATGATCTTTTTCATTTGATAATTTTTTAATTGTTTTTAAAAGGCCAAATGTTATTCGGATGGAAATTTCCTTCGCACTAAAAATATAGCTGCGAAAATTTTACGCTCATTTCATTTTGAAATGTTTTTGATTGTTTTAAATGAGAAGCAAGATGCAGGAGCAGCGAACCACTTGCTGAATTCATTTGCCGGCGTGCAAATCATTCAACTGCTGATGTATCATTCATAAGTAAAGATTGATACCGGGTAACGGCAAAATGTAACCGAAGCGAATTGTTAAAATATCTTAAGAGATTAAAAAGGGAAAGGAGAAAAACAATTTCGTTGAGTTCGTAAAATAAAAAAAGAGCTGACAACGTCAACTCTTTAAACTTTTTTTGTCTCGTTAAACTCTTAGCAACTCAACTCCTTTACTCTTTACACTTATTAAACTCTTACCCCCCTACTCGCCTGCTAACTCCAGCACCACATCCCACTCTACATCCGTTACTTTGCCAACACTCAAACGTCCTAAACGTAACAAGTCCATATTCGCTAAACGTTTATCTGTTTTCATTTGCGCAAGCGTTACCGGCTTCTTGAGTTTACGCACCGGTTTAAAATCAACAACTACCCACGCTTCTTCATCTGTTGTTGGATCCTGGTAAGCTTCCTTGGCCACTTTTGCAATCCCTACAATTTCCAATCCTTCATTGCTATGATAAAAGAAAACCTCCTCGCCTTTTTTCATATCACGGAGATTGTTACGGGCAGCATAGTTGCGCACACCATCCCAGAATGTTTGTTTGTCTTTTACAAACTGATCCCAGCTGTATTTGAACGGTTCTGATTTAATTAACCAATGAGCCATAAGTAATTTAAGAATTTGAAGATTTGAAAATGAAAATACAGCTTTTTGAAGATGATTAAATTCAAATTAGCCCATCCTCAAATTTTCAAATTGTATTCTCACCATCCATTTGCCAATACATCAGCCAGATGTAATGTGCGGAGGTTGTGCCCTTTTTGTTTAATGTAACCTTCTAAATGCATGAGACAACTCAGATCAGTAGAGATCATGTATTGGGCACCTGTAGCTAATGCATTATTTACTTTCTGATCGGCCATGGCGATGGAGATAGGTTCAAACTTCACTGCGAAAGTGCCACCAAAACCACAACAGGTTTCTACATCGTTCATTTCAACCAGTTCTAATCCCTGCACATGCTGCAAAAGTTTACGTGGGCCTTCTTTAATCTTACATTCACGTAACGCAGCACAGCTATCATGATAAGTTGCTTTGCCTTCCAGCTTTGCACCGATATCTTCTACCTTTAAAACATTGGTGAGAAACTCACTAAACTCGTAAAGACGCTTACCGATATCTTTTACCTCGTTATGAATCGATGAGTTGTCGAAAATTTTGCCGTAGTAATTTCTTACAAAACCACTGCATGATGCACTTGGTGCAATAATATATTCACTCCCCGAAAAGTCTTTCATGAATTTCGTTGCAACATCTTTACACTCCTGCTGAAACCCTGCATTAAATGCCGGTTGTCCGCAACAGGTTTGATTTGCATTGTACTTCACATTACAACCCAGCTTCTCCAGTACTTTCACCATATTAAAGGCAGTTTCCGGATAAAGCTGATCAACAAAACAAGGTATAAACAGTTGTACAGTCATGGCCAACAAAGGTTGAGCGCTTATTTTTTTAATGAGGTGTTTAGTACGATCATTTTTAATGCAGTAATGGCTGCTTCTTCGCCTTTATGACCATGGCTACCACCAATTCGTTCAATAGCCTGCTGTTGATTTTCAACAGTAAGCACGCCAAGTATTACCGGCACATCAAGGGTAAGATTCAAATGCGTTACCGAATCGGTAACTGCTTTGCATACATAATCGAAATGAGGAGTATCGCCACGAATGACACAACCAAGTGTAATAAATGCATGTGGCCTTGTTTTGATATGCCTTGACTTACTGTCCCAGTAAGCTTTTACTGCAAAGCCAATTTCAACTGCTCCTGGCACAGTTACAGTCACTACTTCATGAACACCAAATTCGTCTAATATTTTTCTGCATCCTTTTTCAAGTTCATCGATCACTGTTGCATTCCACTCGGTACGTACCAATACAACACAGGCACCCGAAAAATCGTGAGTGCCTGCATTTAGTTGGTATAAGTTGCTATTGCTAACTTCTGCCATAATATGATTGCTTAATGCTGTTTATTCATTTCCTACAACACCAAGTCGTGCAAGATATTTTTCAGCTTGTCCTGCAGCTGTTGACTTTGGATATTTTTCTTTCAACGATTTTAAAAGCTCCGTTGCTTTTTCTTTTTTACCTGCTACTTCATAAGCCATTGCTGCACGGTAAAGATTTTCAGATGATGTGTATTCATCTTTATCATTCAGTGTTGCAGCTTTCTCGTAGAAAGAAGCGCCTTTATCTTTTTTATCGGTGCTCATGTATGCATCGCCCAACATACGCCATGCTGCGCTTTGTACCTGTGAAGCATCAGTTGAAAAATCTTCCAGCTGTTTTATAGCGTTGTTATAATCTTCTTTGCGGAGATAAATTGCACCAGCATAGTAATGAGCAAGATTACCTGACTTTGTACCGCCGTAAGTTTTGGCGATCTTCAGGAAACCTGCTGCAGAACCATCACCATTTAAGGCAAGGTCTAACGAATCCATTGCAAAATATTGTTGAGCACGGCTGATTGCTTCACTCGCCTTTTTTTCTTTTGGACCAACAAAGAAATTCTTATAAACCAGGTAACCACCTGCAAGTAAAATCACCAATCCACCAATGTAAGTGATCGGTTTTGAAAAGCGACCCCAGAAATCTTTCGCTTGTTTGATGGCTTGCACTTCGTTAAGTTCCTGTGCTGTTGTTTTTTTTGTTTCAGACATTTTGAGTAATAATTCAGATTAATTTATTTCTTACGTTCATCCCTACTTCGCTCAGGTTTCTTAATCAACAATGAACGGATAGTTTTGATCTACATACACGTCTTTCAGCAATTCATCTGCTTCAGGGTATGGGCTTTCTTCAGAGAATTTCACACACTCTTCCACTTCTAAACGCACCCGCTCATTGATCTCTTCAATCTCTGCTTCGCTTACACCAAACACTTCCAGCAATTTCTTTTTAGAAGTTTCAATTGGGTCACGTTGTTTGTATTCTTCTACCTCGTCTTTAGAACGGTATTTCTGGGGATCACTCATCGAGTGACCTTTGTAACGATAAGTTTTAATCTCTAATAAAGTTGGGCCTTCACCTGTTCTGCCACGTTTTACAGCACGTGCTACTGCTTCGTGCACTGCTTCAGGATCCATACCATCAACACTATCGGCAGGCATTTCGTATGCATCAGCCAGCTTATAAATATCAACTACGTTACTTGTACGGGTTACTGAAGTACCCATTGCATAGTTGTTGTTTTCGCAAATAAAGATCACGGGCAATTTCCACAACATTGCAAGATTGAATGTTTCGTGAAGCATACCCTGGCGTGCAGCACCATCACCAAAGAACGTAAGACATACTGCATCAGTGCCTTTGTATTTTTCCGCAAATGCCAAGCCAGCACCTGTACCAATTTGTGCACCCACAATACCATGACCACCATAAAAACCAACATCCACTCCAAAGAAGTGCATACTACCACCTTTACCTTTCGAGCATCCGGTAGCTTTACCATACAATTCAGCCATACAGCTTTTTGCACTCACACCTTTCGCAATGGCTAAACCATGATCACGATAAGCAGTGATCATTTTATCTTCAGCTTTCGTAGCCGTCATACAACCTGCAGCAATGGCTTCCTGGCCAATGTAGAGGTGGCAGAAACCACGGATCTTTTGCATACCATATAATTGTCCGGCTTTTTCTTCGAAACGGCGAAGGAGCAGCATCAACTCATACCAGTAGAGATAAGTTTCTTTCGTGAATTTAGTGGCCACGTCGTAATTTTTTTAGAGTGGCAAAGATAAGGGGACGGGGTTAATTTCAGATGGCCGATTTTAGATTGTGGATTTCGTAAATCTATTCAGTTTTAACTGGTTAAAACCAACATGTGCTGTGCTGCTCTATTATGTGCCGGCAGCCAGTTCTGGCCTGCATATTGTGCCAGCTAATTCGAACTTTTGGTTCTTGGCAAACTGCTCCTTTTTGCGTAACTTATATATGTTGACATTGTTCTTTCACTCAATCTTTTTTTATGGGTATGTTACATCAACTTCAGCAATGGAGCATCACCCATCACCCCAAATGGCTGGTGGTGCTACGTGTTGCTCTCGGGTTAAGCCTCATGTTAAAGGGGATTTCATTTATCAGTAATAATGTGTCGTTACAATTACTTCTTAAGGGTACCAGCTTTGCATCACAAAACTGGCTGATCACTGCTATACCGTGGATACATCTTCTCGGTGGTTTCTTTATTATAGTTGGCTTGTTTACACGCTGGGCCGTATTAATTCAGATTCCCATTCTGCTTGGCGCTGTATTTTTCGTAAACGTTCAAAAAGGTATTTATGCAGGCCAGTCTGAATTAGGGCTTTCGATCATTATTCTCTTATTGCTTTGTTTCTTTTTTGCAGAAGGTGGCGGCCCTATTTCGATGGATGACTATTTCAGGCGCTATTGGAAAATAAACACGCATTAGGAAATTGAATCGCCGGAAGTAGCCGCTTGCGTCTTACCTGGATGAAGGGCATAGTAGGCAATAATTGCACTGGCGATGATGAGAATGGCTCCCAACAAAAATGATGAACCCGGAAAATAAACAGGGGCCGACTTACTTGTGAAGTAAGCAAATGTATTTGTCATTAGCAGCGGACCAATAATGGTGGTAAGACTCATCAGCCCTGATAACGAACCCTGCAACTCGCCTTGTTCGTTTGCAGGCACATGCCCTACCATTATGGATTGCAATGCCGGGCCACAGATACCGCCCAGGCAATAAGGAATTAGAAAGGCAAACATCATCCAGCTCTGCGTTGCAAAGGCAAACAATAACATGCCTATTGCGTAAAAAGCAAGCCCGATGTAAACGCTTTTTTCATTTCCCAATCGAGGATTTACAATCCTCGTTAAACCGGCTTGTACTCCACCGACCAATACGCCCACCACGGCTAGAGAAATTCCAATCATACCGGGCGTCCAGTTAAAGCGTTCAATGGTAAAAAAACTCCAGTTCGATTGCACGGCATGACCACCTAGGTACACCAGCACAAGGGAAAAGATTAGACCACCAATAGCCGGGTATTTTTTTAGGTTATAGATACTCACGCCGGGTATCGCTCTTTTCCATTCAAAAGGCCGGCGCAGTTCAGGCTTTAATGATTCAGGCAGAATAAAAAAGCCATACAGGAAGTTGAGAAAACATAAACCGGCTGCCACCATAAACGGAACCCTGGTTCCAAGCCCACCTAATAAACCCCCGATCATAGGGCCGATAATAAAACCTAGCCCAAAAGCCGCACCGATCATTCCAAAGTTTTTTGCCCTGTCTTCGGGTGTGCTGATATCGGCAATATAAGCCGAGGCGGTCGTGAAGCTTGCTCCTGTTATTCCTGCTATGATCCGGCCAATAAATAGCCAACCAAGATTGGGCGCAAAGGATAGTAACACATAATCAAGCGCAAAGGCAAAAAGAGAGGCCAGCAAAATGGGCCGACGGCCATATTTATCGCTAAGGTTACCCACTAATGGCGAAAACACAAATTGGGTAATGGCAAAAACAGCCAGCAAAACACCTCCTATTTTCGACGCCTGGCTCACATTAACATGCGCCAGTTCTTCAATAAGATTCGGCATAACAGGAATGATAATTCCAAACCCGATTACATCGATCAGTAAGGTGATGAAGATGAAACCAATTGCTGCGTTTTTACCTGATGCCATAGTTGATGATTAAGTGTGCAAAGATGAATTTTGAACGGGATATCGTCCGGATTTTTTCAGAGAACTTATAAACAAAAAAAGGCAATGAATTTCTTCATTGCCTTGTATCAAAATCAAGCTGTTTTAAGCTCTCTTTTTTGTTGCCGTTTTTGCAGCGGGCTTTTTCGTGCTCGCCAGTGAATCAATGGCTTTGCTGAATGCACTTACATTCACTGGTCCATTATACACTTCTCCATTAATATAAAAGAAAGGAACATCTTTAATGCCTTTGTCGGCACCTTCCAGCAGGTCGGCACGAACGCTCCAGCCATAAACTGAATCAACGAGTTTGGTCAAAAAGTTTTTATCGGTTACTCCCGCTTCTTTTGCATAGCCTTTCAAGCTAATTGTACCAAGATTACGACGGTGAGCAAACAGGATATTGTGCATATCCCAAAACTTAACTTCGCCTTCCTGTGCTGCACCAATAGAAGCTTCTGCTGCTTTTTGTGCACGCTGATGAATACGAGTTAAAGGGAAATGGCGGAAGTTGAACTGCAATTTATCTTCGTATTTCTCCATCAACTGGTTTACAATTTCATTTGCTTTTGCACAGGCCTCACTTTCATAATCGCCATACATCACTAATTTAACCGGTGCTTTTTTATTACCTACCCATATATCTTTCGGCGGAATAATTTCTATTTCTACTGATTTGTGTGCCATAACCTGTCTCCTTTTTTATTTATTAATTCAATTCGCTGTTAATCCACTTTTGTTGCCGCCGTCTTGTTCTTTTCCTTTGTTGAAGGAGCCTCGTCGTTTTCATTTCTGAAAACAACAACCCCGTCAAATACATCCACAAGTACTTTGCGGTTTTTTTCGATATCGCCTGATAAAATCTTTCGGCTGAGCCCGTTTACGATCTCTTTTTGTATTAATCGTTTCAGGGGTCTTGCACCAAACTGGGGATCGAAACCATGTTCGGCAAGGAATTCAAGGGTGTAGTCAGAAAATTCCAGCTGTATTCCACTTTGAGCAACCAGTTGCCTGAGATTGTTCAGCTGAATGTGAATGATGGATTTGATTTCCTTACGAAGTAATGGTGCAAACATAATGATTTCGTCCACACGATTCAAGAATTCGGGCCGAATGGTTTGTCGCAACAATGTCATAACTTCAATTTTTGCCCTTTCTGCCGCCTTATCTATCTCATTTTCAGTATCTACGCCTTCGTAAGCTTCACTAATAAGATGACTACCGATATTGCTGGTCATAATGATAATGGTGTTCTTAAAGTTCACCATCCGGCCTTTATTGTCAGTTAAACGGCCATCATCCAGTACCTGCAACATAATATTCCATACGTCGGGGTGCGCTTTTTCGATCTCGTCGAGTAACACTACACTGTAGGGTTTACGCCGAACAGCTTCAGTTAACTGACCGCCTTCATCGTAACCCACATAGCCGGGAGGCGCTCCCACCAATCTTGAAACAGTGTGTTTTTCCTGGTACTCACTCATATCGATCCTCGTCATCATACTTTCATCATCAAACAAATATTCAGCCAGTGCTTTTGCCAGCTCTGTTTTACCTACACCTGTTGTTCCAAGGAAAATAAACGAACCAATCGGTTTCTTTGGATCACTCAACCCTGCCCTGCTCCTGCGGATTGCATCCGCAACTGCAGTGATGGCTTCATCCTGGCCAATAACCCGGTTATGCAATTCATCTTCGAGGTACAATAACTTCTCCCGTTCGCTTTGCATCATCTTCGATACAGGAATGCCGGTCATCTTCGCAATATTCTCTGCAATATCTTCAGCATCCACTTCCTCTTTCAACAAACGCTTTTCGCTGCTTGCAGCAAGCTGACCACTTAATTCACTAATGATCTGCTCCTGCTCTTTCACTTTACCATAACGGATCTCTGCAACCTTGCCATAATCGCCTTCACGCTCTGCACGCTCAGCCAACAATTTCAAGTTTTCAATTTCAGCCTTTGCATTCTGCACTTTTTCCACGAGTTCTTTTTCATCTTTCCATTTTGCTTTAAGAGTATCTCTGTCGACAGAAAGGTTAGCGATCTCGGTGTTGAGTTCTTTTAATTTAAATTCATCATTCTCACGTTTGATAGCTTCACGTTCAATTTCCAATTGACGGATCTGACGCTCAAGCTTATCCAGCTCTTCGGGCATGCTGTTCATTTCCAAACGAAGCTTCGCAGCACTTTCATCAATAAGATCAATTGCTTTGTCGGGTAGAAAACGATCAGTGATATAACGAACACTTAATTCAACAGCTGCAATAATTGCCTCGTCTTTAATACGCACATGATGATGTGTTTCATAACGGTCTTTCAAACCACGAAGAATAGAAACTGCATCTTCCACACTTGGTTCATCGATCATTACTTTCTGGAAACGACGTTCAAGCGCTTTATCTTTTTCAAAGAATTTCTGATATTCATTTAACGTTGTGGCACCAATGGCACGAAGTTCACCTCTTGCCAGTGCAGGCTTCAGGATATTGGCTGCATCCATGGCGCCATCGCCGCCGCCTGCACCAACAAGCGTATGAATTTCATCAATGAACAAAATAATTTCACCATCACTGGTGGTTACTTCTTTCACCACACTTTTCAAACGTTCTTCAAACTCCCCTTTATATTTTGCACCGGCAATAAGTTGCCCCATATCCAATGCATAAATAATTTTCGATTTCAGGTTTTCAGGTACATCACCATTTACAATGCGCATGGCCAAGCCTTCCGCAATAGCTGTTTTACCAACACCGGGTTCACCAACGAGTATAGGATTGTTTTTACTGCGACGTGTTAAGATGTGCAGTGTGCGACGTATTTCTTCATCACGACCAATAACAGGATCAAGTTTACCTTGCCTTGCCATTTCAATCAGGTTCTTTGCATACTTATTTAATGCATTGAACTGTGTTTCCTGTGTCTGACTTTTTACCGTATCACCTTTACGTAGTTCTTTAATTGCTGTAATAAGTCCCTTTTCAGTTAAGCCTGCATCTTTCAACAATTTTGCTGATGAATCATTTCCTTGTACAATGGCCAGGAGTAAATGTTCAGGTGTTACGAACTCATCACCAAAACCTTTGAGTGATGCACCTGCACGCAATACCACCGCATTTGCTTCACGGCTGATTGATTGTGCAGCATCGCCACTTGTTTTGGGCAATCGGTTAATGGCTTCATCCAGTTTTGTTTCAACAAGATTAACGGTAACATTATTTTTCTTTAATAGGTATTCCACAGGGCTATCTTGCTGATCAAGCAACGCTTTCAGCAAATGTTCAGTCTCGATATTTGTGTTCTGTGCATTAAACGCCAGTTGCTGCGCCTGCTGCACAGCTTCTGCCGCTTTTATAGTGAAGTTTCCTAAATTCATATTCTCTTTATTTTAAACATTAGTCCTCAAAACGCAATCCAATAAAAAAATTCAGTAAGAATGTCACGTAACCGTTTGAATATCCGCCCCAAAGTCAGTGCCAGCATTGTTTTCCTGTTATTCTTTCAGTTCAGTTTCGCCCAACAAAACTTTGGCAAAGTGGAAGAATGGGTAAATAAGAATCTCACCGATCTCGGTGGCCGGGCAGTGTTGATGGTTTATAAGGATGGAAAATTTGCATACACCCAGAACTTTAACAATTTAACAAAGGGCCAGCAGAACCGTGGAAAGATTAAAGCAAAAGTACAGGGCAAAGATGTTGAAGAAGTGTTGCAGGATTATACAACCACAACACGTGAACGTATTGCCAGCAGCAGCAAGTGGTTCACTGCAGCATTGCTGATGACCTATATTGATGAAAACAAAGTTCGGCTAACCGACTCCGTTGGAAAGTTTTTACCGGTAATGACAAAGTACGGCAAAGGTGGTATTAAGGTATGGCAATGCCTTAATCACACAACGGGAATCAAAAGCGGTGGATTGGGTGATATGCTGAACGGAATGAAGAATGTAACAACCATGTTTCAGTCCATTGAGCAAATTGCAATGCTGCCGATGGAAGGCACCCCGGGGAAATATTTCCACTATAGTAATACAGGTTTGCAAATTGTGGCGGCCATTATTGAAAAAGTAAGTGAGAAGGATTTTGAAACTGCGTTTAAAGAACGCATTGCTGATCCGCTGGAAATGAAGAATACCGATTTTGGAAAGAGCGGTGTACCACTTGCAGCAGGTGGTGCCTACAGCACACCTGAAGACTATATGAACTTTTTGATCATGCTGCTGAACGAAGGTGAGTTCAATGGAAAGCGCATTATCAGTAAAGCATTGGTGAATGAAATGCAGAAGAATCGTTTAGGCCGTGATGTGGAAATGGCTTATAGTCCCGAAGAAGCAGGCAACTGGGGTTATGGTTTTGGCGAATGGATCATGGATGTTCCTTTAGCAGTAAGTGAAAAGAAAGATGCGATGCCCGTATCAAAACGTGGAGTTGCCGTAAGCAGCCCGGGATTGTTTGGTTCTTTTCCCTGGATCGATAATGATAAAAAGTACTGTGCGTTTTTGTTTGTGTACAATCTGAAAAACAAAGGACGTCATGAAAAGTATACGGAGTTGAAAGGATTGGTGGATAATGTGATGAGGTAGATTAAAAATGAATATTCAGAAGGTCATTCATAAAAAAATCATCCCATGTTGTTTCCAACATGGGATGTAAAAAATAATCACTTTGCTTCTTTAACTCTCGTAAGTTTCATTTCTCCCCTTTCATTCTTAACCAGTATTTCATTTTCATTTATCAGCTCGGCCGTGCTGGCAATTTTCATATCGTTAAAGGAAATACTGTACGAAAACTTCTTTCCTTCTATTTTGCCATCTTCCACTTTTGCTTCACCGAATTCTGTTTTCCACGTGCCGATAACAACTTTCCCTTCTACCTTAAACGTATAATTAATTTCAAAAGTACCGTTGGGTGTTTCACGTGAACCTTTCCATTTACCATCAATGGCATTTTGCGCAAAAGCTGTGCAGCATCCAAATACAAATAAAAAACTAAGAACGTATTTCATACAATTTGTTTTAATGAATAAAAATTATGAGCGTTGGGTTAAAATTTTTCTACTCCTTTCACATTCATCTTTACTGAAGTGATCCTGTCAGGACTGGTCATGAACAGTATTTTATTATTCGCACCAGCAAAAACATTGTTAGTGCCGCCACCACCAGGAATTGTAAGGACCTTGTTTCCGTTTTTATCATAAGCATTCAAACCTGGGCCACCACTCACATAAATATTTCCTTTCTCGTCGAGCGACATTCCATCGCAAAAATTCAGATTTGCAACCAGCGTCTTCATGTTAGAAAGTGTACCATCTGCTTTAATAGCAAATTCTTTGATCTGGCCGGTGCCATCGTATGTCCAGTTGTTTACATACAGCTTTTTACCGTCAGGTGTTCCGGTTATACCATTGGGCCATATATCAGCATTCCATCCTGCCATTGTCGTTACTCTCACAAGTGTGCTGGCACCAGGCGCCAAATAGTACACATGTCCACCCTTACCAGTGGCAGCTTGCTCGGAATGTGTCGGTTCCCAATTTTGTTTACGTGGATCTGTTGCATCCCAATAATCTCTTGGAAAAATTGGATCGGTAATATAGATGCCACCATCTTTTGGATTGATCCAAACATCATTGGGACCATTCAATAATTTTCCATTGTAATTATTGACAAGAACCGTGTGAGAACCATCAGGAGCAATGCGCCAGAGTTCTCCATACATATCAGCACAAGCAATCAGGTAACCATCTTTGTCAAATGCCATTCCATTTGCACGACCGGTGCCCGTTAAAAATGTTGTGATCTTTCCCGTTGCTGCTGTCCATTTATAAATTTTATCATTGGGTTGATCAGTGAAAAATACATTTCCTTCTTTGTCAACAGCAGGGCCTTCTGTAAAGCGGAAACCTTTTTGAACAGTATCTAACACGCCATGCTGACTTTTTGAGATGAGCCCGGAGGGATCAAAAAAATTACTGTTTGAAACACGCATATTAACAGACGCAGTTTCAAACAATGATTCATTGATCGTATCGTTTTCGGAATGAGCTATGTTTTTCGAACAGGAACCCAGCCCGATAGCACATAGCATGGCCATAGAAAAAAACATTTTCTTTTTCATACCAGCAAACAATTTTGAGATTGATAAATAGATAACAATAGCACAGAACTCTGCACCAATACGAAAGCTATTTAAGTTTATAAATAAATGCTACCAAAAAATACCGCTGAAGAATTTTAAACAAGGGCGAACGCCGCAATACCAGCGCCGCATTTATTTAAACGGTTATCCACTTTGCAACTATGAGATCATTTTATTTCTATATTTAATTCATTAAACTTATCTACATGAAAAAGATTTCCCTTAGCAACATTTGCTTTACATTATTGATTCCTTGCTTTCTTCTTTTCTCTTTTACAACGGTTGATTACCGTGCAAATTTTTCAGGCGATTGGAAATTAGATGAATCCAAAAGTGAATTAGGAAATGCTGCCGGTCGCACAGCACGTTCCTTAAAGGCAGAGCAAAAAGAAAACGACATTACCATCAGCAGAACAACGCCGGGTTTTAATGGTGGCGATCCGGTTACCACAACTTACACAGTAACCTACGATGGCAAAGTAACAGAGTCGGAAGGTTTTGGTGGATCAAAAAGAAAATCGACAGGAAAATGGTCGGATGATGGACTCACACTTACAATCAACAGTGTAATGAACTTTGAAAGAGATGGCCAAACGATGGAATTTAAATCAAATGAAACATGGTCGCTCACAAGTGACGGTCTGCTTTCAGTTGTTACGCATTCATCATCGGCCAGAGGTGAGACAACCACAAAAGCTATTTACAGTAAGTAAACAATCCAAAAAATAAGCAAACGCCACTGCCATGCAGTGGCGTTTGTGTTTGTAAAATACTGTTGTATATTTAAACAACTACTCAATTACCGTCTTACTTAAAACCAAATTAACATGCCACCGGTAGACATTGAAGACCTCCGAAAGGTTCTTGCATTTGCCGATCTTCCTGACGATCATTTGCAATGGATCATTGACCGTTCAGAGTACGTTGAACACCAGGATGGCGACATCATTGTAAAGTATGGCGACCCTGCCGAAGTAATGTGGATTGCACTGGAAGGCAAAGTAACCTTCTACATGTATATCAACGGACGACAGGTTTACTATTTCACGTTTGAAAACACAAGCACCACTGGAGGTGTGGGCGGCTTACTCCCCTATTCCAGAATGAAAACAATGCCCGGCTATTCATATGCACTGGGTGATGTAAAAATGTTGCGACTTCACAAAGATCATTTTCATGAACTGGAATTGCTTAACCCCGATCTTATTCAACGGCTCATCGGTTACATGACGGAACGTGCAAGAATTTTTGCCACTACGCAACTGCAACATGAAAAAATAGATGCTTTGGGTAATCTTGCTGCAGGCATAGCACATGAACTGAATAATCCGGCAGCAGCCATCAGCGGTATTGCAGATGAATTAACAAAACGTGTAACGCAAAACTATATACTTACAAAGCAATTGCTCGATTGTAATATGACAGCCGACCATATTCAACACATTCATTCAATTATTGAGCAAAAAGAAAACACCCCTGCAGAAACAAAAAAAATGAGTGCACTTGCAAGCATGCAAATGCAGGATGACATTGAGGATTGGCTGGAAAACAATGGCATTAAACAAAGGGAAGCAGCCGAAACATTTTCTGAATTTGGTTTTACATTGGAAGAGCTGGAACAAATTCGTGATGATGCCGGCACAGATGCGTTTGCACGGGTAATTCCATGGCTGGAAAACCTGATCAGTTCACAAAAAATGATCAAAGATTTAGGAGATGCTTCAGATCGTATTTCTAAACTCGTGGCTTCCATAAAAAGTCATGTGCACATGGATCGCACCAATGATCTGCAACCAACCAATATTCATACAGATATTGAAAACACGTTAACGCTTCTTGGTTTTAAACTGCGTAAAAAGAATATTGAAATTGTAAAAAACTTTTGCAGCGACATGCCGGTGGTGCCAGCATATGTTGGTGAATTAAACCAGGTTTGGACCAACCTTATTGACAATGCAATTTCTGCCCTGGATCAAAACGGAACAATCACTGTTACAACAAAGTGCACAACCAAAGATGTTACGGTTTCAATTATGGACAATGGAACGGGTATTCCTAAAGAAATCATTTCCCGCATTTTTGATCCCTTCTTCACAACAAAGAAAGTAGGCGAAGGCACTGGCATTGGGCTTGACATCGTTAACAGGATCATTAAACGTCACAATGCAGAAATAAAAGTAGAATCAATACCTGGCAAAACTATTTTCACTGTTTGTATTCCGCTTAGCCAACAGATCGTATCACATTAACCAAGTGTACTAAATATTAAACACATGAAACTTCCCTATATAATTTTAATTGACGATGATGTGCAGGTGCTTCGTGCAATTCAAAGAGACATACGTAATAAATACCGTGACGAATATAAAGTTGTTGCAACGGAATCGGCAACAGAAGCGCTTGAACTCATTAAAGAACTAAAGCTGAAAAATGAAGTGGTGGCCTTGTTTATTTCAGATCAGCGTATGCCTGAAATGGAAGGTGTTGCTTTGCTGGAAAAAGCAAATGAAATTTTTCCTGAAGCAAAAAAAGTATTGCTTACTGCTTATTCTGATATTGAAGCAGCGATCAAGGCCATTAATACCGTTAAGCTTGATTATTATCTATTGAAACCCTGGCATCCTGCTGAAGAAAAACTATTTCCGGTTGTGAATGATCTGTTAGATGAGTGGCAAGCGTTATACAAACCAGATCATGAAGCCACAAGAATCATCGGTTATCAATGGTCGCCTAAAAGTCATCAACTAAAAGAATTTCTTTCAGGTAATCTTGTTCCTTATATCTGGATGGATGTTGAAAACGATCCTGAAGCAGAAAAATATCTGATCAGCGCCAATGCTTCAATTTCTGATTTGCCTTTGGTGATTTTAAAAGATGGTTCTGTAATAACCGATCCTTCCATATCTCAAATTGCCGAACGTGTAGGGCTGCAACAAAAAGCAACAAAAGAAATGTATGATGTACTGATCATTGGTGCAGGCCCGGCAGGGCTTGCAGCATCTGTCTATGGTTCATGTGAAGGATTAAAAACATTATTAATCGAAAGAAGTAATCCCGGCGGGCAGGCAAGCAGCAGTGCACGTATTGAAAATTATCTCGGTTTTCCTACTGGTTTATCTGGCGCCGAATTAAGCAGAAGAGCTATTACACAAACACTTCGCTTTGGCACCGAAATTCTTACGCCACAGGAAGTAAAAAGCATTAGTGTGAAAGATGGTTATAAGATCACACAACTAACAGACGGTTCTGAAATACATAGTAAAGCAATTGTGATCGCTACCGGAGTTGCTTATAAAAAATTAGAAGTGGAAGGCATGGATTTGTTTACAGGCGCTGGAGTATATTATGGAGCTGCTGCTATTGAAGCGCAGGCATGCCGCAATGAAAGTATTTATATTATTGGTGGCGGTAATTCAGCTTGCCAGGCTGCAATGTATATGAGCAAATTTGCAAAGGAGGTGAACATACTTATCCGTAAAGATAAATTGTCGGAGGTTGCTGCTAATTATCTGGTTGAAAACATCAGTCATACCTCAAATATCAAAGTACTTCCTCATACTGAAGTGATAGCTTGCTCGGGTTCAACCATTCTTGAAACGATTACATTAAAGGACGCTTCTACGGGGGAAGAAAAAACGGTTCCTGCAAAAGCATTGTTTGTTTATATTGGCACAAGGCCGGGCACAGCCTGGTTAGATGATCTTGTTTTAAAAGATGAAAAGGGATTTATTCTTAGTGGTAGTGAGTTGATGAAAGAAAAATCTTTTGCTGCTACATGGAAATTAGAGCGTGAACCTTACCTGCCTGAAACAAGTGTTCCGGGCATCTTTGCTTCAGGCGATGTACGCTTTGGTGCAATGACGGGTATTTCAGCTGCAGTGGGTGAGGGATCTATGGCTATTCGTTTTGTTCGTAAGTATCTGCAGGAGATGTAAAGGACAGCCATTATTGAACAATTATTTTTTCAACAGTTCGCTCTGATGTTTCGTTGTTTATTATGGATAATGTGAATAGGCCTTTCGGCAGGTTACTCATCTTCAACACAGGCGCATTGTATTTTTCCCACACACGAATTTTTTTTCCGTTGGAATACATTAGTTCAATTGTATTTGTTCCTTTATTGTAAGGCAGTACAACCTGCAGGTTTCCTGCAGATGGATTTGGATAAATCAGCGTTTGAAGTTTACCTGCGTTCCTCAGTACTCTTACTTCGCTATATCCTTCCTGGTCGTTGAAGCCGATTAGTTTCAATCGGTAGAAAATTGTTTTGGCAGAGAATTGTTCATCATCAACAAAACGATAATTCAGAACCTCGCTGCTGAGACTATGTGGTGCTTTGCTGTTTACGAATCCGATGCTTTCAAATTGGCCATTTACTTTCCGTTGTATTTCAAAGCCTTTATTCATTTCTTCAGCAGAAGTACTCCAGTTTAAAATTGTTTTGCTGCCTTGTTTTTCCACTTCAAATAAATTGATCGAAGCTGGCAAAATTGCGCCATAGGTATTGACGAAATTATTATCATTGACATCTGCAGTTAAAGTATTTCCATTATTGACATCAGCGCCAGAAGGGCATTGACCGGACACATCGGTATAACTCTGTGTTTTAGATGAATAAATTAAAATTTCCTTATACTGATTGGTTGGCTGGTCGCCAACATTTGTAATGAATTGTGCTATATAATTGCCGTTATTAGCAGGTATTGCATAGTCATAGTTATAACGATAAAGATTAAAGTTAGCAGGATTAGCTAGAGTAAAAGTGGCAGTAAAGAATGGAACAATCTGACCACAATTGATTCTGATAACATTATTACATTTATTTGTGGAGCGTTGAAAATGGTATGTTTGATAGGTCCCAAAAGATGTTGATTTATTTCCTACAGTCCAGGGAGCCACAGGGTTTGCCGGAGTGCCATTATCCTGATCTGTAGTGGGGTTGCTTCCGAAATAGTAAGTATCGTCCAGTCTTGCTCCACTAGGAATAAATCCTGAACTCTGTAAAATCAAATCAGAGGACCACTGTAATTCAAAATCAATTGATACCAGTCCTATCTCAGAATTGCAATTACCATCTCTTTGCAAACCTACCTGTACGGTAATTGTTTGGTTTGTGGAATTATAGAAAACAGTAGAAATAAAATTGACTTGCTGCCCTTTTGCAAAGAAAAGACAATCTAAAAAAACAATAAGTAAGTAGAAACGTTTCATAATTGCTGTTTTTTGTAAACAGTAGAAAACATTTCCACAAGGCATCAGAAAAAAGAATCTGTAATTTCAGGGGAGCTGAGGAGCAGTAGCGTATACTAAATTTAAAACTATTACTTTAAAGTTCATTATAAAACGTTAACTATTTCTATATGAGATAGCAGGCGCTTCGTTTTTACATCAACATAGTTAATCGATCTATTATATGAATAGCTGGCAGATATCTAATTCATAAAGGAGAGTGCACCAATGGTTTATTATTCATAAATTCTACCGTCCCAAGAAGTTTCAAATTCTACGATAGCAACATCGTTATTCTACTATTCTTTGCCTCATGGGTTTGCTGTAGCTTAGCAGCAAATCCCTTACCCCGTGAAACGATCTCTATCCGCTCTTATTTGTTTCATTTTTACTGCAGCTGGTTTTACTCAACCGCTTGTTGATACTGTTGGCAAAATGGTTGAGCAGAAAGAAAAGATCATCACAGAAAATACCATTATCAAAATTGAGAATCTGGGCTTTCGTGTTAATTCCGAATTACCGGAATTACGTCCCACCATTTCTGCCGATGGAAATTTATTATTCTTCATTTGCGAAAGTCACCCTGAAAATAAACATGCACATGAAGTGCGTAACTCACAGGATATCTGGTATTCCATCCGTGATACTGTAACAGGCCAATGGACTGATGCTGTTCATTTAGGTTTTCCATTCAACACTGCACACTACAACGCCGTTTACTGGATATCTCCGGATAAAAACCGTATGCTCTTACGCAATGCATTTGTTGATGGCGACTATTATGGCAATGGCGTAAGCCTGAGCGAAGTGCAGAAAGACGGAAGATGGAGCAAACCAAACATGTTGAAAATAAAAAACTATGCGAAGTATGATAAAGGTTTTCAATCAGGAGCAAGCATGTCGAGTGATGGACGGGTATTGTTACTCTACATGAGCGAAGAAAGTAAAAGCCGCATCAATAAAATTTATGCTTGTTTTCTACAGGATGATGGCACATGGAGTGAACCAAAAAGTTTGGGTAAAAAAATAAATCAGCAGGGTTATAATCAAATGACACCTTATCTCGCATCCGATGGCGTTACACTTTATTTTAGTAGCGACAGACCCGGAGGAATTGGCGACCAGGATATATGGAAGACAAAACGCTTAGATGATACATGGTTAAAATGGAGTGATCCTATAAATCTTGGTGAGCCAATAAACACTGCTGATTTTGATGCCTTCTTTACATTAGAGGCGGGAGGCGAATATGCATACCTCACCAGCAGTTTTCAATCGTTGGGTAAAAGTGATATCGTAAGAGTAAAATTATTAGAGATCGAAAAACCTGATCCTGTTGTATTGGTAAGAGGTAATGTGTACAATGCAAAAACAAAACAACCTTTAAGTGCCAATCTTATTTATGAAACATTGCCCGATGGCGTTGTTGCCGGCAATGGTTTATCAACCCCTGGCGATGGTGCATTTCAGATAGTATTACCTTACGACAAAAATTATCTTATCCGGGCCTCTGCCGATCATTTCTTTGCGCAATCAGAAAACCTGAACCTTGATTCATTAATAAGAGCTGGTTATAAAGAGATTCACAAAGATCTTTACCTTGTTCCAATTGAGATCGGACAAATCGTTCGGTTGAATAATGTATTCTTTGATTTTGATAAATGGGATTTGCGGCCGGTTTCATTTATTGAGTTAAATCGTGTAGTGAAAATGTTGAATGACAACCCGGCTATCAGTATTGAACTGGGTGCTCACACCGATGCCAAAGGTTCAGATGAATATAATATTAAACTCAGCCATAACCGTGCAAACTCAGTTATGCAATATATTTTGTCAAAAGGGATTCCAGCAGAACGTGTAAGCTTTAAAGGCTATGGCGAAACGGTGCCTGTAGCAACAAACGAAACCGATGAAGGAAGACAATTGAACCGACGAGTTGAGTTTAAAATATTGAGCAACTAAGATTCTAACTATTCATTTGGAACCGCTACAACACAAATAGCCGACGTCGGCGTTAGTTCTTTCAGAATAGTATCCACTACGGAAAAACCATAAGCCGATAATTTTTCTGCAATAAGATCAGCAGCACTGATTGTTATTTCAAATGGATCCTGGAAGAAGATAAACAGCTTACCACCAGGTTTTAAAAACTGTTTTACTCTTTGTAATACTTTGTCGGGGTTCTTTCGAAAAAAGTTGAGATTAAAAGCGGTAATGATATTAAATGAAGAAGCTTGCAGATCAATTTTTAAAAAATCAGCAGTTAAGAATTCAACAGCTCCATCAGCAATAAATAATTTGTTTCTTCTCTTCGCCTTGTCGATCATAAAAGATGATTTATCAATGGCAACCAGTTTTCCATCAACCAGCTTGCTACCAATCAACTCCGCCATTAATCCTACACCGCATCCTATTTCCAACACATGATCCGAAGGTTCCAGCTGCAGCATATCAACTGCCCAGGTAAATCGCTTCGGCATCGATGAATATGTTTTCCTTATCGTCATAGTTTAATCCTGTCATTTTCAAATTAAAATTCCCCGCTCGACAACGGGGAATGCTCACATTTTACTTAAAAGACCAAAATAAAATTTCTTTGTATGGTTATATTAATCTCATTTCATACTAATCATGTTTCGCTTACTAAAACACATAATTAGTACAGCAATTTCTATACCAAAAAATCATAATATGTTTAAACTTGAAAACTTTTCTGCCTATTTCTTTTTCGCAGGCTTTTCAAGATTCTGTTTTACACGAAACTTTACAATCTTCGTAATGAGCGAGAGTGGCATGGGTTCATCAAGCGGAAACTGCACTGCACCTTTTGAACTTTTATAAATAGCCAGCTCTTTTTCAAACGCCTTAATTCCTGAGGGCGCCGGATAAAAACCTACATGTTGTTTGTAACCTCCAAAATGGACCAGGTTGCCGTTGAGTTTATAAGTGGGAATGCCATACCCAATGGTTTCTTCCGCTTTGGGTGCAGCTTTTTTAATACAGTTATGTACCTGGTTCAATTTCTTTTGTGTTTCTTCAGGAAAGCTGGCTATATATTCTTCAATTGTTCCAGGTTTTGATGACAACATGCTGTAGGTATTAAGAGATTTAAATCGAATTACTAAATGTATAAACTTCTTTTATAAAATAGAACCCACTCGCCACATCACTTATCACTGCATCATTTGTTTCCGTAACTTTTAAGTATGAAATTCAAACCCGAAATCATCACCGGCCGCCTGGCGAGGGTAAGAAAGAATCTGAGGCTTGGGCTTTCGCTTGCATGGGCAGCATCTCCAAAATTGTTTATACGTTATACGGTGCTCGGTATGATCAACTCTGTGATGCCTCCTATCCTCGTTTACCTTGGTGCTGTACTCGTTAATAAGATTGCAGTAGCTAAAACAGAGCACCTGCAATTACAAGATATACTTCCTATCATCATTGGCTTGTGGCTCACCATCATTGTGCAACGCACGCTTGGCTCCTACATTGGTTACGGACGTAACCTGTATGTTCGTCGTGTGGAGCTTGAAGCGGAAAGACGCCTGCTTCATAAGGCATCAAAAGTTGATCTCGGGCATTTTGATAATTCTGATTGGCACGACCGGCTTGCACGTGCAAAGCGTGATGTATCATGGCGGCCGGGTGATCTTACATGGTCGGTACTTGGTTTATCCGGCAATATTATCACTATTGTTTTGATGGCGGGATTGCTTGCAAGTCTTCATTATTTATTGGTGGTGCTGGCACTTATGGCTGCGGTTCTTTCATTGGTGATCGAAAGCCGTGTTACGTCAAAACTCTACAAATATTTTTATAAGGAAACACCTGAAGAAAGAGAGCGTGGCTACATTGCCGATCTGCTTGTTGAGCCCAAAAACACGAAAGAGATCCGGGCAAATGTATTGGCCGATTATTTATTGAACCGTCATAAAAATATTTCAGAAGAGTTGTTTACGCAGCGTGCTCAAATGTATAAGTCCGGAACACGCATTTCGATGATCAGCGGTATTGTAACAGGCACTACTCTTGCCTTGGCTTATGTATTTGTTGCGGTCCGTGGTATTGCCGGCACAATTGATCCAGGTGGTGTTGTGTTGGTGATTGGTGCATTTACATCAGTTGCAGGAAGTCTTGGACAAATTTCAAGCACCTTCGTAGCAGTTGATCAGCACACAACTTTCCTGGAAGATTATTTTTCATTTCTGCAGGTTGAAACTTTGTTGCCGGTGCCTCTTCATCCTAAAAAAATACCTGCTGGACCTGTACAGGAAATTGAATTTAACAATGTAAGTTTTTATTATCCCGGCGGACATGGAGCTGCGGTTGAAAATTTAAGTCTGCATATTAAGAGTGGCGAGCTCATTGCATTGGTGGGTGAAAATGGCGCTGGAAAAAGTACACTCGTTAAACTGTTGCTTCGTTTTTACGATACACAAAAAGGTGAAGTGCGTATTGGCGGTGTGAATGTAAAAGATATGGAGCCCGATCATTTGCGTAGCCGCATTGGTGTATTGTTCCAGGATTATGCAACCTATGAATTATCGGTGCGTGAAAATGTAGTGATGGGCTGGCCTTATGATGAACCAAACGATGAAAAAGTGCATAAAGCATTGAAAGATTCACGAAGCGAATGGCTGGTCAAAAAAATGGCGAAAGGACTTGATTCAAAAGTGGGACGATTGTTTGAAGGCGGGCATGATCTTTCGGGTGGTGAATGGCAACGGTTGGCATTGGCGAGGATCATGTATCGTAATGCGGATATCTGGATACTCGATGAGCCTACTGCTTCACTTGATCCCGAAGCAGAAGCGGCCATTTTTGCTGAGCTGAAAGCAAATCTGAAAGGACGAATTGGAATTGTGATTTCGCACCGTTTTTCTACTGTACGGATTGCTGATCGGATTGCTGTAGTGGAAGATGGTCACATCAAAGAACTTGGTTCGCATGAAGAATTACTTGCTTCCAATAAACGTTATGCGCATTTGTTTGAGTTGCAGGCGGCGGGATATCGATAACAAGTTTAAACCGCCACCATCTCTTTATTATACTTATTTCTGTACGCTAATGGAGATAATCCAGTGATCTTACGAAATACCGTACGAAATGCTTTCTCATCAGAATAACCTGTATCGTACATCACTTCGTTTACATTCTTTCGGCCGCTTTCCAATTGTTTTTTTGCTGCTTCCACTTTCACACGTTGAATATATTCAACAACAGTATTGGCAGTTGCCTTTTTGAAACGACGTTCCAGGTTACGGCGCCCTAATGCAAGCATATCAGCCAAGTGATCAACAGTTATCCGATCCTGGTAATTACGTTCAATATATTCCTGTGCTTTTTTGATCGACTCATCTTCATGCGCTTTCTGTCCATTGAAAATAATGAACGGGCTCTGACTTTCACGATCAATATCGATCATAAATGTTTTGGCAATTCGCACTGCAATTTCACGACCGGCATGTTTTTCAATAATGTATGCCAGCAGGTTTAAAAATGAATAAGCACCACCGCTGGTGTACAGCCCATCTTCTTCTGTCATGATGCGATCATCAACTAATTCCACGTCAGGAAACATTTTACGAAAATCATTTGCAGCGATCCAATGTGTTGCACACTTTTTTCCATTGAGTAAACCGGTTGCAGCTAAAAAGAAAGAAGCAATGCAAAAACTTACTACCTCGGCACCATTGTGATATTGCTCAATGATCCATGGAAGAAATGCAGCATTACGTTCCATTGCTTTTGGCAGATCGCCATGCATAGCGGGTATAATGATGATATTTGTCTTTGGCACATCGGCAACTAATACATCGGGCTGAATAGTATATAAGCCATTCCGCTGCTCAATCGTATTTTCTAATCCAACCAACTGAATTTTAAACAGCGGCTCTTCTCCTTTTGCCACACGAATATTATTTACTTCACTTAATATCTGGTGAGTTCCGTCAATGTTAGGCAAACTGGTGTGCCCGAGTGGAACTAAAATTGAAATGTGTTTCATCGACTGGTTGTTTTAGAAAGCGATCGTTTTGCTAAGAGCCATCAAATGTAAGCAATGCATCTGTCGCAATCAACCCCAGATAAAGCCGCATTTGCACCCTTCATGTAAAAAAAACAGTTTTTAGGTTTGTGCAAGAATCATGCATATGACAACAGGCACTGTACAAATAGCAACTCTTATCAATAATATTGAACACGTGACGGATAAGCTGGTACAATTACTGCAATCAGTTGAAGGGCGGCATTTAAACCAGAAGCCCGGGCCCGATAAGTGGAGCATTGCACAGGTGGCCGACCATATTACCCTTTCGAATAATTCTATAGCTAAAGCATTGGCATTAAAAGGAAAACCTGTTGACAGGAACCCAGGTGAACGTGTAGAAGAATTGAAAAGCATTTTCCTGGATTTTCAGAAAAAATTCAAGTCGCCAGAATTCATTTTGCCAACAAGAGAGATTTATGATGGGAGACTTTTGCTGAAAGAGCTGGAAGTATCCATCAAAAGAATTCGTGAACGGATGTATGAAGATGATCTTGATGAACTCATTAATCATCCGGCATTTGGTAACATCAGCAAATTTGAAATCCTGCATTTTGTTTTGTATCATACCCAACGGCACTTGCGACAGATAAATGAAATAGCAGCAAACCTCTGAAGTAATGATTGAACTGTTTAAAACAAATGTGACTGATACAAACGCAAAGGAATGTGTTATCCGTTTGCTGGAGCAGTTCTTCCCCGGCTGCCAGGTTACACTCGATATGCATGATTGTGATAAAGTGCTGCGGCTTGAAGGATTGAATGTGCAACCTGAAACAGTAAAACAATTGGTGCGTGATAAAGGATTTCATTGCATTGAACTCGAATAAATAAAAATCATGGCAACTAAAAAACTTAAACCAACAGATGAACAACAGGTGAACGACTGGATGAACGAACTTGAGCATCCGTTGAAAGATGAGATTGATGCCGTGCGCAAAATCATTAAAGACAGTAATAAGGAAATTCATGAACGTATTAAATGGAATGCTCCCAGTTATTATACATCGGCCGATATTGTAACATTTAATCACCGTGCCACGAAACATGTGCATCTTGTTTTCCATCATCCCAGCATTGTAAAAATAAAATCTGCACTTCTTGAAGGCGACTATAAAGACCGAAGAATGTTATACCTGCCCGACATGAAAGCTGTAAAGGCAAATAAAAAAGAACTGCAACGCATCATCAATGAATCGGTGCAGTTAATTGGTTAACTCTTAAAACATTTTTTATGGAACAACTTCATTTCTCAGTAAACATCGAAGCGCCCAAAGAAAAAGTATGGGATACTTTATGGGCAAAAGGAAAATACGAAGCATGGACAAAAGTTTTCAGCGAAGGCTCTACCGCTGAAACAGATTGGAAAGAAGGAAGTAAGATCTTGTTTACTGATGGCAAAGGCAGTGGTATGGTTAGCAGGATAGCGAAAAAGAAAGAAAATGAATACATGTCGTTCGAGCACCTTGGCGAATTAAAAGATGGTGTGGAAGATACTACAAGCGAAAAAGTAAAGCAATGGCAAGGTTCAACTGAAAATTATACGCTTACTGAAAAGGATGGCCATACACAACTTGATGTGGACATGGGTATCACAGCCGAGTATAAAGATTATTTCGAGAAAACGTGGCCACAGGCAATGGAAACAATTAAAACATTAGCAGAATCATAAAATTAAGATCATGTCAAAAGTAAAATCGATCTACGTTAACCTGCCGGTAAAAGATCTCGCAGTAACAAGAAACTTCTGGACAAAACTCGGTTTTAGTTTTAATGAACAGTTCAGTGATGATAAGGCCATATGTCTTGTGTTGAAGGAAGAAGCCATTTACTGCATGTTGTTGAAACACGAATTCTTTTCCACTTTTACCAACCGTTCTATTGCCGACGGCACTTCTACACAGGTATTACTTGCAGTTGATGTAGAGAGCAAGGAAAAAGTAGATGAGATCGTTAAAACCGCATTGGAAAATGGCGGCAGTCGCTACCGTGAATCGGCCGATCATGGCTGGATGTATTACGATTCGTTTGCAGATCCTGATGGCCACCAATGGGAAATATTGTTCAGCGACCTGTCAAAAATTCCATCTTAAAATTTAAAAAATATAAAAGATGCCAACAACCTTAAACCCTTATCTCATCTTCGATGGCACTTGTAAAGAAGCAATGAGTTTTTACAAAGATTGTTTTGAAGGCGAGCTAACATTACAAACTGTTGCAGAATCGCCCATGGCCAGCCAGATGCCACCAAATTTGCAAGATGTGATCATGCATTCGCAATTAACAAGCGGCGCAATGGTGATCATGGCTTCCGATATGAACCGGGAAAAACTGAACGATGGCAATGGCTCGCAATTATGTGTTGTGTGCAGCACAAAGGAAGAGATCGTTCGTTTTTTTGATCACTTGCAGCAGGGCGGCAAGGTTACAGAACCTTTGGCTAATATGTTTTGGGGCGGCTATTATGGTTCGTTGATCGATAAGTACGGCAAATACTGGTCGTTCAATTACGAGGAGCCCCTACCCTGATAACTTTGTTAATCTTCAACCGGGTGCTTCGCCGCACCCGGTTTCCATTTATCTTTAGCAGCATAAAATTTCGTCCATGAAGACAATGCTGCTTTTTATTTTTACAGCCTTTTTTTTCCACACTACATCAGCTCAAAATTTTGCAGAGGTTGAGCAGTTCATGCTCAACAATCAGAAGCAGTTAGGCGACGACCAGGCGCTTATCATTTATAAAGATGGAAAAGTATTGTACCAGAAAATGCTTGGCGATTTTCGCCCTAACATTCAGGCACCCGTTGGGGAAAGCAGTCAATGGTTCACCGCAGCATTGGTGATGATTTTGGTTCAGGAAGGGAAAATTTCTCTTGACGATAATGTTGGAAAATACCTGCCTGTTTTTCCAAAGTGGATGAAAGGCTATATCACCATTCGTCATTGTCTTAGCCACACAACCGGTATTGAAACAGATAAACAAGGCGCAGGAAAATTATTTCAACGCAAAGGTTTTTCATCACTGGAAGAAGAAGTGAATTACTATGCCGAGAAAAGAGCAATTGCTAACAACCCCGGCAACTGGTTTCAATACGATCAGATTGGCCCCTCGATCGTTGGCCGTGTTTTGGAAGTGGTGACAAAGAAAAAGTTCGACAGGCTTATCCAGGAAAAATTATTTCGTCCCCTCAACATGCGCATCAGCAGCTTTAGTAATTACACGTCCGCTATCAGTCCTTTTGATGGTGCTAAATCATCAGCCGTTGAATACACAAATTTCTTAAGCATGTTATTGAACAAAGGAATGTTCAATGGCAAACAAGTACTTACCGAAGTATCTATTGCGGAGATGACCAAACTGCAAACAGGCACAGCGTTGAACAAATACACGCCGCCTTTCATGAATGGCTTTAGTTATGGGTTGGGCACATGGCGTGAAACAGCTGATGGCAAAGTAGTGAACAGCGTATCGCAGAACAGCCCGTTTGTATGGATCGACTATTGCCGTGGCTACAGTTGTATCCTCCTCGCAAAAAAAGAAAGAGATGGTTTTAAACGTGAGTTATATGATCAATTGAAAACAGCGGTTGATGCGCAGATTGGCAGCACTTGTAAATAGACTGTGTTGGTTTACATTTGTAAATTGAATGTTTACCCATGTACGAACATAAAAAGCAACCCCTCGCTACAAAGAAAACCTACTACAAACGCATTGGCAGAAGTGTGTTGCTTGCATTGGTAGTTTTGTTCGTCAGTTTACTGATCGGCATTGTTGGTTATCATTACACAACAGGAATGACTTGGCTTGATGCGTTGTTAAATGCATCAATGATCCTTAGCGGCATGGGGCCGGTCGACACAATTACACAAGCTTCCGGAAAATGGTTTGCTTCTTTCTATGCGCTCTTCAGTGGTGTGGTCTTTATTACAAACATCGGCCTTATACTTGCACCAGCTATTCATCGTATTATGCACAGGCTTCACGTGGAGGATAAATAAGAAACTATCTTTGGGCCTTTTCATCATTTATTTTGATCAACACATCAGCAAATACCGCTTTTATAAAACAGGGAGCTTCTTCGCTTGGCTTTAGCTATTGTGGTATAGCCAAAGCAAAACGATTGGATGATGATGCAAGAAAACTGGAAGCATGGCTTAGCAAGGGAATGCATGGCAGCATGCAATACATGGAAAATTATTTTGAATTACGTGTTGATCCAACGCAACTTGTTCCCGGTGCAAAGAGCGTCATCACATTGATGATGAATTATTTTCCATCAGCCAAACAAAAAGAGAACACGCCGAATATTTCGAAGTATGCTTATGGAAACGATTATCATGATGTGATACGCAGTAAGCTGAAAGAATTATTGTCACTTATCAATTCAAACATTGGTGAAGTACACGGAAGAGGCTTTGTTGATAGTGCACCTGTGCTTGAACGCAGCTGGGCACAACGAAGTGGTTTGGGATGGATCGGTAAGAATGGAAACCTTATCAGCAAACAAAGCGGTTCATTCTTTTTTCTTGCAACACTCATTTGCGATCTTGACCTGGAATACGACTCAGCTTTTGTAAAAGATTATTGCGGCAGTTGCACAAAGTGTATTGATAATTGTCCCACCGATGCAATTCTACCGGATAAAGTAATTGATGGAAGCAAATGCATTTCTTATTTCACCATTGAGTTGAAAGATGCATTGGTCGATGAAAGTATGAAAGGCAAATTCAACAACTGGATGTTTGGCTGCGATGTTTGCCAGGATGTTTGTCCATGGAATCGTTTCAGTAAGCCGACTACAGAAGCCGGTTTCACTCCTATTCCCGAAATTTTAAATCTCAGTAACAAAGAATGGGAAGAGATGAGTGAAGAAACATTCAAACAGGTTTTTAAAAACTCGCCGTTAAAACGCACAAAATTTGCCGGCATTCAACGCAATCTCAAATTCATTCAATCGCAATAAAAAAGAAAGAGGCAAAAGCCTCTTCTTTGATAGGTGTATCCCGGTTTGCGTATTCAACAAATGATGAACCAGTTGTTGATCAAAACATCAATCCAATTTTTACGGCGATCCGGTTGAACCGATAATTATAGTTTAAAACGCCTGCATCGGTTCCCTGGGGCCATGGCCACGATTGCCAGCTAAACCCTTCCTGTTTTTCGGGCACATGTTTGTAAGTGTACCCGAGGCTAAATAAGAACGCATCATTTTTCTTCGTGGTTAAACTAAACCCTATACCTGCATCGGTATAAAGTCCTGCACTTTGTGAAATAATATTCCGCTGTTCCTTGTTCTTGATCCATGGAATATGAACACCGGCATCAGTGTAAATAAAAAGTGATTTATGCTTACTAGAAAAATGATAACGAACATCTGCAAACAAAGGCACACCTCTCTGCATATAAAAATCAAGACCTGCACCAACACCCGTATACCAATTACCCAAACGAAAACCATTGATTGTTTGCAGTGCAGCCGATTCAGTTGAACTGCCTGCCAGCAATCCACCTTGTATGATCGTTTGAAACTTGACAGGCTTTCTCAAAACCGCTTGCACTTTTTCCTGTGCAAAAGCAGAAGTGACCATACAACTTAAAATGATAAAGAAAGACTTCTTCATATAATTATCGTTGAATAGCAATGCTGCTACGTTGAGTGATATTTGTTTGATTGCTGTAATCGAATTGCAACAAAGCTGTTTTTGTTACAACCAATGCATTGCCATTCCAAGCAATGACATCATATGCATCAAATCCTTTGATATGTTTCACCAGACTTAGGTTTGTTGGGTTCGATGCATTGTACACACGCAAACCATCTTTACCATCGCACACAAACAACAGGTTACCATCTTTTGACAGGCCATGCGGATTTGTGAGTGGATATGTTTTCAATAATGAAGGTGATTGCAGGTTCGTAATATTGATCACATCCAGCTGATTAGCGTTTGCCGCCCTGCAGGTAGTTCCTGTGCGAAGTGTAACATATGCATGTGTATCATCTGCAATAACGGGATCGCAGGCGAATGCATGATTAAAACTTCCCGTTTTTTGCGGTGATGCAGGATTTTGCACACTGTAAATAAACATGCCTGTATTCGATCCGATAAACAATTGATCTTTGAAAGGATAGATCGTTTCAATTCCCCAACCAACATTAATCGTATTTAACTGCTGCGGTTGATCTGCATTCTGCAAACCAAATACTTTCAGATCATTCGTTGAAACAGTGTAGAGATAATCATTCTTCAATGCAAATCTCGCCATGGAACCATTAATGCCGGTGGTTACTCCACCTGCATTTGACGAAGAAAAGTTTTGTGCCACCGCAAGAAAACCTCTGTCCCATAAAAAATTTTGTGCTTGGGTATTATTGCAGCTTACTGTAACGGAGGTATCTTTTTTCAACCAATCTACTATCACAAGATTCGTGTCTGCTGTAAATCCATTGTTGAATAAACGATGAGGAAAAACTTTTTCCTTAATACTCACCACTTGTATGTTTTTGGGATCACTGATGTCGATCGTTACAAGATCAGCAAACAGATCAGCATACAACCTGTTGCCTTTAATGGCGAGATCAACATTGCCGGGCACTTCAATAAATCCAATGTTCTTTGGTTGCGATGGATTGCTGTTATCGATTACATGAATACCTTTATCAATTTCGTTGAGAAAAATAGTTGTACCGAATAAAGATATTTTTCCCGGCTGCACAATGGTTCTTGCGGATTTGCTTTTTATTTCACTCCTTACTTCCTGCTTGGTTTTATAAACGGGGCGATACAAAGTATACGTTTGCGTACACTTATCTTTTAAACAACCGGAGAAAAAAGCTGCAATTACAACCAGCAACGCAATGGATTTAAAATTCTTCATGGCAGTTTGTTTAGAAAGTTGACACTGCCAGTTTCAAAACCGTTGCGTTGTTGTTAACGATTTTTTAGAAGTAGATGCGATAACGAATACCTGTCTGCCACCAATAATCTTTTGAAGAAGATTGATAAGCACGACGTAGTCCATAATTGAGGTAGGCACCTAACTGCGAACTTATTTTCTTACCCCTCCATTCAAATGCTGGTGATAAATATAATTGCGGCTGCCAGGCAGTTGCTTTTGTTTCTTTTGCAGTTGGGCTGCCGCCAGATGCATAAGCGTTACGAGAACTTTCAGCAGCATAGCGAAATGCAGAAAGTGTATCGGTTTGAGTTGAAGAAAGGATAAACCAGTTATGAATACCTGCATTGAATAACAATTTACCCTTTTTAATGTCAGCAATTTTCAACTCCATTTCCAGCGGCACATTTAATGCATGCATACGGAACTGTGCTTTTCTTTCCTTAATTGAAATATTACTGAAATAATTATTTGCAAGAATAAATGTATCGATACGCTGGCGTTGAGTAACGGAATAACTGCTATATTGATATTGCAGACCAGTTACAAAAGTATTTCTTTTCTTAAACGGCTTACGAAGGATGACACCTGCACCGAACTCTAACGCCGGTCTAACTGTATATTCATATTGAACAATACGTGTAACACCACCCAACCCACCATTGTTGCTATTAGGTGATGCAAACGCATCAGAGAAATAAAGCGATTTTGTTCCTGAGCCTGGGAAAAGACTTCCTCTTATATCAGATGTGCCCACGCTAATATTCAAACCCAACTGCCATTTCCTTTTTGAAATGATCGGGGCTTGTTCTGAAGGCTTAGCGTTAATCGAGTCAACAACTGTTGCTGCTGGTTCGTTTGATTGAACTGTATCTGCTTTACTAAGAATTGGTTGATCTACTAACACACTATCATTTTTCTGCTCGGTTTGTGTTGCATCAACAACTACCATGTTATTTTCAATAGCAGTTTCTTTCTGATCAGTTTTTTTATGAGCAACAACTTCATCTTTACTTGTTTGCTCTTTGGTTCTTACTACAACAGCATTTGTCTTTGTTATTTTTAGATTCTGACGCCCCGGCCGTGTTATATTGTTGTTGTGTTGAATTGGCTGATTTTTTTTTGTCTGTGCCTGTAAACTATTTTCAACTATTTCCTTTTCTGAAAAGCCTGTTTCATTTACAGTAGTTGCTGATGATGGTTCTTTGGTTAATGGCGATTTGTTTGTCTTCGTTACTACAGTTGTTGTAGTTGAGTTGTTTGTACCCGATTGTACCGCTACATTTTCTTTTGCAGGTTTCTCCTCAGGCCATACTGCATAAAGTAATCCACCAATGAATAAAGCTGCAATCGGCAAATAGAAAAACCATCTTCTGCGTTTTCTATCTTCTTCCAATTGCTTTTCCACTTGTTGCCACACTTCTGCATTCGGCTTCAGTTTGAAGTCGGCCAGCTGCTGGCTTACTTTCTGTTCAAATTGATGATCCGCCATACACTTGCTTTTGGGGTTCGGAATTATGCTTTTCAATCCAGGTGATCAACAGGTTTCTTGCACGCATATACTGGCTTCGGCTGGTGCCTTCACTGATGCCCAGCATTTTCCCGATTTCGACATGGGTAAATCCTTCAACAGCATGCAGGTTAAAAATTGTTTGATAACCGGTGGGCAACTGCCTGATCAATTCAGCCAGTTGTTTGGTGCGAAGTAATACTTCGGGGTTATCATTACTCACAGGATGCAACGGCTCACTCAGGAAAGACATATCGTACTGGTATTCCTTTTTCTTTTTCAAATAGTTCAACGCAGTGTTCACCATAATGGTGCGTATCCATCCGCCGAGTTCTCCTTCGCTCCGGTAAGTGTGCAGGTTCCTGAACACTTTTACAAAGCCTTCCTGTAACACATCTTCTGCATCTGCCAGCGATTTGGTGTAGCGATAACAAATACCCAGCATGGTCTCAGCAAAAGCATCATAGAGTTGCTTTTGCGCCATGGTATTGCCACGCAAACAGTCTTTTATAAATTGCCGCTGATCGATCATCCGGGTTTTGTAATGGGTTGACAAAGCTATTTGTCCATTCGTTGCTCAACTGTTAAAAATTTTTACAAAAAAGAAACCCCGTTAGAAAACGGGGTTGTACACTTAAAACATAACTACTGATAAAAAATTTATATGGCCGGATCGGCGGGTGTGTTTGCGTTATTTAATCGTTCCTGATCGGGGTAAGGATAAAAATTCCTGTTACGCTCAAATGTAACTGGCACAGGATTTACGTTTGCAGGAGGGGGAGTTCGACCAAAACGCCGACTATCTTCCAAACGCAAACCACTTAAATACAATTCGGCACAACGCTGTCGGTAAACTTCAAGTAAAAGATCATTAACTGTAGTTGAACCGGAATATGCTGGTAGGTTAGCATGAACGCCAAATACATCACCACTTGATTGTTGACGCACGGCATTGATCTCTGTTAATGCATCGGCCACTGTTCCGCCAGAACGCAGAATAGCTTCGGCTTTAATTAAACGCATTTCATCGGGTAGATAAACAGGAATAGGGCTGCTGTTTGTTTGTGCAAAACCACGAATGGTACGCAACACATCAGGACCACTTGTTACTTGCGGACCCTGCAAATAAAAAGCAATACGTGCATCAGCTGGATCAAACAAACCTGCAGGTAAACCAAAATTGTCACGGGGAGAATAACTATTTGTTACCCGCAGTTGAGTGTAGATCGGGTTTACTGTTTGAGCACCATCAAAAACAAATTGAGAAGCTGAACTTAACGGAACAAGATTAGCTGCTGTAATTGCCTGCGCATAACGGCCAGCCATCATGTTATATCTTGCCAGGTAGGCATTAATGCAATTTAACAAGCTGAAGTTTGATCCTGCTACCCTTGTATTAAATTCGCCACTCGGTGCAGTTGCAGCTATTAATGCTGCTGCCTGCTCTAACAACTCAATTGCTTTCAATAAACCTTGCTGACGGGGAACAAACGTTACGCCGCCTGCTTTATTAGTTGCGATGGGCACTTGCTCAAATGAAGTTGCCAATCCGCCTATGGCCATTGCCTTAAACAAATGTGCATGGGCCACAATACCTGAACGCATAGCATTGTCCGTTGCAAGTACAGTTGGTGCATTTGCAATAATATCATCGGCCATACCCATTACACGAGTCATACGCAACCAAACACTTAATACAGCTGCGTTGAATGTTGGCAAAGCTGAACCACCTGCTTCAATTTCAAGCACGGTAGTAAATGTGGCAATGCCCTTTAATTCACGTGTTGTACCTCCGGTTGTAATTACCAGTGCATCATATGCTGAAGCTGCATAGTTCTGTTTCATACCAATACTGTAAGTGATCAATCCCTCACGTGTGGAAACAACCTGTGCATCGGTAGGACCATTCGGGTTTACAATATCCATCTTACAACTGCTGAACGCAACCGCAATGAGAGATAATGAATAAACGAATATCTTTTTCATATCATTTAGTTTTTTCAATTAGAAATTAATGTTTACGCCAAACATGATCATTCGGGGAAGAGGTACTTCCACAAAATCAAAACCACGCACTGCATTATCCTGTCCGGCTGCATTTACTTCAGGATCCCATCCGCTATAATTATCAAATGAAAACAGGTTACGTCCTGTTAAACTCAAACGCATACTGTTACCTTTTAAAAACTTCGGTTTCATGTTATAGGATAATGATAGCTCACGGAGTTTCACAAATGAACCATCCTCTATCCAGTTTTCAAATATGCTGAAGAGAGCCGCACTTGTACCTTTTGGAACTTTGCCTAATAACTCAGCTTCATAACCTTTCAATCCGCCATAAAAATCCCGATCGCCTACACGCTTGGTAAAGTTGAATACATCATAACCCAACATCGCATCCCATTGCATACGGAAATTGAATTTGCCGAAATCCAGTTCATCAATTTTAGAGATGACATGCTTCGGATTTGGCTGACCAATTACTTTACTTAACAACGTTCCGGAGGGTTGACCATTTGCTGCACGCTGAACCGTGTAATTACCATTTGCTAGTTGGGTACCTCTTTCACGCTGTGGCAAGCCATTCAAATCGAGCAATAAGCTGCCATTTGGGTTACGTGCAAAGAATGAACTGTAATAGGCACCTAATGGATAGCCATTCACCGCAGCAACTTGTCCGAAGCCACCAGCAAAAGGCAACACGCCATTTCCTTCTACCCCATTCACAACATTTTTATTATTCAAATAAGATAAACTTGATACCCAACGCAAATTATTTTTATTGAGGATAGCGGCACGCACAAGGAATTCAAATCCCTTGTTCGTCATGGTGCCGATGTTGACAAACCGATTATTATAACCAGTGGTTGGCGCAAGTGTGCGATTAAGAATAAGTTCTTTCACATCTTTATTGAAATAGCTGAATTCAACACTAATAGCATCATTCAGTAAACCCAGATCGAAACCAACTTCAACTTCTGTTTGGCGTTCGGGTTTAACAGTAAAGTTACCCAATGTAGAAGGAGCTATATAACCTGCTTGTCCGCCATAAACTACCGGTGAAAAATTGGTGAAACGATCGTACTGACCAATAGCCGTCAAGTTACCGCTCTGGCCATATGCAGCACGTAATTTTAAACTGCTTACTGCTTTTGCAAGACCGTCACCCCAGAATTTTTCATTTGACACAATATAAGTTCCGCTCACTTTGGGGAAGAACTGCCAGCGGTTATCAATGCCATAAACAGACGATGCATCTACACGTGCTGCACCTGTAACAAAATACCTGTTTTTAAATCCAAACGTCTGTTGCAAGAATGCTCCCATAATTACTCGCTCACCTCTGAACTCACCAGCTGCAATAGTTCCATTATTAATAGTTTGACCGAAGGCGCCCAACTGAGTTGCATTTGCAGAAAAAGTTAATGTGCGATCGTATTGCAATGTGCCACCTAATGAAGTGGTTGATTGTAATTCATTCGCAATGTCCTTTTGGTATGTTGCTGTAAGATCATTATTCAATTGCATCACAGTAGCATCTGCCCGACGAATAAAACCTCCATTATAAGATGGCGTTGTATTACGTGGAGGAATGTAGGCTGTGGCCGTTTGTGTATAGTTATCAATGCCGGAAGTAAACTCGATACTTAAACCGCTGACAGGTTTAATCGTTAATTGAGCACTTGAAACAATACGGTTTGTCTTTTGTCGAAAATCAAAACGTTCAATTGCTTCCAACGGGTTGGTACGAGCAACAATTGCCGTTGCATTTACTGATGGATAAATACCCGTTGCCGGATCCTTATCTGGATTAACATAATTGTTACCAAAAATAAATCCTGTTAATGCGCCATATGCTTCATTGATACCTCCGTTTGGAATTTCCTTACTCGTGCTGTAAGTGTACGCAGTATTAAAATTGAGCGTCATGGTTTTGTTCAACTTCTGCTGCAGGTTTAAACGAAAACCATTCCGCATGAAATTCGTGTTTCGAACAATGCCCTCATTGTAAAGGTTAGAAACAGACGCATAATACTTTGTATTAACTGTACCGCCTGAAACAGACAATACATTCTCTGTACCAATTGCATTTTGGAAAATCTTATCCTGCAGATCGTAACGCTGTACGGGAACTGTTGTAAGATCACTTGCAGTGAAATTGGTAAAACGGAAAGGCACTTTATTATACTCCATTTTTTTGCGAAGCGTGCTGCTGCGCAATTGCGTTGAGAAACTGAACTGCGGTTTGCCTTCACGACCTTTCTTTGTAAATATCTGTACAACACCATTGTTTGCTCTCGAACCATAAATGGCAGCTGCAGCTGCACCTTTAATTATTTCAATGCGATCGATGTCGGCAGGGTTTATATCTACCAACCTGTTTTGTGCATATCCACCAAGATCGATCAACTGGCGAGAATCATTATTTACAATTACACCATCAACAATATATAGTGGATCAGATGAACCAACAATAGTGCTAGGGCCTCGCAAACGAACAGTGATACCGCCTGCAGGGTTACCGCTGTTTTGTGTAACCTGTGCACCAGCTACTTTTCCTTGCAAGCCCATATCAATAGATGTAGCACCGCCTCTTGTTAATTCTTTACCCGATACTGTTGCAATAGCATTACCTAATTGCTTTTTCTTAGTTGCCACACCTGTTCCGGTAACCACTACTTCATCAAGGCCCAGCACATCTTCATCTATTTCAGCATCGCTGGTATAATTGTTCGTGCCACTTTCAACGGATAAATTTTTTGTTGCTGTCTTATACCCAACACCGGAGAACTCCAGCACGTATTTCCCGGGTTTCAAATTTGCAGTAAAACTGTAAGCGCCGTTAGCATCTGTTGATGTGCCATAGTTTGTATTACGCACCACTACCGATACATTAGCTGCGGCATTCCCTGCGCCGGTTACTTTACCGGAAATAGTTACTTGCGCCTCAACCATGGAGCACAGCATCAACATAAGCAGAAACAAGGGTAATTGCACCCACCTTCCATTTTGTTTTTTAAGATTTGGTTTCATGTTGCAGTTTTTAGTTTTAAATGAATCAATGTGGAGCATTAGAGAATGCTGATACCGGCTTTTTTGTAGGGATCGAAAATGTTGCTGTCAGGTGATAATTCGGTTATCAACATATCCAGTTCATTTGCTTTGCATACCTGGATATTTTGTACGGTATTTATTTTTTCAGAGATGGATAACGCAACTACTTTAGAAGCAGATTCACGCATGGCTTTCTTTACCTGCACAACATCATAATCATTATCAGTTAATCCATGTTCAAGATCAAGTGCGTTGATGCCAAGAAAACAGAGATCAACTTTAAATTGCCTGATCTTCAGAATAGCTTCTGCGCCTATCGAAATTTGTGAACTCTTCGAAAGTTTATCGCCAATAAAGATCACTTCAATATTAGGATGATGAATATATTCCAATGCCGCTGGCAAGCTTCCCGTAATGAAAGTTGCCCGCAGATTATCGGGCAATGCTTTTGCCATTTCAATGATGGTTGTACCACCGGTACTCATCACAAACATTCCATCCTTAATAAGTGTAGCTGCTTTTTGTGCAATTGTTTTCTTTGCATCAATACTATAAACACTGGAAGAGTTAATTGAACTGCTGAACGACCTTGACAAAGCGCCACCATGTACTTTAATGATCTTTCCTTTATCAGCCAGCTCCTGTAAATCACGACGGATGGTGTCTTCTGACACATTAATCTGCGTGCTGAGATCAGATGACAACACACGGTTGTGGAGATTCACCTGGTGCACAATGTAGGCTTGTCGTTCCTGCTTAAGCATGTTGGTTTGGCTGTTGATCGTTAGTAATAAGACAAATGAAAAGTACAAAAGTTTTGAAAACCTGCAAAAAAACGCAGCCATCTTCTACATGAACGGCATAAAAACGGCATAAAAAATCAAACCGGTCGCAAATACGGGCATTTCTTATATTTATTCCATGAACAGGAATATGCAACAACTGATGACCATTGCACAGAAAAAACAACGCCGCATTATTGGTTTAATGAGCGGCACTTCCGTTGATGGGCTTGATATTGCTTATTGCAATATTTCAGGTGCAGGACATGACACTGCCATTGAACTGGTGGCTTTTGAAACCATTAATTATGGTTCCAGTTTTAAAGCCGAGATCAAATCAGTTTTTTCAAAGAAGGATGTTGATCTTGAAAAATTAACCTTGTTAAATCCATGGGTTGCACAACAGCAGGCGGCCATGATTAATGCATTTTTGGAAAAACATAGTATCAAAAAAGATGACGTGGATTTGATCGCCAGTCACGGACAAACAATTTATCATGCGCCCAAGGCTTTGCATCAACAGGATAAATTCAGCAATGCCACTTTACAAATTGGTGATGGCGATCATATGGCTGTTGAAACAGGCATCATCACTATCAGCGACTTCAGGCAGAAACACATTGCAGCAGGTGGTGAAGGTGCGCCACTTGCCGTGTACGGTGATTATTTTATCTTTTCAAAGAAGGGTGAAGACAGGATAATGCTAAACATGGGTGGCATTGCCAACTTTACTTTTCTTCCCGGTTCAATGGATGCGAATAAAATTTTCAGTACCGACACAGGAACGGGCAATACATTAATGGATGCATTAATGCAGCAACATTTTCCCGGTAAGTATTTTGATGAAGATGCAGGCGTTGCAAAACAGGGAACAGTCAACGAGGCATTGCTCAACGCTTTAAAAGATCATCCTTTCTTCCAGCAATCATTTCCTAAAACAACAGGACCGGAATTATTCAATCTTGAATATTTGCAGGGAGCAAAAGAAAGATCGGGAACAAGCGATTTAAATGTGTACGATACCATGGCAACGTTGAATGCTTTTTCTGCCCAAACTATTGCAGAAGCTATTACGAAGACAATGCCGCAAAACAGCAGCTTTCATTTGTATGCCAGTGGCGGAGGCATGCACAATCCTTTATTGATGCAGAAGATAAAACAACTGTTACCGGATGTGCCCATTCATTTAACAAGCGAGCTTGGTATTAATCCTGATGCAAAAGAAGCAGTGTTATTTGCCATTCTTGCGAATGAATGTGTTGCTGGTGGCAATGTGCAATTCAGCAATGAACTGAAAGGAATTCCTTCTGTAACGATGGGAAAGATCAGTTTCCCGTGGTGAGAGCGGCAGACACATTATTTACATCGGCCTGTTCAATATAATTTTTGAATTGCTCCAGGCCTTTATCGAAAGCGGAACCAATAATACGATCAGTAAAGATGCCAAAGAAACGTTCCCATGGATACCATTTCAATTTATATTCCATGAACCATTGCACTTCCGTCACATCATTTTTTGCACCGGTGCTACGCATTCGAAAACCACCCTCTGCTTTATTCATATCCTTTAATTCGTGCAGCAACAAAATTTCACCCGACTTTATTGATTGGATTGTAATTGTTCCGGCACTATTGATCTTCATTCCCTTCCAACGAAAATAAGAGCCGGGCTGATTTGTAACAGCTGAAAGTTGAACAATTGCACCGCTATCGGCTGTAATCCATGGCAACCATTTGTTCCAGTTCGTTACATCACTTAATTCCTTATGTACTGTACTGCTATCAGCACTGATGATAATACCACGGGAAATTTTTACACTCGATGGTATAAACAACCCTATAAGCGTAATCACAGCAAACAATCCCAGCATCACAAACAAAAACATTTTTATTAATCGCATAATTATAGAAAATAGTCAATAGTAAATAAGCAATAGGCAAACCGTACCTCGTATTTCAAACTTCGTACTTGTTTCTCATTCCCACCTGAACACTTTAATGGCAATTGCATACAATGCAACACCCCATATTGCAAGAATGCCAAGTTGTTTTCCGCAATCAACCAAATGACTTCCTTCAAATGCAATATTGCGCATAGCATCATTAAGATGTGTTAAAGGCAATATTTTACAAATGGGTTGCAGCCATTTTGGAAATGTATCGATGGAGAAAAAAGTTCCTGCCAATAAGAATTGTGGTAACGTAAACATATTCGCAAACGGTGGAATAGTGCTTTCATTCTTTGCCAAGCCACTTACAATAAATCCAAAGCCCATGAAAACAATCAGACCCACCAGACTTAACAACAGCAGTTCGATAAATGTCACAACTCCATGAACGAGCGTAAATCCAAAAACAAATCGTCCGATCAACAAAATCACTACAGCAGTGATCAATTGAAACAATACACGACTGATGCCTTCACCAAATAAAATATAACCACGCTTAATAGGCGTTGCAAAAAACCGCTTCAATACTAATTGCTGTCGAAGATTGAAAAACAAAAATGCCACACCAAACACACCTGCACTTAATAAAGAGAATCCTAACTGGCCGGGCAATATAAAATCGATGGTTTTATAGATTCGTCCGGGCATTGGTGGCGGCAGATCAATACTTGCATAGGTTGGAGCGTCGGGTGCAGCTCTTCGATCGATGTTAACGATAATATCTTTTAATGTTGATTGAAGTATCGCCAACCGATCAACACTTGCAGTTGATGTTTGAATGCTGATATTGTATAATGGAAATGTATCGGTGCCATTTGGCTTCATATCAAGAATGGCGGTGATGCGGCCTTTCGACAGATCATTTCTCAACTCCTCTTCACTTTTCTCAATAACACGAATGGTTTTGTATTTCAACAATTGTTGATACACGGCATTGTTTTGTGAAGTATCGGTTCCTTTTGTAAACCCTATACGAACTGTTGGGCTTCCACCTCCAATAAAACCAAACACCAAAATAAAAATGAGCGGAAAGGCAAAACTGAAGATCACTGCCGAAGGGCTGCGAAAAATAGCCCGGAAACTTGCCCTGGAAATAGCCAGCATTGCTTTCCACTGGCTGTAAGGTTGACTCATGGGCGCAAAGCTATTTGTTTATGTCATTGGCGAAAAAAACTTTTTCCTCCCCTACTTTTACAGCATGCGGTTACATAAGTCTTTTATTTTATTGGGCAGCAACCAGGGGCAACGCAAACAATTCCTGCAAAAAGCAATTGAGCAACTGAAAGATCGTTGCGGCACTATCACGAACGAATCATCGATCTATGAAACGGCTGCATGGGGACAAACACAGCAAGCTGCTTTTTTAAATAAGGTGATTGTTTTACAAACACAACGTACTGCCGATGAACTAATGAAAACACTATTACAAATTGAACAGGAACTGGGCCGAATACGCACTGAAAAGTATGGTCCACGCACTATTGATCTTGATATTTTGTTTTACGATGACATAATCTATCATTCGTCTATTGTAACGCTACCCCACCCTGCCATACAAGACAGACGATTTGTATTGATTCCGCTTGCCGAATTGTCGCCAAATAAAGTGCACCCCGTTTATAAAAAAACCATTACGACATTGCTGAAGGAATGTGCCGATGATCTGGCAGTAACGAAACTCAAATCCTGACTTTTCCACAAACTGTATAAGTTCATACCACGATTTGCCTGCATGCTTTAATTTGCCGCCGGATGAAATATCATTTTGTAACGATAGAAGGGAATATCGGTGCCGGCAAAACAACGCTGGCACATTTGCTGAGTAAACATTACAATGCCCGTTTAATACTGGAAGAATTTGCCGACAATCCTTTTCTGCCAAAGTTTTACGAAAACCCCAAACAGTTTGCCTTTCCGCTGGAATTGTTTTTTATGGCCGAGCGTTACAAACAGTTAAAGGATCTTTTGCACACGCAGGATCTTTTCAACTCCATTACGGTTTCTGATTATCTATTTACAAAATGTTTATTGTTTGCAAAAGTGAATTTGCCTGCCGATGAATTCAGGTTATATCAAAGTTTGTTTGAAATCATACACCAGCAACTTATACAGCCTGAGATACTCATCTATTTGCATTCACCCGTTTCACGTTTGCAACAAAACATCCGCAAGCGAAACCGCAGTTATGAGCAACAGATTGCTGATGATTACTTGTTCAGCATACAGGAAACTTATACACAGTATATTAAACAGCACAATGTAAAAACGCTGTTTGTTGATGCAAGTAACGCCGATTTCCTTGGCAACAAAGCACATCTGCAAGTGATCATTGATGCACTGGATAAGGAATACGAACAGGGGCAACATTATCTTACACTGCCATGAGTCAAGCAATAAAACAACCGTTTTTACTCAACAGAGAATTTGCATGGTATGTTACTGCCCGATTAATTTTTCTTGCAGGCTTGCGTATGACGCCTGTGTTGCTCGGATGGAAATTATATGAAATTACCGGCAGCAAACTATCATTGGGGGTACTTGGTTTATCAGAAGTGATACCAGCAATTTTGCTGGCGCTACCGGCCGGCGTAAAGATCGACCGAAGTAACAAGCAGCGGCTCATCAGTGTTTGCATGGTACTTTATTTTTTCATCATGCTCGGCATGTTACTGGTTACCTCCGATTACTTTATACATTCCACTTCCACGTTTGTAATACAATGGAGTATTTATGGATTAGTTGCTGCAACAGGCGCAGTAAGGGCATTCAGTAGTCCGGCATTCAGTGCATTTCTTTCGCAGTTGGTTTTTCCAACGCAATTGGTACGAGCCACTTCCATTAACAGTATGGCATGGCTGCTGGCGGCTGTGATTGGTCCGGGTGTTGCAGGTTTGCTAATGGGTTATACAAATGTCACCATTGCTTTTATTGTAGTATCCTCATTAGTATTAATTGCCGTGTTTTGCATGCAGAATGTAAAACAAAAACCTGTGTTATTTAAACCCGGTAACACACGCACATGGGAGAGTGTAAAAGAAGGTATCAATTTCATTCTTACTCAAAAAGCATTGCTGGGTTCAATGACCTTAGACATGTTTGCGGTTTTGTTTGGTGGAGTTACAGCTTTGCTCCCTGTATTTGCGAAAGATATTTTACATATCGGCCCTGAAGGTTTGGGTTGGTTAACTGCTGCTACTTATCTCGGTAATTTTATCGCTATTGCCGCACTCACCTGGAAACCGATGAAAAACAAACAGGGACTGAAACTATTTTACGTAGTAGGTGGCTTTGGTGTTTGTATTTTAATATTCGCCTTATCGCAAAATTTCTGGTTAAGTTTTGCAGCACTCTTTGTCAGCGGTTTGTTTGATGGCGTAAGTGTGATCATACGTGGCACTGTCCTTCAATTATTTGTTCCTGATGAAATGCGTGGCCGTGTAAGCAGTGTAAGCTCCATTTTTATTAACAGCAGTAATGAGCTTGGTCAGTTTGAAAGCGGCACCGCTGCTTCCATTATGGGTACTGTTCCTTCTGTGATCTTTGGTGGCTGCATGACGATCATTGTTGTAACAATTACCTGGTTTAAAGCGCCCACGCTTCGAAAGCTGGAGTATTGATTCGTCGCCACTCATCCTTTTTATTGCAGAATATTTTTTGAGCCTTTAAACAAAACGGCAGATTGTTTATTTTACAGTAGATAAAATAGATCAACATGAACCGTAAATCATTTCTGCAAACATCTGCACTTTCTGTCGCTGCACTTTCTGTTCAACAAACATTACTCGCTCAACTATTTCAACAGGAAGCATGGAATATAAAAATGCTTACCGATGATATTGGTGTATTTACAGAACGAGGCGGAACAATTTTGTTTTATCTGAGCAAAGAAGGCATTGTTGTTGTTGACACGCAATTCCCCGACCAGAGCAAACATTTGATTGACGAGTTGAAGAAACGTTCAGAGAAGCCGTTTAAACTGTTGATCAACACACATCATCATGGCGATCATAGCAGCGGCAATATTTCATTCAAAGGAATAGTTGAACATGTATTGGCGCATGAAAATTCAAAAACCAATCAGCAACGTGTAGCGGTGCAATCAAAATCAGAAGACAAACAATTATACCCCGATCAAACATTTGGTAAAACATGGAGCCAGAAGATCGGCAATGAAAAAATTACGCTGCATTATTTTGGTGCGGCACATACGGATGGTGATGCGTTGATTCATTTTGAACATGCAGATGTTGTACACATGGGTGACCTTATCAACAATCGACGCTATCCATTCATTGATCGCACAGCAGGCGCATCAATTAAAAACTGGATAAACGTGTTGGAACAAACCACAAAGAAATTCAATAAGAAAACAACATTTGTATACGGTCACGCATCACAAGGATTCGAAGTATATGGAAAGATGGACGATATTAAAGCCATGCAGAACTATTTTGAAAAACTGATCGTATTTGGCGAGGCGGAAATAAAAGCAGGAACAAGTAAAGAAGATTTTTTGAAAAACAAATCGATACCCGGTGTTACAGAATGGATCGGCGATGGTATTCAACGTTCATTAACTGCGGCGTATGAAGAGTTGACGATGAAGTAGACATCACTTCCCCCACCGAAACGTTTTCACATCAATCCCAGCAAGATCAAGCACACGATCAACAACTGTTGCGGCCACTTCTTCAATTGTTGTTGGTACGCTGTAAAAACTTGGTGTGGCAGGACAAATAATTCCGCCAGCAAGCGTGATCGTTTCCATATTACGGATATGTATAAGATTGTAAGGTGTATCACGCACCACGCAGATCAGTTTTCTTCTTTCTTTCAATACCACATCAGCCGCACGTGTAATCAAATCGTTTGACACACCTGTTGCAATGCGACCCAACGTACCCATGCTGCAGGGAATAATGATCATGGTATTGAACTGGCCGGAGCCTGATGCAAATGGTGCATGAAAATCAGTTGTTGAATAAGTTTTGAATGGAAGATCGTTGTATGTTTCATCCTGCAACTCAGTGCGCCACACTTCTTTAGCGTTCTCCGTCATTACCACTGCTACCTCCTGCCATTGGTCTTTGGCTGCCAAAAGCTTTTGCAATAACAGTTTCGCATAGATCGAGCCACTGGCGCCTGTAACAGAAATAACAATTTTATGCACGTGTAAGCGTTTAATTTTGTACAAGTAACAAAAATACTATGCAAAAGTTTTGTTTTTACTCCGCCCTCTTTTTTCTCTTCATTAGTATCAGTTCTTTCCAGCGAAATGATTCAAAAGAAAAGTTGAATTGGATCACTCTGGAAGAAGCTGAATTAAAAATGAAAACTGATCCACGGCCCATTCTTGTTGATCTTTACACCGACTGGTGTGGTTGGTGCAAGGTGATGGATCGCAAAACTTACACAAGCCAGGACCTCATTAAGTACCTCAACACAAACTTTTATACCGTAAAATTAAATGCAGAAACCAGATCGGAGGTAACATGGAAAGGCAAAACCTATAAGTTTAACCCGTCTTATAAAACCAATGAGGTGGCTTTAATGCTTACAAATGGTGAGTTAGCTTATCCCACAACTGTGTTTATTCCTTCGTTAACTGATGAACCTCAGCCTATTTCCGGGATGTTAGAGGTGAAAGAAATGGAGTTGGTAACAAAGTATTTTGCCGAGCGAAAGTATGGCCAGGTAAGCTTCGACGACTATGCGAAAAATTTTAAACCGAGTTGGAAATAATTTAACGTTTCAACAATAATTCAAAAAAATATTCTATTTTGCCATTGATGATAAGGTTTAATGGTTAATGGTAACTGATTAGCGCCTCTTCCCTCACCGGAAGAGGTTTTTTTATGCCCACAATAATCGCACTTCGTTAATTTTCGACGCCCCTGTTGAATTATGACAAAACGATGCAACTCTTCAAAATAATAATCAGTCTATTTGTGTGATGATAAGGTTTAATGGTTAATGGTAACTGATTAGCCATATCCCCTCCTTTCCAGGTGGGGATATTTTTTTGTTTAAGTTTCAACATAAAAAAAGGCTCATCACTGAGCCTGGCAACAGAAGAAAAGTCGACTCCTTATTTGCTTGCTACAACTGAACTTGCAAAAATGATATACATCGGCCCCTGCGGAATATAAGCAGCAGGCATATGCTGATTTTTTTCGGCCGGTACACTTACAATAGTTTTATTTCCAAAAGAAGCTACTTTATAAAAATTATAGCGCTCCATGATCTTCCGGTTGGCAAGTCGGTCGTCTAATGTATTCACTCCATCGGGCCAGGTGTTCTCTTTCGCATAGCGCACAATTTCATCGAGTAATGATTTATTATTCAACTGGCGTGTGACTTCTGTTTTTTCCGCTTGCGATAAATTATAAGTGGAATACATTTCTCCCAAATCGGTAATTTTTACTGTCGTTGCTTTTTTCCCATCAATATAAAATCCTTTTGTGCAGGCAGTAACTGTCAGAACAACTAAAAGCAAAACAATTCCAGATTTCATTGTATTCATGTTTGAGTTTTATATGCAATGAAAGTAAAGATTAATTTCTTCAAACAAAACAATTAGAGCCGGTGCCTGTAAAATTAACAGGTTGCTGATTATTTCTGCTGCATCAATTTCTCCAATACAAAATAGGTGGCAGGACAAAAAGTGCTGTTCTTTAACGTGAGCTGTGGCCGTTTAAGAATTACATCTTCATCTGTGTAGGGGAAACGCTCACAATCGGACGGACGCACTTCATAAATACTGCAATAATTATCGGCACCAAGAAACGGACAAGGTTTTGACTTAACAACATAATCGCCTTCGTTATCGAGATAGAGGTATGTATCAATGAAGTCACTCTCCTTCATGCGGAGGTGTTTGCTGATGCGTTTTATATCGGGCGTTTTGAAACGAGGCGAATAATTTTTACAACAATTTGCACATTGCAGGCAATCAACTTTTTCAAATGCCTCTTCATGCAAATCGGGCAATTGCTTCAACACTTTATTCTTATCGGCACGTTTTAAAAAACGGGCATAATCTTTCTGATGTTCCGCCGCCTTCTTCTCCCAATTATGTAATAACTCATCAGCCATCGTGCAAAGGTACTGGTTAGCTGAAAGCGGCAAGCTATTTGAACCTCCCTAAGGCACAACAAAGTCTCCTTTTCTTCCATTCTTTTAAAAACACCGCCAAAAATTTGCGAAACCAAATGGTTGCATGTATATTTGCAACCGAACGGTTTCATAAAGAACCTTTTTAAATAATGAGAAGAGACGTTTTCCAGGCAATTGCCGACCCAACGAGACGGGCAATTATTGTGTTGATCGCTACCCAGTCGATGACGCCCAATGCAGTTGCAGAGCAGTTTGATACCAGCCGGCAGGCAATATCGAAGCATCTGCGCATTTTAACCGAATGCCAGCTTGTGAAACAGGAACAAACCGGCAGGGAGATCTATTACCATTTGAATGCTAAGAAAATGAAAGAAGTAGCCGATTTTATTGATCCCTTCCGCCAAATGTGGGATACTAAATTCAACCAATTAGACAAAGTATTATCAACTATAAAAACAACAAAGAAATGAGTACGAATAAAACAAACGTTACAAAAGATTTCCAGGAGAAATCGGTTGTTGTGTCAAGAGAATTTGCTGCACCCGTTGCCGATGTATGGCGGGCATTTACAGAACATGAATTGCTTGATCAGTGGTGGGGACCAGCACCCTGGCGTGCCGAAACAAAATCGCAGGATTTCAGACCCGGTGGCTATTGGTTATATGCTATGGTTGGGCCCGAAGATCAACGGCATTGGGCACGCATGAACTACATCGCTATTAATAAGCATAAAGATTATGACATTGAAGATAGTTTCTGCGATGAAGATGGCACAATCAACACCGAACTTCCAGTTTCAAAAGGAAAAAATGTTTTTACTGAAACTGGCTCGGGAACAAAAGTGGAGTTCAAAATGATCTATCCAACAGAAGCCGCACTTCAAACTATTGTAGATATGGGTTTTGAGCAAGGAATTTCTATTTGCTTCGACCAACTGGAAGAATTACTTAAGAATAAGCTGTAAGCTACAGGCAAGCTGCTCGCAAATACAGGTTTGCTTCATTCATGTATCAACTTGAAGCTAATAGCGAGCAGCTTGCAGCTTCATTCTCCCTGCGCAACCGTTTTCACAGCCTTTCCCCAACTGCTAACAGCTGTTTATTTGAATCGTTTCTGCCCGTAACTTTGCCCCTCTTTAAATTCTCCCTGAGCATGAGAGAAAAATTAAAGGAAACTGCGGTGCAGTTTTACTATTCCGGATTTGAATAAACGTAACACATCACATGAATCTTTTTGAAGCGCAACAAAACGAATTTTCCCGTCGCCACATTGGAACAACTGGTGCAGAAGCAAGCCTTTTGAAAACAGTTGGCGTTAGCAGCCTGAACGAATTGATCAGCAAAACTGTACCTGCCTCCATCCGCAATCATGAAAAATTAAATATTCCTGATGCCATGAGTGAAGCTGACTTGCTGAAACATTTGAAAGACGTTTCTCTCAACAACAAATTATTCAAAAACTATATCGGGCAAGGTTACTACGATACTATCACTCCTTCAGTGATACTTCGTAATGTGTTCGAAAACCCGGGCTGGTACACACAATACACACCTTACCAGGCCGAAATTTCGCAAGGTCGTTTGGAAAGCTTGCTGAACTTTCAGACAATGGTGAGCGATCTTACAGGTTTACCTATTGCCAATGCGTCGTTACTTGATGAAGCAACTGCTGCTGCTGAAGCAATGAACATGTTGTTTCATCATGTAAACCGCACCGATGTTATTGCGTCACCAAAGTTTTTTGTTGACAACGAAGTATTCCCACAAACAAAAGATCTGTTGATCACCCGTGGTACACCATTAGGAATTGAATTGGTATTTGGTGATTATAAAACAGCAAGCATAGATAAAACTTATTTTGGTGCATTGGTTCAATATCCAAACAATATTGGTTCGGTTGAAGACTATCGCCAGTTTATTCAACAGGTACAAGCAGTTGGTGGATTTGTAGCAATGGCTACCGATCTGCTGGCATTAACCTTAATCACTTCTCCCGGCGAATTAGGTGCCGATGTTGCGTTTGGTTCAGCACAGCGCTTTGGTGTTCCTCTTGGTTACGGCGGACCACATGCGGCTTTCTTTACCTGTAAAGATGAATTTAAACGTTCTATTCCCGGCCGTATCATTGGTGTAAGTATTGATGCACAAAACAACCGTGCATTACGTATGGCGTTGCAAACACGTGAGCAACACATCAAGCGTGAAAAAGCAACGTCAAATATTTGTACTGCACAAGCATTGCTGGCTAACATGGCAGCGATGTATGCCGTGTATCATGGTCCGCAGGGGCTCATCAATATTGCAACACGTGTGGCACTACTTGCACAAACAGTTGCTGATGGCTTGAAAGAAAGAGGTTTTGAATTAGTAAGTGATTTCTTCTTTGACACCATTGCCGTGAAGGTAAAAGACCTTGCAACTGTAAAAGCAAAAGCAGAAAAACAAGAGATCAATCTTCGATATGTTGATGCAACAACAATTGGCATTTCGATAGATGAAACAACAAACATCGAAGATTTATACGACCTCATCAATTGTTTTGTAAACGATGTTGATCCGGTGCATTTTTCTGTTGAAGAAGAAGTGGTATTAAAACATATTCCGGTTGTACTGGCAAGAACAAGTTCGTTCTTAACTCATCCAAACTTTAATACGCATAACAGCGAAAGCCAGATGATGCGTTACATGAAACAACTCGAGAATAAAGATCTCTCGTTGAATACTTCAATGATCTCGTTAGGTAGTTGCACCATGAAATTAAATGCAGCTACGCAAATGATGCCATTGAGCTGGGCACATTGGAGCAGGGTGCATCCTTTTGCACCTGCTGATCAAACAAAAGGTTACCAGCAAATTGTTGATGAGTTATCGCAATATTTAGCTGAGATCACCGGCTTTGATGCAACAAGCCTTCAGCCTAACAGTGGCGCTCAAGGTGAATATGCAGGTTTGTTAGCCATTCGTGATTATCATTTGGCAAACGGACATGCAAATCGCAACATCATACTTATTCCAATTTCTGCACACGGCACTAATCCTGCCAGTGCGGTAATGGCAGGTATGAAAGTGGTGGTAGTAAAAGCGTTGGAGAATGGTTATATTGATGTAGCCGACTTTAAAGCAAAGGCTGAACAACACAGTGCAAATCTTGCAGGTATTATGATCACCTACCCAAGCACCTATGGCATCTTTGAAGAAAGCGTAAAAGAGATTTGCGAGATCGTTCATCAACATGGTGGACAAGTTTACATGGATGGCGCAAATATGAATGCACAGGTTGGTTTAACATCACCTGGTTTAATAGGTGCCGATGTTTGTCATCTTAATCTTCATAAAACATTTGCAATTCCGCATGGTGGCGGTGGTCCTGGCATGGGTCCTATTTGTGTGAAAGCACATCTTGCTCCTTATTTACCAGGACATGTAAATCAAAATACTAAAGGTGCTGTTAGTGCAGCTCCGTATGGTTCAGCTTCTATCCTTCTCATCAGTTATGCATATATCCGTTTGCTTGGTGCAGATGGTGTAAAGCGTGCAACAGAATACGCAATCTTGAATGCGAATTACATGAAGGCAAGGTTGAAGCAGGACTTCGATATTCTTTACACAGGTGCAAATGGCACTTGTGCACATGAATTCATTGTTGATCTTCGTCCGTTTAAAAATACAGCTGGCATTGAAGCTGAAGATGTAGCAAAACGTTTGATGGATTATGGCTTCCACGCTCCTACGATGAGCTTCCCGGTACCTGGCACGATCATGATCGAACCAACAGAAAGCGAAGACAAAGCTGAGCTTGATCGTTTCTGCGATGCATTGCTGAGCATTCGCCAGGAAATTCGTGATGTGGAAGAAGGTAAAGCTGATAAAGCAGATAATCCATTGAAGCATGCTCCTCATACCCAGTTTGTAATTACTGCTGACGAATGGAACCATAGCTATACTCGTCAGCAAGCTGCGTTTCCTTTGTACTATGTAACACAAAACAAATTCTGGCCAAGTGTGAGCCGTATCAACAATACATATGGCGATCGAAATCTTATTTGTACTTGTGAACCGGTGAGCAGTTATGCAGAAGAAGAAGCGTAATACAATAGGCAATAAATAATTGGCAATAGACAAACGTCCCGCTCAGTGAACGGGACGTTTTTATTTTATTTCATTACCTCGGCCAGCGGCACCAATTCCAGTTTTTGATTGTACTTCATCATTTCATGCAACAAGGCTGTATGACCTGATCCGAATAAGATCAGTATGCGTTCTTCTTTACCGTCTAAACGTTTCAGCACATTTTCATAAATGACCATATTTCTTCTCCACCACTCGCTTGTTAAATAAGAACCAACATGATTTCCTTTTTCGCCGGCAATAAGAAATTCATAATATACTCCCACTGCCATTTTTATATATTCAGCTGAATTATGCTGTAAGAGGATTTCTTTAACCGTTTTAGTCTTCAGCGATTCGTTAAAATCTTTTTCAATGGCTCCAAGTGTTTGTTTAACCATGTCTAAAAAGCCAAATTGTTTTGCCGCAGTTGCAGATTGCATCAGGCTGTCAAACGGAAAATTTGCTTCTGTATAATCAACTGCATACAAACCTGCATGATTTAGTTCTTTGGCCACACGATAAGCAATTTGATGAGTTTCTGAAGCACCCAGTTTAAGTTCACCTGTTTTGTATTTACTAAAACTGCTGTCGAGTTGTGGTTGTCGCTCAACCGGCGTTTCAATAAAAATTTTATCCGGCTTGAATTGTTTGATCTTTTCTACTACTTCCAGCACTTCCTTCTGCCGTTGTGCCGAGAGAATATTTGCATTTTCAAATTTTGCCACATCCAAGCCCGGGTTATCGAAATGAAAACTGCCTAACAATAAAACCTGTGTTTTCTTTTGTTGTGCATTCACTGTTACAACCAGTAAACTAAATATGCAGAAAATAAATAGCCGTTTCATATTATCGTTTTGCATGTTACGATAAAGCTATTTTAAACGTTACAGTTTATCGAATTTTTTCAGCCGAACTGTAGCCATTATTGAATGAAGTGTACTTTACTGATCTTATTTCCTTCGATTGTATATATAGCAATTGCTTTCAGCGGCTTTTCTTCAAACCCAATTACACTTTCATAATCAATCACGGTATTACCTAATACCATACGGTTCACCAGTTCACAATGAAGGTTAGTAACCTGTTTAAACAAACCAGTATACATCTCCCGCATTTGCGCTTTTCCCTTTCCGATAAGTTTGGCAGGATATTCATACAACTCAACGCTATCACTGTAGGGAGCAAGAAAGGCTTCCATATTGCGGGCATTGTAAGCATTGAGTTGTTGCTGAACCAACAGCTCTGCTGTTACCTCCAACAATGTATCACGTTCAATCAACTGACCCCGGTTAATAACAACAGCAATATCGTTGACGTGCTCCAAATTGTCAAATGGGTTATTATTCAACAGTAGCAAATTGGCCAGCTTTCCATTTGTAACAGAACCAATTTCTGTCTCTTTCCCAAAAGCAACAGCGGCATTCCAGGTGGCAGAACGGAGAATCTGAGCATTCGTTAATCCGGCTTCTTTCATTGCAAGCAATTCGGTGTAAAACGATGACGCATGTTGTGTACCTATATTGCCTGCATCCGTTCCTGCAACCACGTTTATCCCTGCATCTGCAACAAGCTTCATGTTTTTTAATATGGTACTGTCTTCAGTTGAAGGAATCTTCACTTGCTTCCGCAGCGTCATATAACTGAACCCGGTTTCTTTTTCGGGCAGGTGCTGCAAATCGAACAAAGTACCAAGTGGAAATGGATTGGCATAGGTAAGATCATGCGTGCTCATGCGATGTTGCTGACTAAACACTTCACGGTATTTTGATGCAACAATAGCAGTAGGAATATAAGTTACTTTCTTTTGTTTCATTAGCTGCAGAAACGAAGCATCAAGCAATTTATCGTCAACACTATGAACTAAAATATCTGCACCGGCTTCCACTGAAAGTTTTGCTGTTTCATATTCAGTTGCATGAACACAAACCTTCAATCCATTTTTATGGCTTTCATCAATTGCAGCTTTTATAATTGGAAGCGTGCTTGTTGCCGGTTGATTGGGTAGTACGATATACCAAATCTTGATAAAGTCGGGCTTATACGGCAGTTGTTTACGAACGAGCTCTCTCGCCTCTTCTTCTGAATTTACTTTTAAGATGGGCGGATCTTTTGGATCGAGATTAGGTGGCTGGAAAGTAGAGATCAGCGGACCCGTAACCCATGCCTCAGGCATTAACGTACTGCGGTTGTTTTGTTTTCTTACCTCATAGTTACTTAAGGGACCGCCCACATCTACGACAGTTGTAATACCAACAGCGAGGTAACGCCGCATGATATCAGCATGATTGTCCCTGATCCACTGTTGATCTTTTTCATAGGAGTAAAACTTACCCAGGTTCACTGCATCAGGTCTTGTATATAGTCCCCCGCTTTGAAAAAAGTGGATATGACCGTCAATCATTCCCGGCATCAGGTATTTTCCATTGCCATCAATGATTTGTACCGTATCAGGAATTTTAGCAGTGGCCTTATATTTTACCAACTGTTGAATGCGGTCGCCGTTCAGAACAACAGTTATTCCCGGTTGAATTACTCCATCTTTTGTATTGACGATTGACACATTCGTAATCCATGTTGTCTTTTGCTGCGCCGACAGGTTGAATAAGAACAAAAGGAAACAGGAAGAAAAAAAGATTTTCATACTAATTGTTTTGGTTGGCATTATGTAAGATAACCAAAAGAGGATACCCGTCAAAAGTTCACAATGCGTTCAACCAAATTCGTTCGAATGCAGACTACAAAGAAGTCTTCTTCTTCCAGAAATAATAAGAAAGAATGCCGGGAATAATCCACATAAGCATACCCAACATTTGAGGATCAAATTTTCCTGATGCCGCAATACCTGAATAAACTGCAGCTCCTAAATCAAAAAACAAACCGGCATATGCCCATTCTTTAACAGTTTTGTTTGTGGGAACAAGAAGTGCTATAACACCAATAATTTTCGCCCAGCTGATGAACTGGATAAAATAAATGGGATAGCCCAGAAATTTATGAAAGATATTGATCGTTTGTTCATTTGGGCCAATCCCACCGATAGATGAGAAAACCATTAATGCCCCGAAGATGATAGTGAATACCCAGTAAAGAATGTTGATTGTTTTTGGTTTCATACTAAATGATGATTGTTTGTGGTATAAGATAACAAATACACTGCGTAACAGGAACAAAACTAATGGGCTGTTCTGAATATTATCCAGTGCCCCTGCGACAAATTTCATGGCTACTTGCGACAAATCATTACTCAATATCACTTACGGAAGATGACAAAAATCAGCTTTACAACTGAATCTCCTCATTATGACCCCGTAACGACAAAATTAGTTTTGCCCAATGAAACAATTCACCATTCTCTTTAGTGCAGTATTACTTATTGGATTTTCGCCACAGGCGCAAACCACCAAAAAGAAAGTGCATGCAGGCCTCGAGCTCGACGCCCTTCCTTATGCAACAGGTGGTTATTTTGGTGCTGCATGGGTTGGAAAAGATCATGTTCGTTTGCGTGTATTAACCGCAAGAGTTAACATGCCCGATTTTATTACGAAAGATGGATTCACTAATCATTACGTTACATCTTATGCAATTGTGGCCGACTATTTCATGAAAGAAAACTGGCAAGGCTGGTGGGCAGGTGCCGGGTTGGTTTACTGGAAAAGCAGTATACAAACAGATGAACGTTTGCAAACTGTGCATTTTCAAAATTACCTGTTGAACGGAAGTATTGGTTACAATATTCCGTTGTACAAAAAATTATACCTCTCGCCATGGGCGGGTTTAAGTATTCGTACAGCAGGTGATAAAAATGTAGCCGTTGATGCAAAGCGATATACGTTAGCATTGCTGAATCCCGAAGCTTCGTTGAAAATCGGTATCTCTTTTTAAAACCATATAATATTTCGATAAGCGGCAAAACATTTGCTGTTGAAAGGTTGTAACTTCTCATCCTAAATCAACATGCAGATGGATCAGCAAATCATTAATCTTTACGATGAATATACGCATAAGCCACTTCCACGAGGTGAGTTTATGAAACGCCTTGCAATTTTAACCGGCAGCACTGCAGCCGCCATCGCTATTCTTCCATTTCTTGAAGGCAACTATGCAAAAGCAGCCGTTACTCCCGATGATGATCTCTTTACAGAATACATCACATACCCTGCGGTAACAGGTGAAATGAAAGCATATGTAGCCCGTCCTAAAAAAGAAGCGAAGTATGGAACCGTTATCGTGATTCACGAAAACCGTGGATTAAATGCACATATTGAAGATGTAGCCCGTCGTGCTGCAAAGGCAGGTTTCCTGGCAATTGCGCCAAATGCGTTGGCACCATTGGGCGGTACGCCGGCTAATGAAGATGAAGCAAGAACACTCTTCACCAAACTCAATGCAAAAGAAACCGAACAAAACTTTATCAATATCTTCAGTCATCTCAAAACAAGAAAAGACAGCAACGGCAAATTTGGAAGCGTTGGTTTTTGCTGGGGCGGTGGCATGAGTAATACATTAGCCGTTAATGTTCCTGAATTAAAAGCTGCTGTTGCATTTTACGGAAGGCAGGCAGCTGTTACTGATGTGCCAAAAATAAAAGCAGCCGTGCAATTGCATTATGCTGCATTGGACGAACGCATCAATGCAGGTATTGCAGCTTATGAACAGGCATTAAAAGATAACAAAGTAACTTACGAGTTATACATGTATCCTGATGTGAACCATGCTTTTCATAATGATACTGCTCCTACACGTTATAACGAAGCAGCAGCAAAACTTGCATGGCAACGAACCATTGATTTCTTTAAAAAACATTTAGCGTAATACCGCTCCTTAACCATTAAACGCAACAAAGGAAGTCATTGGCTTCCTTTTTGATTATAACAAACTTTATAAAAACTAATTTCATCTTAATTGTTTTCTTCATTGGCTAAATCATCTTCAAAAAACTTATTTTGCGCACCTATCTACAACTTATGAATCGACTGATCATTTGCTTACTTAGCCTGTTTATTTTTAACTCATCTGTTATTGCACAATCATCTCCAAAAAGAGAATTACGCTCTGCATGGTTGTCTACCTTTTTAAATCTTGATTGGCCCAGTACTTCCGGAAGAACTGTGCAGGAAGTAAAAGATTCTGTTGTGAAGTTGCTTAACATGCATCAGCAAACAGGTATCAACGCCATTTATTTCCAGGTAAGAAATGAATGCGATGCAGTTTATCAAAGTTCGTTGGAACCATGGAGTGCTTCGGTAACAGGCGCTCAAGGCATTGCGCCTGCTGCAGGTTTTGATCCACTACAATTCATGATAGATGAATGCCGCAAGCGTGGTATTGAAATACATGCTTGGTTCAATCCTTATCGTGCAGTAAATAGTTACAATAATATCGGCAGTTATTCTTCCAGTCATGTTTCGAAAACACATCCTGAATGGTTGCTGGCACAGGGCTCATTACGCATTCTCAATCCCGGTATTCCTGCTGTTCGTGATTATGTTATTTCTATTGTGATGGATGTGTTGCGTCGTTACGATGTAGATGGTATTCATTATGATGATTATTTCTACCCCTACCCTGGTGCAGGCAACACCAACTCCCGTTTTAATGATAATTCGACGTTTGCTACATACCCCCGGGGTTTTAGCAATCAAGCCGATTGGCGAAGAGATAATATCAACCTGTTTATACAACGCAGTTATGATAGTATTAAAACAGTAAAGCCCTGGGTGAAGTTTGGTGTTTCGCCGTTCGGTATCTGGCGAAATCAAAACAGCGATGCAACTGGATCAGCAACAAACGGTTTGCAGAGCTACAGTGAAATATATGCTGACACAAAGAAATGGTTACAACAAGGCTGGGTCGATTATGTTACACCGCAGATCTATTGGAGCATTGGAAATAATAATGCGGACTATGGCGTTCTTGTACCCTGGTGGAATAATAATGCAAATGGAAGGCATGTGTACATTGGTCAGGCGCTATATAAAATAAATGCAGATTTAGACAATGACTACAGGTGGAACAATTCGTCGCAGATCAATAACCAGATCCGGCTAAATAGAAAATACAGTAACGTTTTAGGCAGCACCTTTTTCCGCACCCGTTATTTTGTTATTAACCCTTTGCGATTCCGAGATTCATTGGAAGAGCATATGTATACTGCCCCTGCCTTACTACCCCCTATGCCGTGGCGTGATAACATCGCACCGCAACCTGTAAGCAATGTAAAAGCACATGTCCAAAGCAATCATGTACAACTCAGTTGGACCAAACCTTCAGCCACAACAAATGAGCTGGACAAGGTAAGACAGTTTGTTGTCTACCGTTTTAACGACGCAACTGTTAATTTAGAAAATGCAGAAGCAATACAGTTTGTTACTGCCAACGATCAAACAACAACATTTGCCGATAGTAACCTTGCACCTGCAGTTTATTATTATGTAGTAACAAGTCTTGATCGATTCCATAACGAAAGTGCAGCAAGTAATGTAAGAGAAGTTTCGCTTCTGTCGGTAACCAATGCAGTTACACCTCCACCTGTTGTTGAAAAACCCAACCCTGTAGTTGAAAAACCGCAACCCCAGGTAGTAAGTCCCGCCCAGGATATTGAAATGATCGCTAATCCTAATCCTTCAATAACATATACGATCATCAACTATTCTTTAACTAAGCGAACTGCCGTTTTACTCTTTGTCGTTGATAGCAATGGAAGAGAAATTATAAAACTGGTGGATGGCATTCAATCGGTCGGCAAACAACTCGTACGCTTTAACACCAGTAATTTACTTGCGGGTACATATTTTGTAAAATTGCAGGTAGATAACATTGAGAAAACATTAAAAGTAGTGGTGACAAAATAGAAAATCATGTTTATTCAAGCAAAAAAGAGAATGATTCCACTTGCTCCACTATTCATGTTAATCATGACAGTGTCAATTGGTGTATATTTTTATTCATTTACGAAAGATGTTAATCAAGATTCTTTTGGAACGATAGCTCCGGTTATTATTTTCTATGGCCTAAGCTTAATCTTTTTATTTGCTTATTTTGTTGTTGCTTTTGTTGACTATTTAAAACCATTAAGGGACCAAGCTGCTGGTGTTACAATTAACGATTTAGGAATAGATGACAATCTCTCTGTTTTTTCCCTTGGATATATTCCCTGGAACAATATTCATGGCGCAAAAATCATAAAGACTTATGGAACCAACCTTGTGGTAATATATCTCAGAAACGAGAATGATATTCTTCGTTCCCAGCCATATTGGAAAAGATATTTTTTGCAGAAATGGAAAAAGAAATGGGGAAGTCCGATGGTAATATCTGAAAAAAGAATAAGCTATGATATCATTGCATTGACAAAAAGTATCAATTCTAGAGCTGGAACTTATAAATCCTGACAATATAGCTTTACACCACTACACCTACCTTTGCAAAAATACTTCTCATGGCTGAAGACCTTCATATCATACAGGGAACAAAAAAAGAACAGTACCAGCAACTCCTGCCCCAGATAAAAGCATTGCTTGAAGGCGAGCCTGATCGTACGGCAAATCTTGCTAACATCTGCGCAGCATTGAAAGAACAGTTTGGCTGGTTGTGGGTTGGTTTCTATGTTGTAAAAACAGCAGTGAATTCCTCTGAACCTGAATTGGTACTTAGTGCATTCCAGGGGCCGGTTGCCTGCACACGTATAAGAAAAGGACGTGGTGTTTGCGGCAGTTCATGGGACCAGTCAAAAACATTGATCGTTCCAGATGTAGAAAAATTTCCTGGTCATATTGCATGCAGCAGTTTAAGCAAATCAGAAATTGTAGTGCCTGTTATTCGAAATGATGAAGTTGTGGCTGTGCTGGATGTTGATAGTGTTGATCTCAATACGTTTGATACAACCGATCAACAATACCTTGAAGAAATTATCAGCTTTATTGAATGGAATTAAGTAACAATCCTAATGCAAAAAAACAAAGTGCTGCTTTATGGTGCCAACGGTTACACCGGTGAATTGATTTCACGTTATGCGCATGAATACAACCTGCAACCTGTTCTTGCAGGAAGAAATGAAAACAACATAAAGTCTTTAGCTGATCGCTTACAACTTACTTACCGTGTTTTTTCTTTGGATGATGCCAATGAATTGCAACGGCAATTACAGGATGTACAATTGGTGATTCATGCGGCAGGGCCTTTTTCTCACACTGCAAAACAAATGGTGGAAGCCTGCATTGCAACACGCACACATTATATTGATATCAACGGTGATATTAGTGTTTTTGAACTCATCAAAACATACGATGCAGCATCGAAGGAGGCAAACGTCATGCTGATGCCCGGTGCAGGTTTCGATGTAATACCTACCGATTGCACAGCGTTGCATTTGAAAGAACAATTGCCAGATGCTACACATCTTCAATTGGCATTCATCAGTAATGGCGGCGGTTTAAGTCATGGTACGGCAACCACTATGGCACAACGCATTGGTGAAAAAGCAGTGATTCGTGAAAACGGAGTATTTGTAAAAAGACCATTAGGTTTTAAAGGAATGTGGCTGGATGTATTGGGTAAAAAACGTTTTGTAATGAGTTTACAGTGGGGCGATATTTCAACTGCTCATCATACAACAGGTATTCCCAATGTTGAAGTATTTACAGGCATGCAACCGAAGACTTATCGCCTGCTGAAATTTCAATTCCTGTTCAATTGGATATTACGCACAAAGTTTGTCCGCAGTATTATTCAGCAAAAAATTAACGAACGACCTGCCGGACCGAGTGATGAACAACGTGCAAAGGGAACAACAACTGTTTGGGGAAAAGTCTGGAATGCAAAAGGCCAGGAAAAAGAAAGTGTATTGCAATGTGCCGATGGCTACAGTGTTACGGCATGGGGTTGTTTACTCATCACTCAAAAAATATTGAAGGGAGAATTTAAAGCCGGTTATCAAACTCCCGCTTCCTGTTATGGTAAGGATCTTATTCTTGAAATTCCAAAAAGCAAACGGATCAGCTAAGGCTTCACGAAAGCATCAGCACCATATGTTACAATAAAGGGACGTGAAGAAGCCGGTGCCAGCATACGAAATACACGTGTAACAATTTCATTCTTTAACTTTCGTTTGCCCTTTTCTTTTTTATCAAAATCATAATAATCGGCAAAAGAAACAATTGTCCGATCGTTGGTTTGATAAATTACAGTGACATTACCAAGCCCCCACCCGAAATAATCATCATCGTGCAGGTTTACATATTGTGTGCAATAACCCGGCGTTCCGTTCTCCAATGATTTGCAATTGGTACCAGTTGCATAGCGGGGTACAACTTCCTTCAGCCGGTTAAAATCTGCATCACTAAAGAGAAATGCATCGCCACTACCTAAAAGATAATGCTGCAACATTTTTTTCTCTAACGGTGAATTTAATTTAGGATGCAAACACACCAGTTTATAAAACAGTTGACGATAGCCACGCAACTTTTTCTGTTTAGTAAATGCAACATGTGCCGAATCGCCGGCAACCAGCAGGGACGGAATAAATAATAGCAGAAAAAGATAGCTATGCTTCATGAAGACCATAAAAATAAGATTTTTCTTATTCTGCACTTCTTCTCTCATGCCTGCTTAGTTTTGCCACTCTGAAAGATTATTACAGCATACTAAACATTCCACTAACCGCTACGGTTCCTGAAATAAAGCAGGCTTACCGAAAGCTGGTGATGATTTACCATCCCGACAAAAACAACGATGATCCATACGCATTGGCACGCTTCAACGAAATAAAAGAGGCCTACGAAGTGTTGATGAACCCTGGCAGAAAAGAATTGTACCTGCAGGAACGATGGCTGCACAAAGCATCGGGCAAGAAAATCGGTGATGAATTAATTACGGCTCCTTCCGTTTTAAAGAAATGCCTGGAACTGAACAGGCAGGTGGCTGCAATGGACATTCACCGGATGAACTACAAATCAATGGCCGATCGTATGACTGCTCTCTTGAATGATGATACCATTGCGATTTTGCTTGATCAAAAAGAAACAGATATTCATGCAACCATCATTTCAAGTTTGAATAAAAGTATTCAGCCCTTCCCTTATGCTGCGGCTAAACCTGTAGTGCATCAATTAAACAAGTTAGCTGCACATCTTCCCGATTGGCAAAAAGAATTAAACAAGAATCTACAGCAAAAACAACAACAGGAAAAATGGCGCTGGTTAAACCCATTGCTCATCTTTCTACTAACCGTTGCCCTTTGCTTTTTGATCTGGTTGTCGGGTAAATAATCCTGATGTTGAACATTCTTTTGAAAACGGAATTATTTCCTAAACACCGTGCATTCATTGTGATGAGTGGCAAAACGATCATTTGAATTCATTGTTATTGTTTCAAACAAATCAAAAATGAAAAAAACATTTATCTCAATGATGATGACTGCATCATTTGCAGTAATGCTAACTGCCTGCGGTAGCGGCGAAGGAACCGAAACATCAACTGATACTGCAGCATCTGAAACCACAGCCGTTGTCGACACTCCTGCAGCAGCTCCTGCAACAGTGGTTGATATTGCTGTTGGCTCTCCTGATCATTCAACATTAGTAGCTGCTGTAAAAGCTGCAGGTTTAGTTGAAACATTAAGCGGTGCTGGTCCTTTTACCGTATTTGCACCAACAAATGCAGCATTTGCTGCATTGCCAGCAGGTACCGTTGACAATTTATTAAAGCCTGAAAACAAGGCTGATCTTACAGGCATTTTAACATACCATGTTGTACCGGGATCATTGAAAGCTGCTGATCTTACTGATGGTCAAAAATTAAAAACAGTGAATGGTGCCGAATTAACTGTATCAGTGAAAGATGGCAAAGTAATGATCGATGGTGCTAATGTAACAGCTGCAGATCTTACAGCAGGTAATGGCGTAGTGCATGTATTGGATGCTGTAGTAATGCCGAAGAAATAAGTCAGCTATTCATTCTTTCCATAAAAAGTTGTTTCCCGAAAGGGAAGCAACTTTTTTATTACCTGTGACCTGAACCCTGTCTCTAGGGTTTTTCTTCTTGTACCTTGTTTCTTCCCCTTCCACCTTGTGCCTTTCACCTTCTGCCTTGATAGAGTTATCTTTGCGCCATGCATTATGTTTCTGTTGAAGGTTTAAGCAAAAGTTACGGTATCACTCCCCTTTTTTCGAATATTACGTTTCATATTGAGGAAGGCGATAAGATCGCATTAGTGGCCAGGAATGGATCAGGCAAGTCAACACTGCTGAAAATACTGGCAGGCAAAGAAACAGCTGATGATGGTAAATGCTGGATCAATAAAGATGTGGATATTGCCCTGTTTGAACAGGAACCCAATTTTGATCAAAGCAAAACCATTCTTGATAATATCTTCCAGCATAATCATCCCGTGATCAATGCCATTAAAGAATACGAAGCAATCAGTGAAGAAAATGATACAGAAAAACTGGGTGCTGCCATTGTAAAAATGGATGAACTCGGTGCATGGGATTTTGATGCGAAAGTGAAACAGATCCTCGGCAAACTGAATATTCATCACCTGCAACAATCAGTAGGAACATTATCGGGTGGCCAACGTAAGCGTGTGGCATTGGCAAGAACACTTATTGATATTGGGTTCGATCATAAACATGTATTGCTCATTATGGATGAACCTACCAACCACCTTGATGTGGAAATGGTGGAATGGCTGGAACATTATCTCAGTAAAGAAAATATTACACTACTGCTTGTAACACACGACCGCTATTTTCTTGACGCAGTTTGTAATGAAGTATGGGAACTTGATGGTAGCACACTCACTGAGTACAAAGGTGATTACGAAAATTATTTAGAAAAGAAAACGGCTCGTATTGAAAGTGACCAGGCAAGTATTGACAAAGCAAAAAATACTTATCGTAAAGAATTGGAATGGATGCGTAAGCAACCCAAAGCACGAACAACTAAAAGCAAAAGCCGACAGGATAATTTTTATGAAGTAGAAGCAAGAGCCAAACAACGCATCGAAGATCAGCAGGTACAGTTGAGCATGAAGATGAGCAGGCTTGGTGGCAAGGTTGTGGAGATGAAAAAAGTGTACAAGAGTTTTGGCAACAAGCAAATACTAAAAGGATTTGATTACACTTTTAAGAAAGGCGAACGTGTGGGAGTGGTTGGGAAGAACGGCGCAGGCAAATCAACTTTTATTGATATTATACAAGGGATACAGCAACCCGACAGCGGCAAGATCAACGTAGGAGATACAATCGTGTTTGGCAATTATTCGCAAACGGGTTTAATTGTAAAAGAAGATCAACGTGTAATTGAATATGTAAAAAACATTGCAGAAAATTTTCCATTAGCCAGCGGCGGTTCGTTAAGTGCAGCACAGTTCCTTCAATTATTTTTGTTTGATCCCGATAAACAATATACCTATATCTCAAAACTAAGTGGTGGTGAAAAAAGGAGATTGCATTTGTTATCGATCCTTTTTCGTAATCCAAACTTTTTAGTGCTGGATGAACCTACGAATGATCTTGATCTGCCAACACTTGCCGTACTCGAAAACTTTTTAAGTGAGTATCCCGGATGCTTACTCATCGTAAGCCATGATCGTTATTTCATGGATCGCTTGGTTGATCATTTATTTGTTTTTGAAGGCGATGGTGTGATCACCGATTTCCCCGGCAATTATGCCCAGCTTCGTTTGTATCAAAAAGACAAAGAGAAGTTGGAAGCCGATAGCAAAGAGTCGGGAACCAGCACTGAGCGTAGTCGAAGTGGGGTGCAGGAGAAACCGAGCGAAGTCGAGGTTTCGACCATCGAAAAAAAACGTTTCAGCTTTAAAGAAAAACGTGAGTTTGAATTATTACAAAAAGAAATTGAACAGCTTACTGCTGAAAAAGAAACCATCACTGCGAAACTCAACAGCGGCAATCTTCCCTTTGATGAATTGCAGCAACTCAGCAACCGCATTGGTGAAGTAACAAACCTTCTTGATGAAAAAGAATTTCGCTGGTTGGAGTTGAGTGAGTATGTTGATTAGGATGGATGATTTATGATGTAGGATTTATGATGTATTCCAACATCAGTTTGTTTTCATTGCTATTTTAGATTGCTTCGCCAAACAACAAGGCTTGCAATGACGTAGATCCTGATCGTCATTGCGAAGAACGAAGCAACCTAACTACAATTACTCGCTATAAACAAAATCATCTGCCTTCGGCATTTGTTCAACAATAGCAGCTGCAATTAATGGTGTAGCTAATTTTCGCTCTATGATATCCAACCATGCAAGATCAGCATGCATCACAGCAGCTAATGTCCCGTCTTCTTTCTTCATTTCATGCTTTACACTCCACCTCGATCCATCACGTTTGCATTTCGTGAGCTGCAGATCAACAATAACAGTTTCACCTGCATTGATTTCTCTTCTGAAAATACATTCCTCACGAAAAAGAATAGGACCGATCTTCAATTCTTTCATCAGCTCAAGCGTGTAACCATGTTCAATTAAAAAACTCATACGTGTATGTGCACCCAGTTCATAATACTTCGAATGCATCACATGCTGGTTGGCATCCACATCGGCCCAGCGTAGTTCAAATGTTTTGATGTATGCGTTCATTGTTTGAAGATAAGAAAGAGAATGGCAATGGTTAATGGTTAATGGTTAGTGGTTAATTGTAAATTGGCAATCGACAACTTAGAACTATAGAACTCAAAACTTGTTATAGTTAAAAACAAAAAGCCCCGGCTACAAATCGCCAGGGCTTGTATCATCAGGATAAATAACTCACTTTTTGTTGTACATCAATTCATAGTATTCATGTGCCATGCGGTTGCTATCGAACTGGAAGCGAACATCACGCATACCGTTATGTGTGATCTGGCGCCATACAGGGAAATTGTCGTAGTACAACGGTAATATCTGGCGTTCAAGAATTTCATACATCTGGTCAAGATCATATTGATCCTGTTCATGCACATTCATTGAAGTATAATCAACCGGTGGTACAATGAAACTGTTGTTACCATGATTAGCAAACTCGCAGATCCATCCATCAAATGTGCTGAAGTTAACAGCGCCATTCATGGCAGCCGTCATACCACTTGTTCCACTAGCTTCACGTGGCACACGTGGATTGTTTAACCACACATCAGCAGCTTGCTTTAAACGCTTGCTTAATGCAAGTTCATAACCGGTACACACTGCAACGTTTTTATAATTCTTACTTAGGTGAACAAGATTATTAAAATCGCTGATAGCAGGATAATCAACCGGGTAAGGCTTACCTGCCCAAATAATTTGCACAGGATATTTTTTATTACTCATTAACGCATTGAAACGATCAAGATCACGTGTGATCAATTCTGCACGCTTGTAACCTGCAAAACGACGGGCCCACACAATCGTCAACACATTAGGGTCAAACAATTTTCCTGTTTGATCAGCCACCAGGTCAAACGCACGACGTTTCAGATAAGTTTTACGATCATCAAAACGTTCATCGTTATGCTCATCCATCGAAAAGTATAATTGCTTATCGGCCCAGTAACGCCAGTTTTGCGCATTGGTAACATGAGTAATGGGCGCCACTGAATCGTAATGACTCCACATTTTCCTGCTCACTTCTCCATGTAACGCACTTACACCGTTTGCATTTCTTGCAAAACGCAATGCGGCCAATGAATGATTAAACTGATCATCATAAATACCTGTGAGCTTTCGCACTTCTGTCATTGGTATGCCACAGAAATAGCTCATTTTCTCACAGAGATACATATCATGCTTTTCATTACCTGCTTCTTCAGGCGTATGTGTAGTAAACACTAAACGCTTCTTCACTTCTTCTAAACTGCCGAATTTATTATAGAGATAAAAAGCTGAAGAAATACCATGTGCTTCATTGAGGTGATATACATCCGGTTTAAATCCTATTTCATCAATAAGCTTTGCACCACCCACACCTAACAAAATAAATTGTGCCACTTTGGTTGCCACGTTTGCATCGTATAAACGATGACAAATTGTTTGTGATACATAATCGTTTTCAGGAAGATCAGTGCTCAACAGAAACATAGGCGCACTCTTAAATGTTTCAGGGTTAAGATACCATGCTTTCACCCATACCGGGTGCTCATGAATAGTGATCTGAAACTTAATGCCTGTATCTTCTAGGAAATTATAAATTTTTTCGTTCCACTGCACCTGCAGTGTCTGGTCCTGGTTGCGTGCCTGGTCGTAATATCCATACTTCCAGAGAATGCCAATACCCACCAGGTTTTGTTTTAGTTCGTATGCACTACGCATATGTGAACCGGCAAGAAAACCCAAACCACCACTATAAATTTTTAAGGGTTGATGCACTGCAAATTCCATGGAGAAATAAGCCACTTTTTTTGCATAAGCATTTTCTGTGGCATAAGGAACATTGAAATGATTAAACGTCATAATACAGTTATTCGTTTGCTTTAGGGTGCGCAATATAAAGGGAAAAATTCAAAACAGCTTTTTTTGTCAAGGGGGGTTATGCACATCAAACGCTTGCTACCACTGCGGTTACTTCAACTTCAATTAACAGTCGTTTATCGATCAAAGCGGACACTTCTACCATCGTAGAAGCTGGTTTTATATTGGCGAATACTTCGCCATGCGCCTTGCCTGCTTCCTCCCATTTAGAAATGTCGGTAATAAACATGCGGGTGCGAACAACATCGCTTAACGAAGCACCAGCTTCCGCTAACGCTTTACCGATCTTGTGAAGAATAAATTGCGTTTGTTCGTAAACACTTCCCTCACCAACCAGTTGGTCGCCGTCCATAGCTGTTGTGCCAGCTACTTCTATAAAGTTACCAATACGCACTGCTCTTGAATAACCAACTACATCTTCCCAAGGAGAACCGGAGCTTATTAATTGACGATCATGCATCTTAATTATTTAACTAATGAAAATATTATTTGCTCGTTGTTTTTTTTGAGCTGAAGCAAAAATTTCAGCTTTATATTATTCAACCACTGGGCTATCCCCTCCCCGGGAGGGGTTGGGGTGGGTTATTACGCTTTCCATTTTTTGGATGTTGCAAATAATTTCGCTTCCGCTCTACTGCGTTACTCACTCCATTGATTTCTTCGAATTCAAAAATCCAGTTCTCTATCGCCCTGATTACGTTTTTCATATCATGAACTACATCTAGCGCATTGAACCGAAGAAATGGTACGCCATGCATTTCTATTTCATCCTGTCTTATTGGATCTTTTATTAGCACCTTTTCATCTTCATGCGTAATACCATCCACTTCAATAGCAAGCATCAAATCTTTGCAGTAAAAATCGACTAATGTAATTTAACATGGGTTTTGTCTGTCAAAATCATAACCCATCATACTTCCGTTTCTTAATTCCATCCACACCTTTACTTCTGAGAATGTTATATTTTTACCTTAGAATTTTTGCGTACTCTAAAGCTTTCTGGGCGTATGGAATAACTATTTCTTCTTTTTCTTCACCGCTTCCTTCTTCTTAGGATAACTGCCTTCAAAGAAACAAGTGATGCCACGATACAATCCGCAGTTTTGCTCTGATAGACGAACTGATGAACTGGTAAAGTCAAAGGTGATACTACAATCGCTGCTGCCATCACGAAATACAGCTTTGGTTTTACTCACCCATTCAGCCACACCTTTTACTTCACCTACGCAGTCGCCATTTTGTTTACTGAAGTGAATAAAGAATTCAAATGTTTTATCTGTTGCGCCATCACGAATAGAGATGAGATTCTTTTTATCAGTGGTATAATCAGCTGAATATTTTCCTTTGCGAGGCAAACTATCAATAGGATTACCCATAATGATATCACTTAAATCCTCCGTACTGTTTGTCATAGCAATAATGAACTTTCCACTTTCATCCATGAAGTAGATGGTTTCGTTTGTCCATAATTCACCAGTGGGTGTTTTGCGCTCCTGGATAAACGTGATCGTATGTTTACTATCAATCTTGCAATAGCTGCTGGCTTTTCCTTTTGGCAGTAATGCACCAATATTCAACGCACCCAGGTATTGCGACTTTTTATTGAAGTAAAGTAGTTGTGCACCACGCTCCTTTCCAATAGCCGATTTGATCAACACATAATTTCCTTTATCGCCATCGGCCGATTTACCAACAAGGTATAGTTTTAAGTTTTTTGTTTTTGGGTAAAGCGCTTGAAAAACAGAATCGGGAAGAAATGTTTTAAACGTTTCCTGGTTCACCAATACAGAATCTTTTTCTTTAGCATTCAGCAAACTGTCGTTCACGAGAATAGGATGACTCAGGTCTTTTGCCAGCATAATAAAATCAGCGGCAGTAAGATCTTTATCTTTTATTTCCTTTTGCTTCTTGCCTTTACAGGAAACCATGGCCAAAACAAAGAAGAGACATGCGAATACAGAATACTTCATATCAGTAGTTGTGAATCTAAAAATAAAGGATTTGATTGATTTAAGATGTCTGATGTATGATTTTGGATGTACTACCTCTTGAAATCAAAAAACCGGGCAACAGAAATAATTTTCATCTGAATCAGGAAAATATTTTAGCTTCGTCTAAATTTTAATTTCATACTAAATGAATTTTTCGATAGCCGAAGAAAACTATATAAAAGCTATTTGGCGGCTGCAGCAATCTGATGCCAATGTAACTACCAATGAACTGGCAGCCGAACTCCAAACCAAACCCGCATCTGTTACAGATATGCTCAAACGCCTCAGTGAAAAAAAGCTGTTGCATTATGCACCTTATTATGGCGTTACGCTTACACCGGAAGGAAAAAAACTGGCGCTCAATATTATCCGCAAACACAGGTTATGGGAATATTTCCTGGTAGAGAAATTACAATTCAACTGGGATGCAGTGCATGAAATAGCCGAAGAACTCGAACACGTGAGCAGTCCTGAACTTATCGAGCGGCTTGATGCCTTTCTGGGTTTTCCCAAAGCAGATCCGCATGGCGATCCTATTCCCGACAGCAAAGGCCGCATGACGAGCAGCAACAATATGAGCCTGCAACAATTACCCGAAGCGCAACCCGCAGTTGTAACCGGCGTGGGAGATCAAACCAGCAGCTTACTTGAATTGCTACGACAGAAAAACATTGGCATCGGTACAAAGCTTGAAATAAAACAACGCCATGCGTTTGATGGTTCGGTTGAAATCAAGCTACGCAATCAACCATTGATCAACCTGAGTGAACAATTAGCCAAAAACATTTTCGTGAAGCCACAGTAACGGCCCTAAATCATTACCAATGAAAGTACAGCATACAGAAACATCGTTGAGTGAAGTAAATGCATCGGTTGATACCACCAAACCTGTAAAAGGCTGGCGAAGAATACTGGCTTATGCGGGGCCAGCTTATTTAGTAAGTGTTGGTTATATGGACCCGGGTAACTGGGCAACCGATCTGCAAGGTGGTGCAAAGTTTGGCTACCAACTTATTTGGGTATTGCTGATGAGTAACCTGATGGCATTGCTGCTGCAGAGTTTAAGTGCAAGATTAGGTATTGTAAGACGAAGAGATCTTGCACAGGCAAACCGTGAAACTTATCCGCCGCTTGTGAACTTTTGTTTGTACATACTTGCTGAAATTGCTATTGCTGCCTGCGATCTTGCAGAAGTATTAGGAATGGCTCTCGGCATTTACCTTTTAACAGGTTTACCATTGATCTATGGTGTGGGTATTACTGTATTTGATACTTTGCTTTTATTGTGGTTACAGAATTATGGTATCCGTAAACTGGAAGCATTCATCATTACATTGGTGGTGATCATTGGCGCTTCCTTTTTAATTGAAATTGTATTAGCCAAACCATCGTTGCCGGAAGTAGCAAAAGGATTTATTCCAACGGCACTAACCAATGAAGCGTTGTACATTGCCGTGGGTATTATTGGTGCTACGGTGATGCCGCATAATTTATATCTCCATTCAGCATTGGTGCAAACAAGAAAGATTGGCGATGATAAAGCCAGCATCAGGCGGGCATTGAAATTTAATTTTATCGATAGCACCATTGCATTAAACGCAGCCTTTTTTGTTAATGCTGCTATTCTTGTATTGGCGGCAACAGCTTTTTACAAAACAGGTAATACACAGGTGGCAAAAATTGAAGATGCACATACGTTGTTATCACCCTTACTTGGCACACAACTCGCTCCTATCTTATTTGCAGTAGCACTTATTGCAGCAGGACAAAGCAGCACCATTACTGGTACATTGGCCGGACAAATTGTAATGGAAGGTTACCTGCACATCCGCATTAATCCATTGCTGCGTCGTTTGCTTACACGTTTAATTGCCATTATTCCAGCAGTTGCAGTTATTCTTATTTATGGCGAAGAAAAAGTGGATGCACTGCTCGTATTCAGCCAGGTAATATTAAGCTTGCAGTTAGGCTTTGCCGTTATACCACTTATTCATTTTGTAAGTGATAAACAAACCATGGGCGAGTTTGCCATTAACACCTGGGTGAAGATTGGCGCATGGTGCATTGCCGCTGTGCTGGTATTCTTAAATGTGCGGTTGGTATTACAGGAAATCATTTCTGTGTTTAGCAGCGAAGGAAACTTATTCTGGAAAATAGTAGTGATCATTGTGGCATTGATCTTTATCTGGCTTTTTCTTGCTATGACTTTGTTGCCATTAATGAAAAAGCATGAGCGGAAAGAGCATGGTAATCTTCATAGTCCTGCACCATCTTTAGAAAATTTAAAAGTACCTGATGTTAATCGTATTGCTATTGCACTTGATTTTTCAGAGAACGACGAGAAGCTGATTGCTTATGCATTGAACCAGGGAAGAAAAGAAGCCGAATATTTTTTGATGCATGTGGTTGAAACTGCGCCATCCCGGTTGTTGGGTGACGCAACCGATGATGATGAAACCCGTGCCGACAGGCAACGCCTGCAACAATATTGCATTACGCTGAAACAGCAGGGCTATTCTGTAACCGGCTCATTAGGTTACAATAAACGGACACGTGAAATTTTGCGACTGGTAAAAGAAAACAATTCCGATATGCTCATCATGGGCGCTCATCGTCATAAAGGTTTAAAAGACTATGTATTTGGTGAAACCATTGAAACGGTTCGGCATGAACTTGATATCCCGGTACTAATAGTAAATGTGTAGTTTTTAAAATTACTACCTCATTACTCCTTTGGGGGTATTTGCGTAATTAAACGATGATGTAATTTTGCCCATCGTATCAAGTAATCATCAATCGTAAAAAGAGCAATGCAATATACAGATCTACGGATCGTATCATTGCACTCCATTAACCCGCCTTTAATCATGTTATATCGAAAACTCGTACCCGTTCTCCTGTTTGTTATTGCATGCAACTTCGCAGAGGCGCAGGCAACCGTTGGTTTACCTAAAGCTGTGCTATACGACAGGGCAGGCAGAAAAATAAGCACATCTTCTATTTCCGATTTTGATAACCCGGTTATTGTAATGACCTATTCCGATAGCTGGTGTAATTCCTGTGTGGATATGGTCAGCCGCTTCGATCGCAACTATGCACAGTATGGAAAAAATTCTTCGGTAAAGCTTATTGCCATTAATGTTGATCCCACCGCTGTTCCCTCGCAAATGTTTGCAACAGCCGACCGTTGGAAAAATGTAGAAGTGCTGCACGACAGGGACGGTAGTTTCCAGGAAGCCATGTACACAAGGTCGGCACCACGAATTCTTTTCATGAACAGCATGCAGGAAGTGGTACATAGCGAAGCCACTTTTCATATTGATGTGGTAAAGGCGTATAAACTTGCCGATGATATTAAACGCAACCTTATAAAGAGCGACAGAATATACTATGACTCGGCATGGTTTCCTGTGCCACAACCGGAAGCATGGTATTACCGGCAAGTAACGAAAACAAGCGATGGCAAATGGCAAATAAACGACTATCACAATAATGGCATTTTACAAATGAAAGGAAAAGCGTTGCTTGTTCATCCCCTGGTGCGCACCGGCTTGTATGAATATTATTACAACAATGGAAGGAAGCAAAGCGAAACTGTTTACAGTGAAAATAAAGCTACCGGTAAATCAACCGGCTGGTACCAGGATGGAAGTATTCGCTATGAATACAATTTAGTTCAGGGCCAGTATGATGGCAAATACACCTACTATCATCCTAATGGAAAAATTGCTTACACTGGTTTATACTCCGAGGGTAAAGCCATTGGCACATGGTATCACTATTACGCTTCAGGTAAAAAAAGAAAAGAAACCAACTGGGCTAACGGCAAACGTGAAGGACGTTGTGTGGGTTGGTTTGAAGAAGGTTTGACAAAGTTTGATGTAACCTTTGCGAATGATAAAATTGTTTACAAGCCAGCGCCCAAATATATATATGCAAATGGTAAAGCGGCCGTTACCACAAAAGAAGAAGGCGATCAAATGACGCTGAGCTATTTTTATGAAAACGGAGTAGTATGCATGGTGTCGGAAATGACCAACACGCTTTCAGAGTTGATCCTCTATTATGAAAATGGAAAACCAATGCTTAAAACAACCATGAGTGATCCTAAGACGGTTCACGGGAAGTACATCAGCTATTATGAAAGCGGAAGTAAACGGGTGGAAGGCACTATTTTCAACAACAAACCTTCTGGTAAAGCCATGAGCTGGTATGAAGATGGCGCTGTATCCGAACGTGTAGATTTTACACAAGACAGCTGGGAATATTTTGATAATAAAGGAAACAAGATCAGCAAACCAACGCAAACAGTTATCGGCATCAGGAAAAATGAAACACTCGATACAAAATTTATTACCGACACTTTCAACTGGCTTGAAACAACAGTAAAAAATGACGGCGAAATTGCAACTGCAGATTAATGTATGCCCTGCAAACGTTTGAACTGACTGCATCTAACCTGATCGACTTTTTCTTTTTATAAAATAAACAGTATTCAATACTTTTAAACGCAGCAATAAACCGCTGCGTTTTTTTGTTCATCAAACTTTACTGTTTATCATGAAATCAATTAAGGCCAGGTTCAGTTTACTAAGCATTACTCTTGCATCTTGTGCAATCACGATCGCTCAACAAAAACCCTATGTAAGTCCGGTGCCTGCCACTTCTCCCATGGCCATGAAACCCGAGATGACAGAAATATGGAACCCTGAAGTAAAAGTGATCAGCCCCGGAAAAAAAGACAGCGATGCACCTTCTGATGCAATTATATTATTCGATGGAAAAAATATGGATCAATGGGTAAGTCAACGTGATAAAACAAAACCAGCCGGCTGGAAAATTATCAACAACAGTTACTTTGAAGTAGTGCCCGGCTCCGGTGGAATTGAAACCAAACTTTCATTTGGCGATTGCCAGTTGCATATTGAATGGAGTGCACCTGACACTGTTGAAGCTGGCGGACAAAACCGTGGCAACAGCGGTGTATTTTTTCAAAACAGGTATGAGTTACAAGTACTCGATTCTTATGGTAACAGAACGTATCGTAACGGACAGGCAGGAAGTATTTATAAAGATCATGCGCCATTGGTGAATGTTATGCGTGGCCCGTTGGAATGGAATGCCTACGATGTTATTTATACCGCTCCCCGTTTCAAATCAAATGGAGAATTAGATGCGCCTGCAAGAATCACCGTGTTACACAATGGCGTACTTGTTCAAAACAATGCAACCATTAACGGCCTTACAAATTATATAGGCCTGCACACTTATACTACTGCCCATGGCGAAGATGTGATTTCATTACAGGATCATGGTTGCAAAACACAATTCCGCAATATCTGGATCAGGAGATTGTGAGAAGCACCGCAGACGATGCACACCCATCATTACAGGTTGATAGTTGATGATCTTATATAACAAAAAGGCGCTGGTGATTTTACCAGCGCCTTTCTCTTACGACCAATAATTTATTTGAAACAAACCTGATGTTTGGATTTTATTCTTTTATGATCCTGCTGTCGCCGCTCACAAATAAATTCTCCTGTTGAGGATTACCCTTGTAATAGATCTTACTTTTTCCGCTGGCATCAGCAATGATCCATTGCAGCACCTGCACTTTTGCAGTTGATTCACCACTTGCTTCCACCGTGGCTTTTGTAACCGGAATGGCATAAGCATCAATAAACGATTTTCCGGATGCTTCAGCTTCCAGCCGATCAGTAATGCCTTGTGCTGTAATAGTAGAAAGACCAGAAGCAAACAGTTGAATAAAAGGTGCCTGAACATTTAATTGCATACTGCTTTCGCCGCTTACTTCTGCACGCAAGGCATCCGGCTCATGAAAGCCTTCTACATTACCCGTCGTTATGCCTGCAAGTATTACTTCTTTTAAGGAAGGCATTGTAACAGTTAGCTGCACTTTTTTACGAAACGCCCTGTAGCGTGAAAAATCGATGATCAGTTGTCCGTCGATTAACCTTGTGCGAATATCGGAAAGGTCTCTTTCCTGACCTGTTAAAACAGCGCTGTAGTTGGGCGAATATTTTACCAGCACTTCAAATTCGCCACCCACTTCTACTTTATTAAAATCCTGTACAGTGAGTGTGTGTGTAATGATCTGCATACCTTCTTTGCGACAGGATGCAAGAAATAAACAAATAAATAACGCAGCAATAGCGACCGTGTTTTTCAGGTTCATGATGATAAGGTTTTGAAGTTGAATACTGATGCAAAGATCACCGCTTCAAGCAAACCATGTTACCACATGAATATGTGAAAGAAAATAGTATCAAATAATGCCGCAATGCCTGGAAGATAACAGATGATTGACAACAGACCACTACAGGTTAATTGTTTATGGTTGATTGTTATTGGTTCATAGCAAAAACAAAGGCGCAGATCTACCGACCTGCGCCTTTGTGTAATTAATAACATTTACGATACTCCTAGTACAGCAACCTGCTTTCTGAAAAGAGGAGCAACTACCGGAGCGTATAAAACTCATAACCCAGAACTTTCCCCTACATATGGTCATTTCGCTTTTTGGTAGCTTCGTCTTTTGATTCCTTATCATTTTCTTCTACTACATCTTTAACACCATTCACAAGCGAAGAAATGGGACCCTTCATGTTATCCTGCGGATCTGTTTTATGCAGTGTTTCCGGATCGGGTTTAACTGGAGGTGCTTTTTCTTCCTTTTTGTCTTTGTTTAATTCTTTGTCTTGTGCCATAACGTATGTTTTTATACATACAATATTTCAAATATGAGGCCAGTTGAAACGGGGAAGAAATAATTAACGGTGAAATTGCGACTGAAGCATTTACTAACAAACTGTATTTTAGGCAACTGTGCCAGGAATAAGGAGTTACTGATTTTTGTTAATCAAGCGACAACTCAATAAAAGAAGTTTCAAATTGATCTTCTACCTTTTGATGCATCACCCCATTAAAATAAGTAATGCGGTTACTGATGCTGCTTTGTGTGGAATTTTTTATTGCTTCCACAAAATTGAACTCCAGGTCATTCTGACTAAGCATAAGTGTTACATGCGATGGCTTGTACACTACATTTAACTTAACCTTTGTGGCTGCAGAATTGTTTAACACCAGGTCGAGATAATCCTGCAAAATCCTGAACAAAGAAAATTTATCGTTCTGGCTGATGCTTTCAACCGCTTCATCGTTGTATTCAAAATTTACGTGAATATCATTCACCTTTTTTAATTCAACAATATATTCACGTGTGCCATCCACCAAACCCACATCGGCAATAACAGCAGGGTGCAGTTTAATACAAAGCATCGTCACGGCATTAATAGCATCCTTTGTAAGCAAATAACTTTTTTCAAGTAACTCTTTATTATCCTGTTTTGTCATCGCCTCACCCTGGTACATTTTTGAAGCAGCCAGCATCTGGTTCACGCTGTCTCTTAATTCATACACAATATTCTGGTTGGCCGTTTCCTGTTTTTCAATAAGCGCCCTTAATTCTGTTTTACGGTTAGCAGCCCTTAATGCAAGAATGCCGTTATAAAGTTCTTCCTGGTAATTGTAAACAAGAATAAAATAATACACCGTTAGTGAAAAGGAAATAAAAAACGAAAGATAAAATGTACGCTTGGCTTCAATAATCTGTTCGGGCGGAAACTGGAAATTATCATCTGCAAATACCAGCGAACAAACAAGGAAAAGAATAGTGGTGGCCGAAAATATCATCACATACTTTTTCTTTCCTTCCGTGCGGAACATGTAGATGTATGCCAATATCAACGGGAAATAATAAAGGTAAGTGGCGCTCTTAATTCCCATGTGCAGGTTAATGAGCAGGAAGGCAATATTGAACGTAAAATTTGAGGTGATCTTTGCTGCCAACGTATGCCCCCTTTCGTGCATTACCAAAGAAACGATGAGCAAAGCAGCCGCCACCGTTAACACATACACATCGTAATGATCGCCGTAACCCGATTGCAAAGTATCGGCCATATTAATACCAATGGCAATAAGTGCGAGGTAAATAAACCGGTTGAAGCCGGTTAACACGTTGTGCTTAACAACATCATCTTGGGATGAAGCACGGTTCATACAAAAAGAGATTCAGGATATTGGATAATTAAAAGTTGATAATAAAAATAGATCAAAAACAACCCCTGCAGGTTAATGACAATTGTTTGTTTTCAGAAATAGGGATTTCTACTGAGGCCAGCTAGCAGCTATTACTGTTGATCATAAATAAATGTTTAACCTGAGAGTTCGCATTAAGAAGCGAGAAGTTGAAAGATATAGTGACATGTGCACAATTGCACAGTTAGTGTACATCGGCCGCCGACCCGGCAGAATCAGCAACAGGAATTTTTGCTTTCAACACAAAACCTTTACCGGGCGTTGTTTGAATATCGAGATCACCGTCAAAATAATCGATCCTGTTTTTAATGTTGTTAAGCCCTATACCGGTTCCCTTTTCATCAATATCGGCACCTCGGCCATCATCGCCAATTAACAGTATCAATGATTCTGCTTCGGGATAAAGTTTGATGAAGGCATTACTTGCGTCGCTATGTTTTATGATATTACTCATTTGCTCCTGCACAATTCTGTAAAGAGTAAGTTTTAAATCCCTGCTTATACTTTCTTCATCAAAAAAATCAGCATTAAAACTTATTTGCAGTGAAGAGCTTTGATGTATATCCTCAATAAGATCACGAATGATTTGTCCTAAACTAATACTGTCAAGTGAAGGAGTAACTGTTTGGTGCGATAAACGCCTGATCTCCTCAATGGCATTCATTAAATGTCCCTTGCAGCGCAATAACAATTCTTCCTGTTCAGGATTTTGTTTTAATGCTTTATCCAGAAAAAGTTTCGACGCAGCAAGTATCTGGTTAATATTATCGTGCAATTCGATACCTATTTCATTACGTACTTTTTCCTGCGCCTTGAGGCTGGTACGAACAATCAACTTCTCCTGCAATACACGTTGACGAAGTAATGCTGTTTCCGCATCGTACTTATCCATTGATGTGGTAACAGCGCTCGGCAAACGTTGCATACGGTCTTTCAGGATATAATCACTTGCTCCCTGTTTCATGATCTGCACCGCATAATCTTCCGACACAGTGGATGTAATAAGAATGAACGGAATAGAAGGATCTACCGTTTGCGAAATCTGCAATGCCTCCTGGGAGTTAAACGTTGGAAGCGAATGATCACTTAAAATAAGATCAGGCCTGCTATAAGCCAGTAACTCTTCAAACTGTTGCCTGTTTACCGCCCGGTGTATTACGCAATTGATACCTCCTTTTTTCAGCACATAGGCCACCAGCTCTGCATCAGAATCAAGATCTTCAATATGTATGATGTGCAACACTTTTTTCATACGCCCCTTTTACAAATTTTTCACCGACTTATTTAACAGCATCCAGTAAAGACCAAGTTCACCCACTGCTTTTGCAAAATCTTCGAACCCCACAGGCTTTACCACGTAACTATTTACCCCTAACTGGTAACTCGAGAGAATGTCCTGCTCTTCACTGCTGGAAGTCATGATAACAACAGGAATCAGTTTTGTGTGCTCATTCGTTTTAAGCTGCCGCAACACTTCAATACCATCCACCTTCGGCATTTTTATATCAAGCAAAATTACCTTAGGTAGTTGTGTAAGATCTCTACCGGAATAAATACCTTTTCCTAACAAATAATCAAGCGCCTCTGCCCCATCTTTTAAATGCAGTATATGGTTGGCAATATGTGCTTTGCTAAGTGCCCTGATGGTTAATTCAGCATCGGCCATATTATCTTCCACCAGCAATATTTCCACTTCCTTTAACATTGTACAACGGTTTTTTTATGAATAATCAGCAAAGACTAAAGCTTACAACCGCTCCCTTGCCCACACTTCCTTCGGCACGAATGCTACCGTTCTGCCGGTCAATGATCCGTTTTACCAATGCCAAGCCAATACCCGTTCCTTCAAATTCATTCTGGCTGTGCAAACGTTGAAAAACACCAAACAACTTATCACTGTATTTCATATCAAAACCTACACCATTATCCTTCACAAAGTACTCAACCTTGCCATCAGTAGCATTGCTGCCAATTTCAATAACCGGTTCAGGTTCCAGCGACGAATATTTCATAGCGTTATCAACCAGGTTTATCCACACCTGCTTTATTAAATGAGGATCTGTTTTACAGTCAGGTAAATCATGCACAATAAATTGATATTTTTTTTCACGTCGCTGTATTTGCAGTTCAGTAACCACTTGGTTTACGAGTTGCTGCATATTCACATCCTGTATCGCATTTTCTTTTCGGTTGATACGTGAAAAACTAATCAGGTCGTCTATAAGTTGACCCATCATTCGTGCATTACTTATCACCGTATCAACCAGTCGCTTTCCCTCAGCATCAAGAGCGGCAGCATGATCTTCTTTCAGCATGGCAGCATAACCACTCACCGCACGCAGGGGTGCACGCAGATCGTGTGATACCGAATAAGAAAATGCTTCGAGTTCTTTATTGGCTTTCTCCAGTTGCTCGGTACGTTTCGCCACATTTGCTTCCAGGTTTTTTTGCGTTTCATTTACCTCTCTCGACATCATATTAAATGCATGTGAAAGCACACCCAGCTCATCGGCACGTTTTAATGAAACTGTTTGTGAAAAATCGCCACGGGCAATATTGCGTGCAGCAACGGCCAGTGTTTCAAGGGGGTTGGTGATACTTCGGCTGATGAGCCACGTTAGTACAATACCCACAAGCATCAAAATAACGGCACTACTGATAGCCGTTCCTAAAAAAGCTTTTGCCGGCTGCATCACATTATGTTTGGGTTGGGTAACCATTACTTTCCACTCCGTATTACGCACCGGCGACTGCGATGCCATATAATCTTCCCCCCCTTTTGTATAATTGATAAGGGTACTGTCGGTTTTAATAGCAACCGGCAAATCGTTTACCACCGTACGCAAATCACTCCACAAACTACCATCGGCATTGCCCACATACATCACCACTTCTTTCCCCAGCAATTGCGACACCCGCTCAATATTTTCTTTTGAGTTATACATTTTCCGCCAGCGAAGCAGGTATCCAACAAGCTTACCTTCATTAACTACTGGTGCGCATATGGCATAATAGAAGGCTTCTCCATTTACGTGTAAACGGCTTACAAGACTAGTATCGCCCACATTGGGATAACCAGGTATAAGCGCAGAAAATTTCAGCGAATCATGTGCATTATCACGAACCACCGTTGCCAGCTGTTCACCTGCCGCATTCAGCAATTCCACATTTATCCAGGTACTGTCCGATTTTAATTTGCGTAATACCTGATCTACTGCAGCGGCTGAATCTTTACCGCTGGAAAGAACAAAGGATTTGATGGCAGCACCGGCGGCAGCTGATTTGGTAACATTGATAACAGGCACGGCCGATTGCGCATACATACCAGCCAGTTGTTGGGATAAGGTAAGCAAGCGTTCCTTGGCTGCTTCCTTTGCTGTTTTACTGATACCGAGGTAGCATAACCAACCAAAGGCCAGCATCATTACCAATAATAAAATAAAAATGAGAAAAGGCAATTTACGTTGAATAGATTGCCGTTTTAATAACGGAAATGTAGAGGTATAGGCAGGGTCGATGCTTTTCATTGATGATTGTAAGTTGGCTGTTTGAAATGGCAAGTTAGTTTCCAGGTAGCAAAAAACACATAACAGTTATTACTTGGCGTAAACAAGTGAAAACATCTATTTAATTCTGTTGGCCTAACCGATGATGAACACTGTTATGGCTGCTTCCTGTAAACAACCTTTTGTTGAATGACTGTTAAACTCCCACCTTATGCATGTGCCGCACCGCACTGATAATATAAATATAATTAATTATATATAAAACTGCAAGTCTCGGTACATAATAATCCATTTATGATGTGTTACTGCCAACGTAAATGCAACTTTACAATTCCCCACTTTTTTTTGGCACAGTTTTTTAAACTATATACAGGTATAAACTATTTATAACACCTAAAAACTTTGAAGTATGGACAAGTTAGAAGTAAAAGGCCACTGGAACGAGTGGAAAGGTAAACTCAAACAGGAATACGCCGATTTAACTGATGATGATCTTACCTACGAAGAAGGTAAAGATGATGAAATGTGGGGAAAAATTCAGAAGAAAACCGGCAAAGCCAAAGACGATCTGATTCAATGGCTGAGAGATTTGGGTTAACGAGTGCCTCAATAATTTTGTAAACGGATTCCGTAAATGGGATCCGTTTTTTCGTCGGTACAGCCTCAGCCGTCAACCGCAAAAAGGTTGGTTACACACAGATGGCGCAGATGATGCTGATGTTTAATTACCACGAAGGCGAAACGCATAGCAGCAAAAGAAGAAAACATGGCACGGCTCACATAAGAAAGTTGCGTCAGGTTAAAACAACACATAAACGAATGATAAGCCAGTGCAACCCGGTAAACATATACGCACACTCATTTCGTATATTCATACAACAACTGTAATGAACAGCACATGAACAAAGATCTCATCTTACGGGAGAAACTGGCCTTGCAACGTACAGTGCTGGCTAATCAATCAACCTTTCTTGCTTTCCTGCGCACATCTATGTACTTTCTTGTTGCCGGGCTCACCATCAATAATCTACTTCAGGTAGAGTATGGCAGCATTATCAGGTCGGTTATGTTTGTGATAGCAGGGCTGTTATTTCTCACAGGCATCATCAATTATTTTTACCAGCACCGTGCAATTAGAAGCAGTGAGCAACATATAGGGAATTATAAACTGGATTATGAAGATGATGATTTATAAGTGTTGTTTTATTCCGGCAGGTATTCCCAAAACTCATTGGCGTAAGTGAGATTGTTGATATACATAAAAAACAATTCTTCACCAGCACTTGTATACATACTAAACTGTTTGTTGCCCGGAGTAGTTGGGAATTGATAGGAAGTGGACATCAATGCTCCGTCGAACCTTTGCGTTACCCGGTACATTTCATTGCCCTTTAACAGGTAAGCCATATTATCCCAACGTTGTGAAGAATGGATAGCTGCAAACCTTGTCTGTGGCCCGCCCTGTACTACACGCCACACATTTGTTGCAGGGTTAAACTCAATTGTTTCATAATTGGTAGTGGGTATATAAAATAAACTACCCACCCTGTAAGCATTGCCTTCAATTTCAACGGCTGCAGGCAAATCGGGTAAACGTGCCCATGTATCTGTTTGCGGATCGTAGGTCCAGCATTGTTGATACACGGGATTGTTATACACTTCATGCCCACCCAGCACATAGGCTTTATTGTTATACACAAACGAAAGTGGATCCATACGGCCTGCTGCAGGCATCGATGCTTTTTTTGTCCAGCTGTTTGTTTGCGGATCATAGCAATACAAACTACTGGCTCCGTTGCCTGCACTTGCTGTAAGACCGCCGAATACATAGGCTTTGCCATTAATGACAAAAGAAGTTGTGCGGCTTGCCCACTCGGGCATATCGGCCACCCGTTGCCATGTTAGTTGCTCCACATCAAACTTCCAGAAATCATCGAACCCGATGTACACAAATCCATTGATGGCAAACATCGTGCTGGGAAGATTTTTCTTGCCCGGGTAATCGGGCAGGCGCTGAAATGTATTCTGCATACCATTGGCAGCCGAAATAGTAAACGGTGAAGGCGCACAGTATTTTTTAGATTTCCATTCCACGCATACCATTCCGCTTTTTGCATTGGAGGGAACAAATACTTCCAGCAGTGTATCGTTTATTACCGATGCATCGCACCGCACATCAGCGATATATAATGAAAACTGGCTGCTGCTATCGGACAGCAGTAATTGTTTAAACCCTTTACCGGTAACTTTTACTGTACTGTTCACCCTTGCCATTGCTGGCGTTACAGCATTTACTTCAATGGAGGCAGAAGCCGAAGGATCGTCTTTTTTACTACAGGAAACAAACGACCATACAAACAGCAGAGCAGGAATTAAGAGATACGTTTTCATACAAGCAGATAGCAGTAAAAGGATTGCTTCCCCTCAAAATTAATTCATTTGGGATTAAAAGTAGTGTGTACTGTAAAGTACTCTGCTACAGCTTTGCAAAACCCTTCCTCAACGCTTCTAAACAAAGCCCTACCCTGCTTTGCACATGAAATTTCTGAAACAATGCTTCACGGTAACCATCAATGGTACGCTCACTTAAATTCATTTCAGCAGCTACTTGTTTATACGTTAGTTCGCTGCAGGCATAACTCAGAAACTGTTTTTCTTTTTCTGTCAACACAATGGTAGGAGGTTCATTTGATTTTAACAGCAACCTGCGAAAGTTGACATTGCTTGCGTCTGCATTATAATAACCTTTGGTCACTACTTCCTGCAATGCTTTTTCCAATTCATTGGGATGTGTATCTTTTAACAGGTAAGCACAGCAACCCGCTTTAATCATATCAATGATGGCTGTATCCGTATCATTCATCGAAAGTGCAATCAGTTTCATTGCAGGATAATGTTCACTTAGCCATTTGCTGGTGGCAATGCCATCCATTACCGGCATGTTAACATCCACCAACATCAGGTCAGGAATTTTACCACTGCTTTTCAGTTTGTTTTTCAAGTCCTCGCCATTGAGTGCTTCAATCACTACTTCGTACACCTTAAAACTTTCCAGCATTAACTGAAGTGATTTTAAAAACAACTGGTGATCATCAACTAATCCAATCGTGAGCTTCATTCGTTATTTGTGTTTACAGGTAAACGGATGGCAACCGTTGTGCCTTTATCCATAATAGAATTGTATTGAATCGTTCCTTTCAGCAATTGCACACGATGCTGCATATTGGTAAGTCCCATACTTTTTGCCACCGACCCTGGATCAAACCCTCTACCGTCGTCACTAACTGTTATTCGATAATTATTTTCTTCCTGTTCAACAGCAATACGCATATGTGTGGGTGCTGCATGTTTTACCGCATTTTGTATCGCTTCCTGCACAATGCGGAATAAGATGATCTGTTCATCGCTGCGGAGTGGCAACTCAACTGATTGCACATAATCTGCCTCAATGGTTTTACCAGCATTGATACGTTCGATCATGGTTTGAATATTTTCGGTAAAACTGAAACGCTCAAGCCATTCTTTATCCAATGACTTCGCAAGTGAACGGATCTCATTGATTGCCTGTCCCAATGTAGCATTCGCAGTTAATAACGTATCAGGAGGGTTTTGCAATTCACGTTCGGTTAAACCAATAAGCATACGGGATGTACTTAACAACTGGCCAACATTGTCGTGCAGTTCTTTTCCTATTTGTTGGAAGGTTTGCTCCTGCACTTCAAACTGCGATTTTAAAAACTGTTTTTCAAATTCTTCTTTCATAAGTAATTTTTCATGGAGGTGTATCTGCTGCTTTTTTTTATAATTGACCATTACGAAAATGACCACAAGCGACAGCATAAGTATAATAAATGAAACAACTACAACTGCGCTGAGTATTTCCGGTCCTGGTTGTGGCATAGTATTCCTATTGTAAGCAAAATATACAAAACGTAGTTTGAAATGGAATTAAAGATGCTGTATATCTTTTTTGCTGTTGCTGCCTCTTGCGATAGCAGGTAGTTGTAAATTCCATTAATACCAAGCGTGCCCGAAAAATAAATAAAGAAGGCAAGTGTGATCCAGAAAACAGGCAATTGATAAATTGCTGTATTCTCTAACGGAACAATGGAGAAAAAGGACACAATGCACCAGGTAATAATCAGCAAGCCTTCAATATTTGCATTAATGCTGGGAAAAAACGAAAACCCTTGCACATACAACGAAACAAACAGTGAGGTTAAACAAAATAAAGCCAGCGATACCCGCATTATTTTCTTCACTGTTCCGTTTGTAACCCATCGTTTCAACATAAGTGTAATAAAGATGTATTCAATAATGATGAAAAAGTGATAAAGAAAATAATAGCTGTTTGTTTCTTTACCAATCACCTCTACCGCAACTTCAGTTATAATTGAAAAAGAAAGCAATGCCACCAGGAGCTTTACATAAGTATATTGTAAATAAAAGCAACCGGTGGCAAAGCAAACCAACATCAAAAAATAATAGATGTAAACCAACATTCCATCTTATTTTTTTGCTAACGCATTAAATAGCGTTTCCATAAATTGACGCAAAGTTTGAGGTGCTAATGGCTGCTGCGATAACGATTTTAATGGAGCGGGCCCTTCTTCTTCTTCACCATTTCCTCTCTCTTCATAAAAAGGATCGCCGTCGTCATGAATATATGCGTCTTTTTTGTCTGCAGCATCCAGCACGATTTCTTTTTTTATTGGTTGGTGACTTTCGTCTAAGCCCTCCAGTACAAAACTAACTTTTCCATCCCCATCTGGCATGGCCTGCCAAATACGAATCGCCTCGCATTTTTCCTGGCTCAGGATACGAAAAATGGAGGCCTTGCTGAAGGTAACACACAGCAACTTGCTGAAAATAGTTGGATCTTTTGCCGCTTCTAGTCTGAACCTTTCAACCATTGCAAGATATGCTTCCAAAGTGGTTGGCATTCCAGCCGATTGTTCAGTGCCGGTTGTATTTTCTTTACTATGTGGCATATCATAGCGGGTGTCTTTTGGTGTTTTTTCCATGCTGTTGGAATGTTTATCCCAGTGATATGCCTTTACTGTCATTTTTTCTCTAGCCATAATAAATGATTTTGGGTTTAAGTGATTATTATCCGTCAATATCAACATTAAATACAACAACCAGCACGGGGTTTTTCCCGTATTCAACTTCCTCTTCTACCCTTTTCAATGTTTTGCTAACTGTACATCTTTACATCATCACCTAAATCAGTATTGTAATTCCATCCGGCCGTTGTTAACCTTCCACCAACAACTTATGAAGTTCAGCACTTGCCCCTCACAAAGAGGGGCTTTTTTTTGGCCGCTGATATACGCAAAGAAACACAGCTCGGTAAAGCTATCCAGCAGTATGAATTACTTAAAAACTGTAGATGAAATCTGTTAACGGCTTTTGAATGGTTCAGGAGCATTTGGCTCTTGCGACAAATCTAATTCCAGGAATGTTTCACCAAAATCAGCATCAGCACCTACAGTAAAGGCACCCCATGCAGTAAAACTGTATTCGGCAATTCCGTTAATTACATAAATTTTTACGTTGGGCTGAGGAAAGGTCGGATGCAAATGAAACAGTACATAATCAGTTAAGGGAGCAGATGCTGTATTGAGGCTTTCAACCTTCAGTGTTACACGCACCCACTCACTTTTATCAATGGACTTAAATGATGCTGACATTTTCCTGTTCCTTACACTTGCTAAACCGCCCCACAATCCTTTTTGCGGGTCTTCTTCTACGTTCGCATCTTTTGTCTCTTCTTCAAAACCGTCATTAACCTTAAGGTTTACTTTTCGTAAAGTTGGTTTAGCTACGGCTTCACGTTGCGCATCGGCATTTACTTTTTCAAGTTCAAGGTTTTGAGCCTTCTTTTCTTTCTCTGAGAGTGTTGCTGTAATACCGTCTTTGTTGATGGTAAATGATAATATCCTGGGTAAAAGCAACAACAACAACAGCATTCCGAATATTAGAAGGAAATAAAAAAAAGCAGTATCCAAACGCTCTTTAAGCGTTCCATACGTCGGCGTTGGTTTTACTGCTTTCACCGGAGAAGTATGTGTTACTTTTTTAGAACTGTAATAAGCTGTATCGGATCCTTTTTTATAAACAGTATCGGTAATGGTTATAGCTGTCGAGTCTTTGGCTGACCCATCTTTTCCATATGTTGTTTCAGCTTCTAAGGAGGGAACAAGAACGTAGCCTAATAAAACAAGAAACAATATAGAACCCAGTACACTCAATAACACAATCAAATTTTTGCCGGATTCTTCTTTTTGCTGATTATTTTTTGTTGTACCCATAATAATTGTTTTTTGCAAAAACAAAATATTCAATCTCGATCATCTTCCTACCCGTATTTTTCCCGTTTCACAAAAGTTCTTTTCCTAACTTCCATTTTTTTCTTAAACTATGGCCAAAGCAAAAAAGACCGAACAACAGGAGCCTCTCGAAAAACAACTTTGGAAAGCAGCCGATAAACTCCGCAAGAATATTGATGCAGCCGAATACAAACACATTGCACTCGGCCTTATCTTTCTTAAATACATCAGCGATTCGTTTGAAGAAATGTTTGAGAAGCTCGCAGCAGGCAAAGGCGATTATGCCGGTGCCGATCCTGAAGACCGTGATGAGTACCGTGCCGAAAATGTATTCTTTGTACCACCATCGGCACGCTGGAAATATTTACAAAGCCGTGCAAAACTTCCTGAAATAGGCAAAGATGTAGATGAAGCAATGGATGCCATTGAACGTGATAATCCATCGCTCAAAGGGGTGTTACCTAAAGTATATGCACGACAAAATTTAGACCCTGCAAGCCTTGGCGGATTGATTGATCTTGTAAGCAATATTGCATTGGGCGATGCAAAATCAAGAAGTGCCGATGTACTCGGTCATGTGTTTGAATATTTCCTCGGCGAGTTTGCATTGGCCGAAGGAAAAAAAGGCGGACAGTTCTATACACCACGCAGTGTGGTTGAACTGTTGGTTGAAATGCTGCAACCCTACAAGGGTCGTGTGTTCGATCCCTGTTGCGGCAGTGGTGGTATGTTTGTGCAAAGCGAAAAGTTTGTATTGCAACGCCAGGGTAAACTCAACGATATTTCTATTTACGGACAAGAGAGTAACCAAACCACCTGGCGATTGGCGAAGATGAACCTGGCCATACGTGGCATTGACAGCAGCCAGGTAAAATGGAACAGCGAAGGAAGTTTTTTAAACGATGCGCATAAAGATGTAAAGGCCGATTTTATTATTGCCAACCCGCCCTTTAATGTAAGCGACTGGAGTGGCGAACTGTTGCGTAACGATGCACGCTGACAATACGGTGTGCCGCCTGCAGGCAATGCCAACTTTGGGTGGCTGCAACATTTTATTTATCACCTTGCACCTAACGGACGTGCAGGTGTGGTATTGGCCAAAGGTTCGCTCACCTCTAAAACAAGTGGCGAAGGCGACATACGCAAAGCATTGGTGGAAGCAGGCTTGATTGAATGTATTGTAAACCTGCCTGCCAAACTGTTTTTAAATACACAGATACCTGCCTGTTTATGGTTTATGAAACGTAGTCCCTCCCCTAAAGACAAGCCTAAGCAAATTCTTTTCATTGATGCACGCAAACTCGGCCACTTAATTAACCGCCGCACTTTAGAATTTACTACCGAAGACATCAATCAAATTGCAGATACCTATCATCGTTGGAAAAACATCCCCGAAGGGAGGCCTAAGGTCCCGAACGAAGCTTCGGGAGAGTTTGGGGTGGGTTATTCTGACATACCCGGCTTCTGCGCCTCTGCCTCCATTACCAAAGTAAAAGAACTCGATTATGTATTAACCCCCGGCCGTTATGTGGGCCTGCCCGATGATGAAGATGAGTTTGATTTTACTGAACGCTTTAGTAAACTGCAAACTGAACTCGAAGCACAACTGAAAGAAGAAGATGCGTTGAATAAATTGATATAGGAGAATTTGAGAAAGATAATTCACATAAACGAATAACAATGAGTGTTTGGACTGAGACTGAAATAGGACAAATACCTGTTGATTGGGAATTAATAAAAGTCGACACTGTACTGCAAGACAAGGGTATTTCTGTTGGTGTTATGTATCCTGGAGCAGATACTCCGAATGGTATCCCATTAATAAGAGCAGGTGACATAAAAAAAGGAAAAATTGATTCTAATATAAATTATAGAATAAGTAAGGAGACCAATGCCCTTCATAAAAGAACAGTTCTACAAGGAGGAGAACTGTTTGTTGTATTAGTAGGTGACCCTGGGGTTTCAGTAGTTGTCACTTCAGATTTCGAAGGATGGAATGTTGCAAGAGCTATTGGCGTACTAAGATTAAAAAATAAAAATGAAGGTAAATACATTTCGTATAGCTTTCGACATCCGGGAGTACGTCATAATATCTTAGCATCATGTAATACAACAGTCCAAGCAACTCTTAATTTAAAAGAGTTAAAAGAAATTTCAATCCCCTGGCCTGAAAAAAAAATCAGAAATAGCATCACGACGATACTCAGCAGTTTAGACGATAAAATCGATTTGCTCCAACGCCAAAACGCAACGCTGGAAGCGATGGCCGAAACATTATTCAAGCAGTGGTTTGTAGAAGAGGTGAACGAAGAATGGGAAGAAGTGAAGCTGGGAGATTTTATTTCTCTTAAACACGGATATGCGTTTAAAGGAGAACACATAGTTAGTGAGCCAACAAAATATATTCTCGTAACTCCAGGCAATTTCAAAATTGGCGTCGGATTTAAATCCGAAAAGTTTAAATACTGCTTATCAAATGAGATTCCAGCTAATTATACTTTTAAAGAAGGAGATTTAGTGGTTACTATGACTGACTTAAGTGTTGATGGAAACACATTAGGTTACCCTGCAATTATTCCAATAAGTTATTCTGGAGAAACATATTTACATAATCAACGTGTGGGAAAAGTTGAATTTAAAAAGCAGCTAGGCAAATACTTTCTTTACAATCTGATGAAAACAGAAGATTATCAGTGGTATATTTTAAGCGGTGCATCTGGAACATCAATAAGGCATACTTCACCTAGTTCAATCAGTTCCTATACATTCAAGTTACCGCCAGGTGAGATTATACTAAAGTTTGAAAATTACGTTTTATCTCTACAAGAAAAATTAGCAAAAAATAAACTACAAATCCGCACCCTCACCACCCTTCGTGATGTGTTGTTACCGAAGTTGATGAGTGGGGAGGTAAGGGTGGTTGTCTGAACCGAGGATTTACAGGATGAAGGAATGGGTAGGATGTTTTTTTTCGTTTAATTACGTTTAGTGGAAAAGCCCATACAAAAACGGGATTTTTCACGGGTACAGGTTAATTTCTCTCCATTAGTTTAGCGGTAATAAATAAATCTATTATGCCGCAACACACCATTAGTTTTTCATTTACTGTAGAAGGTACTGTTACAGATGTTCTTGCATATGCCAACGGAATTCAAATTCCTAAATGGCAGTCAGGCGGGAAATTTGTAGGAGGATTTTCCAACGCCTTAATAGACGACGGAACCCCCATCGTTGTTGATTTTTACATTTTCGGGCTAAATGGCACAGATTATCAAATAACAACACAATTCAGCGATAACGGTGTAACTGAACCCGGCTCTCAACCAAGCCCGATTCCAGGTACTATCTCATCAAACATGCAGGCGCACAAACAAGTAATTTATACTGCTTAAAAAATCTCTCATGAAAAAAGATACAATCCTTTTAATGTTGCTTTCAATTTTTTTTTCAACTAAAATAAGTGCACAGGATTATTTTGAAGATGCTTCAGGAAGTGGTTTTCCTATAATCCTAAATCCAACGGGAGGTAATTTTAATATAAGGCTTACGCCTAAAGACAATAGTTTAAAGGTGAATTTCTTTAAGTTTTTTTCTTATAAACCAATCTACAAATCAAAAGAGTCTTATGAAACCGACACATTATTTGTCACTGAAGGTTTTAAACTACCCCCTCCCCCTGGAAATAAACCGAAGTTACCTGTTGCAATTTATTCCAAGGGTTTTGGGCTTTCAATAAAAGGCAAAACAGAACAAAACCTGGGCAGCCTTTTTTCAGAAGGAACTTTTTCCCCCGGCACTGTTTTAGGTGGTTATTTCGCAACAAGAAAAATAAGCATAGGCAATGGTGATGATAACATCACGAAAATTGACAACTGGTTATTTTCAGCTCAATATGCAGCATCTTCTTTACGACTTTTTGATGCCACCCGTCCTTTCGATGATATGAAAATTGATACAGCCTTTAATGGCTTTTCAGCAAGCATTGCTTTTTTCCAGGCTTTGTCAACTGGTCAGAAAAAAAATAACAATCTTATATGGGGAGGGTCGCTGGAGTTCGCAATAAAAAACAATTATTCAACACTGAAGACTTATGAAATAAAAGATTACGAGGTTCAAATCACCGACCCGCAAAGTGGTAACACGAGAACCGTTCAAATTTCGGATGAAGACGGATATGGCTATAGCAAAAACAACTATGCCGTAAAAAAGTATTTAACATTCAGGCCACATATAAATTATATCCCTGCCTTTTTGAATTATAGAGTTGGTGTGATATTTTATCCATCGTATGTGATTGTAGAAAACAGCAAACCAAGAACAAATTTTGAACTTGCCTTTCATGTACTTGAAAAAGGTTCACCTGTATTATCAAATCTAGCAGTTTACTTTTCGCTGAATGATGTTTTTAACGGGAGGGATATAACAGACAAAACATTTACACAGAGATCATTTGGTGTAGGTATCGGAGCATCCTTTAATATGTTTACTGGCAAACAAAAATAAACCAAGTCATATTTATTTATAACCATTAACTATCTTTCTCAGCAATGTCTACCACTGATCTAAAGTTTAAATGTTGCACAAATCCAAATGGGGACGTTGTGCAGTATGTAAATATAAAGGTAAACAAACGCAATGTCTCTTTCAGGGGGCATTGTTGAGAAATCATAGCCCAGGTACTAAAAATACTCCTTTAGGGGTATTGCAAACAGGTTTTTATTTGGATAGATTTAGATACCCGGAATTCATTTAATCACCAAAACCACTTAACTGTATGACCTTTCTTTGCGTTGTCCCCAGCGGCTGAAATTGCTGTTTAAATCTCTTTTGCTTTCATTTACCCCGCTCAACAACGTTATATAGTTGTCGGCAGATGCAGGCTATAACTCACTCGCCTTTAATCTTAGATGCCATTCAGGCAAATTAGATATTCTCCTTTAAAACTCATCACTATGTTACATAACAAAGCAAGCTTGGCCATCCTGCTTATTTTGACATCTTTTTTCTTTGAAAGCTGTAAAAAGAAAACTGAAGAAAACATCTTTAATGAAAACAGTATAAAATTTATAGCTGCTAAAACAAGTGTAAAAACTTATGAGATTGTAAGGCTGAGCACAACAGGAGCAGTTGTTGCTGAATACAGCGCACAATTTGGGTCGGAACATGTTTCAATTGTTAAAACGTCTGACACTTCATATTCCTTTATTATCCCTGATGTATCAAATGGAACATACTATTTAAAATTTGATTCTTCTTCCATTAAGTTCAATGTATCGAAGACGATCGAAGGCAACCCAGATCAATTAGTTGATGATGTTTTAAAGGAATTTGATTCATATATTTTGGGTTTAAGCTATGCAACTATTGTCGATACACCATTCGTTGAAAGTTTAAACCTCAGCAAGATAGATATAATGGATATGTTTAATTCACTAACGGCAGATGAAAGAAAAATAATGACACTCTTTTATGAGGCAAATAAAGAGATGTTTAATTCTCTGCATTACAATCTTGGAACAGGGCTTAACGGAAGAATCATATCGTACCCTGAGAAAATATCTGAGTGTAATTCTAACTCAACCAAATACGAACATGGTATTTGTAAGGCCTCTTTTTTTGTGGGAGCGATAAAACCTTTAATCAAGGAAATTGGTGACGCTTTAATAACCTTGCCGGCCGGAAAATGGAAGATCCCGTTTTTAACAGCTACTTATCTTCATTTAGTTCATGGGAAATACATTAATGAACTAAGAAGAACATTGGGTATATACTTCAGTGCTAAATGGATATTTAGCGAAGAGTTATTTGAAAATATTAACCGCTATTACTGGGACGAAAGGTTTGAGGATTTGAACCTTGAAGCTGGATTTCGCACCATGCACCCTGAAAAAGACGGGTCAAATAAGGAGTTACAGGAGTTTTTCGAAATATTTGAACGATTAAAAACCATTTTTGATTATCTACCAGCTTTAGGAGGTCTTCCCGAGTACCGTAACGACTACGAAGCTATTACCCTGTTAAATAATTTACCAAACAGAGATATTATCATAAATATCACTGACAACAAAGAAAATGTTAAGCTCTTAGATATTGATGGTGAAAGTGTAAAATTTAATTCTGTAACGGATAAAATAGAAACTTTTGTTTATTCCATTCAGGTTAAATTGGAAGGGTTTGCTTATTCTACAAGCGTAGTAGGAACAGTAACTCCTGCGCCACTCGATACTCCTGCTATACTTGTTTCGCACGGAGCATGGTCGGTGTATGAAGGAAATGACGGGCAAGGACATGATTTTGGAATTACCTACAAAAAAACCACTCCGTTCGTAAGTGGAAATTGTTCACTTTCAATCTCTACAACCCAACGGCTAGAAGCGGTTTCAGCCAGTTTTTCTGCTGACGGCACTGGTTCATATACCTACAAAGATTTTTATAAACGTGAAAGGGCCGACTTAAATACATGTTCAATAACAGAAATAGATGAATCGCTACACGCTACCATTAAAATGAAATGGGAATATCTTGCCGCTTCAAAGTCAATCAAAATTATTCCTTTAGAGAGAGGCACTGATTTGGAACCTGGTAAATCCTATTATTTTACGTTTGTGGATTTTAAGAAAACGGAAATGGAATTAACCAATGGCCCTTGGCAGTATAAGTTTAAATAAAAACCAGATAATCTTTCTTTCAGCCGTTAGCAAAACCTAACGGCTTTTTTTTATTTTTAAACTCCATGAGCCACATTTCTGAAAACCACATTGAGCTGCTAACCATCCAACGCCTTGAACAATTAGGTTATTCGTACATCTATGGCCCTGCTATTGCACCGGATAGTGATACACCTGAACGGGAAAGTTTTGAGCAGGTGCTCTTAACCGCTAGACTGCAAAAAGCTGTACAAAAGATCAACCATTCGTTGCCTTCTACAGCACATACAGAAGCCATTCGTGAAATGCAACGCATTGCATCGCCGGAGTTACTGGCCGATAATGAAACCTTTCACCGTTATCTTACCGAAGGTATCCCGGTGAACAAACGTGTTGATGGCGATGATCGTGGCGACCGTGTTTGGCTCATCGATTTCAACAATCCGCACAACAACGAATTTGTAGTAGCCAACCAGTTTACCATCATTGAAAACAGCCATAACAAACGACCTGATGTAATTCTGTTTGTAAACGGCATTCCGTAATGGAACTCAAAAATGCAGCTGATGAAAATGCAACCATTAAATCGGCCTATCAGCAGGTCGATACCTACAAGGCCATGATCCCTTCCTTGTTTGTGTACAATGCGTTCAATATAATTTCGGACGGGCTGGAAGCAAAGGCTGGTTCTGTTTCGGCTGGGCTTAGCAGTTATATGGCATGGAAAACGGCCGATGGTAGAGCAGAAGCATCGCACCTCGTAAGTCAATTGGAAACATTGATTGCAGGTATGCTCAATAAAGAAACGCTGCTTGATATTATCACGCATTTTATTGTATTTGAAAAATCGAAGAAGGAGGATACAGCAACTGGTATTACAACTATCAGCACTGTAAAAAAGCTAGCGGCTTATCATCAATACTATGCAGTGAACCGTGCGGTAGAGAGTACACTAAGAGCTTCGGGTTTTACCGAACCCACCCCTAACCCCTCCCAAGAGAGGAATACGTTCCATAACAACCTTACCGTTCAAGAATCACCTGAAAGTTATGGCCTACCTGCTGTAAAGCACCAACCTGTTGGCGATCGTAAAGGCGGTGTGGTATGGCATACACAGGGTAGCGGTAAATCACTGTCGATGGTGTTTTATACAGGCAAGATTGTTTTGGCTATGCATAACCCAACAGTGTTGGTAATCACAGACCGAAACGATCTTGATGATCAGTTGTTCGATACGTTTGCAGCATCCAAACAATTACTACGTCAGGAACCTGTGCAGGCAGAAAATAGTTTTCACTTAAAAGAATTATTGAAAGTGGCAAGCGGTGGTGTGGTGTTTACCACCATTCAGAAATTTCAACCCGATGAAGGAAATGTGTATGAAACACTATCGGAGCGTAATAACATTATTGTGATTGCTGATGAAGCACACCGCACTCAATATGGTTTTAAAGCAAAAACAGTTGATGAAAAAGATAAAGCAGGGAATGTAACCGGGAAGAAAATTGTGTATGGCTTTGCCAAATACCTGCGTGATGCATTACCCAATGCAACCTATCTTGGCTTTACAGGTACACCTATTGAAAACACTGATGTCAATACACCGGCCGTATTCGGTAACTATGTGGATGTATATGATATTGCACAAGCGGTGGAAGATGGTGCAACGGTGCGTATTTATTACGAAAGCCGCTTGGCCAAGGTAAGTTTAAGTGAAGAAGGAAAGGAACTCGTAAAAGAAGTAGATGATGAACTGGACAAGGAAGAATTAACTACTACACAAAAAGCAAAAGCAAAGTGGACACAGTTAGAAGCACTGGTGGGAAGTGAAAAACGAATTAAAAATATTGCTAAAGATATTGTTACACATTTTGAGCAACGGCAACAAGTGTTTGAAGGCAAGGCGATGATTGTCACCATGAGTCGACGTATTGCGGCTGAATTGTATGCAGCCATCATTGCATTAAAATCTGAATGGCATCATAAGGATTTAAACAAGGGTGTATTGAAAGTAGTGATGACATCGGCATCAAGTGACGGTGCTGCTATTTCAAAACATCATACATCAAAAGATCAACGTCGCTTGCTGGCCGAACGGATGAAAGATCCAGAGGATGAATTAAAACTCGTGATCGTAAGAGATATGTGGCTTACGGGTTTCGATGCACCAAGCATGCATACCTTGTACATTGATAAACCAATGAAAGGCCATAACCTCATGCAGGCCATTGCAAGGGTAAACCGAGTGTATAAAGACAAACCTGGTGGTTTAATTGTCGATTATCTCGGTATTGCTTCTGATTTAAAGAAAGCGCTCTCCTTTTATTCTGATGCAGGTGGCAAAGGCGATCCAACTATTCTGCAGGAGCAGGCAGTGGAACTGATGCTGGAAAAACTGGAAGTGGTATCGCAAATGTTTGATGCTTCGCCACCAAACGGAAAGAATTTTGCATATGAAGATTATTTTGATGCAGATACATCACGCAAACTATCACTCATACTTGCAGCAGAAGAACATATACTTGGTTTAGATGATGGCAAGAAACGATTTATCAATGAAGTAACCGCTTTATCAAAAGCATTTGCCATTGCTATACCACATGATACGGCAATGGATGTAAAAGATGAAGTATCATTTTTCCAGGCTGTAAAAGCAAGGCTTGCAAAGTTTGACGGTTCAGGTACAGGACGAACAGATGAAGAAATTGAAACAACTATTCGACAAGTGATTGATCAGGCGTTGGTATCAGATAAAGTAATTGATGTGTTCGATGCAGCAGGCATCAAGAAGCCGGATATTTCCATTTTATCAGAAGAGTTTTTGCTTGAGTTAAAAGGCATGGAGCACAAGAACATTGCCATGGAAGTATTACGCAAATTGCTGAATGATGAATTGAAATCACGCATTAAAAAGAACCTTGTAAAAAGTAAAACACTCATGGAGATGCTGGAGAACAGCATTAAAAAATACCATAATAAAATTCTTACCGCAGCAGAGGTAATTGATGAACTCATCAAGCTTGGGAAAGATATTACCGACATGGACAAGGAAGCCGCAGAATTGGGAATGACGGATTATGAATATGCTATTTATACTGCAGCTGCCAATAACGACAGTGCAAAAGAGTTAATGACTAAAGATAAACTCCGTGAACTAGCTGTAGTATTGTACGAACGTGTAAGAGAAAATGCATCTATCGACTGGACGATCAAAGAAAGTGTAAAAGCAAAACTGAAAGTAATTGTAAAAAGAACACTACGCCAATATGGTTATCCACCTGATATGCAACAACTGGCAACTGACACGGTATTGAAACAAGCGGAAATGATAGCTGCGGAAATGAATTAAGTAACTAATCTTAACTATTACTTAAAAAACAAAAAACGATTGCCCCGCATTCTCCAAGCTCACTACTTAACCAAAGTGTTTGCCAGGTTGCGAAGCAATCGTTCGATAAATCTATACAACGATGCAGTGCTAAGATGTAACAGGAAGAGAATATAGAAAACCGTTAAAACACCCTTTGTTGAAAATGGTTAATGGTTAGTTGTTAGTTGTTAGTTGTTAATGGTTAATGAGCAATTGACAATCCTTCAAGACGCCCAGGACCAATTGGCAATTGGCAATAGGCAAATCTTTAACTTCAAACGATCGTCAATCACTTAGAACTGCAGAACACAAAATTATAAACTACCGACTACCGGCTACCAACTCAGAACTCCAGAACTTCAAACTAGCAATTAACAACTAACCATTAACAACTACCTTCTCCGGTACTTCTCCAGCTGTGCTTCCACTAAATTCTTCGGGTAATAAATTTTGCCGCCTACCTGTACAAATGGGATGATGCCATTCTTTCGCCAGGTGGCCAGGGTGCGTGTGCTGATGTGGAAGAGTTGCAGGATATCCTGCTTATCGTACATGGGTTCATCCAGTGTAATGGATGGCATGTGGGTTTGATCGTGTTTTTCCATGCAAGTAGTTTGGTGTATAGCAATCAGGTAAAATAAGAAGCCGGTTTTGTTTTTGCAAGTGTTGCAACACGGTAAATGGTACTGTTGCACAGAAAATTTATAAACGGGTCAATACAGCCATAACTGCTTTATGCCTGGGGCTTGTTCGCACCCGCTTCGTGTTTTCTTCGTGTTTTGTTCGGAGTTATCCGAACAAAACACGAACATGATCCGAAGAAGGTCCGAAGAAAACACGAAGACGACCCTTACTAACGGTGGGCCACAGGTGAAAAGCAGAACAAGGCAACACAAAGCAACACGATGCAACAACATGCAACTGCAGGCAAACGATAACGGGCATATACCAAAACAGCAGCTAACGAAGTTTCAATAATGGCAGCAGCCTTGTTCCGTTAGCGCTGCGGATAGAGGATGTTGCCACAAACACTAATTCCAAACCTTAAAAAAACAACCCTCATGGCCATCATGAACAAAGGGATCTTAGGACCCATCAGTGGTACCGTTGGTACCGTAATTGGCGGTAGCTGGAAAGGCATCAGCTACGTACGCAGCCAAAGCACAAGTCGCCGCACCAGCTTTACACAACCGCAACTGGAACAGCAGGCGAAGTTTTCAACCACCATGAAATTTCTGCAACCAATGACGGGGCTGCTCTCAACCAGCTTTCGTGAATTTGCTGTGGAAATGACGGGCTTTAACAATGCCATGCGTTACACACTGAAGAATGCAATTGGCGGCGCTTACCCGGCTTACACAATCGACTATTCGTTGGCGTTAGTCAGTCGTGGTGATTTGCCCAATGCAGGTAACCCGTCTGCAGCGAGCACAGTGGCTGGTACTGTTAACTTCCAATGGACAGACAATACAGGCGTTGGTCGTGCACAAAGCACCGATGCGGCTATCCTGGTAGTGTATTGCCCTGCCCGCCAGCAATGTATTTACACCACTGCAGGTGCTGCCCGCAGTGCAGGTGCTGATGCATTTGTTGTAAGCAGTTTCAGCGGTGAGCAGGTGCACACGTTCGTCGGCTTTATTTCGACCGATGGACGGAATATTGCCAACAGCATTTACACAGGTGCACTAACGGTGCTGTAACAGTGCTTTTCCTGTGAACTTAAAAAGGCTGCCTTTGTGGGCAGCCTTTTGTGTGTAGTTTAACGTCATTGCGAAGCACGCCTGCCCGGCTTCGACGGGAAGCAATCTAATCTTATTGTAATAGATTGCTTCGCCAAACAACAAGGCTCGCAATGACGCTTCGGAGTTCCTCCCTCCCTAATAAAGCGGGCAATTATCCTGACTAAACAAATATTTGCCATCAATCGTTTTCTCTTTAATTTCAACCGCAGCAGAGAAAAAATCAACCAAACTAATACAATCGGTACCTGATCGAAACATGTTACGTAAGTTTTACTATACCATTGCCGGCACAGACAACAGGTTTTCATTTGAACAGCGCATTTTCAACCTCAGTAGTTTTGTGCTGGCTGTGTTTTCAATACAGGGTACCATCTTCAATTCGCTGCTGGGTTTGCACCCCGTTACCATTATGCTGGGTATAACGGGTGCCTTGCTTACGTTGTTTACCTTTTATCTTTCACGCTTTCGTAAAGTCTTTAACAATGCATTGCTCATTGGTTTTACCATTGCAACCATTGCTGTACTGGGGCCTTTGTTTTTTTACAATGGTGCCTCACTGGGGCCTACCATTTATTTAATGGTGATGATCCTTACCAGCCTGCTTCTTATTTCGCCACCGGGCATGCAGTTGTTTTTTTATATGATCTATGTGGCATCTATCATTGGTATGCTGGTGCTGGAGTATTATCATCCCAACTGGATTATACCCTATAGCACCAATGCACAGCGTATTGCCGATTATGCAATCTCCCTTTCTTATACGTTGTTTTTTACTGCACTGGTGATCTGGTTATTCCGCCGCAGTTACGACAGGGAGCAACGCACCATTACCCAGCAGAAAAAAGAACTGGAAACATTGTATGCCGATGCGCAGGAACGGAATGTGTATATCCAATCGCTGATACGTGAACTGCACCATCGTGTAAAAAATAATTTGCAGGTTGTATCGAGTTTAATGAGTCTTCAATCGAACAGGATTGAAGACATCAATGCAAAAAATGCATTGGAAGAAGGTAAAACAAGGGTGGATGCCATGGCCATGATTCACCAGAAATTATATGTTGATCATGACCTGGCGGCCGTTAATATGCAGCAATACCTGCAACAACTAACAACTTCGCTTGCAGGAAGCTTTGGCTTATCTTCTTCGTCAGTAGAAGCAACTGTTGAGTTACCAGATCCATCTATGAATCTCGACAGGGCTGTTTCAATAGGTTTGATTGTAAATGAACTGGTGACGAATGCCTGTAAACATGCATTTAAGAACACCACTGATCCAAAAATTTACATACAACTCCGGGAAGAGGATAACCAATTGCTGTTAACTGTTGCAGATAACGGCGTGGGTGTAAAAAACACCAAAGAACAGGGAAATAGCTTTGGCCTGAAACTGGTACGCATATTAGTGAACCAGCTTGATGCAACCATGCAGGTAAGTAATGAAAGCGGCACCTGTTACCGCATACAAATGAAAACAGAATGAGCACGACAAATAATATATTGATTGTAGAAGATGAACTCATTATTGCCAATGGCATTGCCGAGTTATTGGTTGATGAAGAATATGAAGTGATGGGTATTGCTAAATCGGCAGCAGAAGCATTAACACTGTGCAGGAAAACGGATGCGGCACCTGCTGTTGTGTTATGCGATATCAATATCAAGGGCGACATAAAGGGCACAGAACTGGCCTTGCAGCTGAAAGAAGAGTTTGATGCAGAAATTATTTTCTTAACGGCTTACAGCGATAGTAAAACGTTACAGCAGGCATTTGCTGCCGATCCCGTGATGTATTTGGTGAAACCATATAACGATACACAATTACTGGTGGCAGTGCAGATGGCCTTTCATAAATTTATTAAACGACAAACTGCACGTAACTATCCCAAGCTTGATCTTACCGACAGGGAAAAAGAAATTGCACGATTGATTGCTGAAGGTCTTACCTCAAAACAGGTAGCCCGTCAACTCTTTATTAGTATTGAAACGGTGAAAACACATCGTCGCCGAATGTTGCAGAAAAATAACATCAGCAACTTCCCTCATCTTGTTTATATCATGAACAAAGAAGCATTGTAATTCTTCATTTAAATCTTTTTCATGCAAAGGAAGAAAGCCGCAATCCTCAATACCGGGCGCCTCTTCACCTTATGCCCCTTTGCGTGAAACAATAACGAATTTCTTTTTAAGGTAAAAACCACATTGCTATTTCCAGCGGCAATGTTTATGTTTATGCCCGTAACAAATAAGCTTATTTTATAATTCAACCAAACCTTTACCTGTATGAGCAAAGCAGAACCCAATAATGGTTATGTGATTTCATTTTTAACCTTGCGCAAAGCAGTTGGTATTCTGGGCATGGCTTTACCCTTTGTGTTGTGGATCGGTTACCTGCTGTTTGAAAAAGGATGTAAGTTTCCTCCCAGCATCAGTCACTTTTATTATACGAATATGGGTAACCTGTTTGTGGGTGTGCTTTGTGCAGTGTCGCTCTTCCTGTTTGCATATAATGGTTATGATGAAAAAGATAAATGGAGTGCGAAGCTCGGTGGCTTGTTTGCAGCCTGTGTGGCCATGTTCCCTACCGATTATAATAGTTATGCTGCTGTTGATTGTTCACGCATGGCACGTGTTGAAAATGCATTCTTCAATACCATGCATTATGGTGCATCGGTATTGTTGTTTCTTACTTTCGCCTATTTCTCTTTATTTCTTTTTACACGCACAAAACAAACAGGTGATGTAAAAGGAAATAAACGCATCCGTAACCGGATCTATATTATTTGCGGTGTCGTTATTGTGGTGAGCATATCTGCGATCGCTCTCATTGGTATTATTCCTTCCTGGTATAGAGCTGTGGCCCATCTTAAACCAATTTTTGTATTGGAAACAATTGCGCTGCTGGCCTTTGGTTACTCCTGGCTCATTAAAGGTGAAACGTTTTTTAAAGATGAATGACAATGGCGTCATCACAATTGATAATGGAAAAGGAGCCGGAATTTATAGTAACCTTGCAGCCTTAACTTTATCATCATATGAATTTTCTCGGCAATCTTATCTGGCTCATTTTTGGTGGCTTCTTTGCAGCGCTTGGTTATTTCTTTGGCGGCATTGTATTGTGTCTTACCATCATTGGTATTCCTTTCGGTTTGCAATGTTTTAAACTCGCCGGCCTTGTGCTATGGCCTTTTGGTAAAAAAGTAACAAGCGATTCTTCCCAATCGGGCTGCTTTTCAGTTGTTGCTAATATCATCTGGATCATCGTGGGCGGTATTGAAGTAACCATCATTCATCTTGTGATGGGCGCCTTTCTCTACATCACGATTATTGGTATTCCCTGGGGCCGGCAGCATTTTAAACTTCTTGAAATTTCATTAATGCCATTTGGTAAAAGGGTGGTTGATGCGGACTAACTTTGCACTTCATTTAAATTTATTGGCATGAAATAATGATTAAAAATGAGCAGTCCAATTTAAACAACAAGGGAAGATCATTTTTAATACATTATACTATATGGCCAAAAAACAATAAAAATAATCATATGAAAAAAGTATGGCTTATCACCGGTTGTTCCACCGGTTTTGGAAGGGCGTTAGCAACAGAAGCTTTGGCGCAGGGTTATCGTGTTGCCGTTGCTGCACGTAAAACAGAAGATGTACAGGATATTGTTTCTGCTTATCCCGATACTGCTATTGCAGTGAAGCTGGATGTTACTGATGCAGAACAGATCAGGACAGCAGTTACTGCAACACTGGAAAAGTTTAAGCAAATCGATGTATTGGTAAACAATGCGGGCATTGGTTATTTTGCCGCCATTGAAGAAAGTGAAGAAGCTGAAGTGCGTCGCATGTTCGATATTAATTTCTTTGGTCTTGCACGTATGACGAATGAAGTATTACCACATATGCGCAGGCAAAAAAGTGGCCACATCCTCAACATTTCTTCAATTGGTGGTTTGCGTGCTTTCCCCGGCATCGGCTTTTACAATGCAAGCAAATTTGCAGTGGACGGGTTGAGCGAATCGCTGAGTAAAGAGGTAGCACCGTTGGGTATTAAAGTCACTATCATTGCTCCAAGTGGTTTCAGAACCGATTGGGCAGGCCGTTCTGCAAAAGATACGACGGTGAAAATTAATGACTATGCGGAAACAGCCGGACAAAATCAATCGACTATACGTGCATACAGTGGTAACCAGCCCGGCGATCCTGTGCGTGCTGCAAAAGCAATGATTGAGGTAACAGAAACAGAACATCCTCCTTTACGTTTGTTATTGGGAGCAGCAGCATTAAAAGGCGCACGTGCAAAAGTGGAAGAATTAAAACAGGATTTTGATACCTGGGCAACGGTAAGTGAAGGAGCCGATTTTCCCAAAGAATAATTGACCATATTTTTAGGAAAGAACCCATCCACCAAAGAGGATGGGTTCTTTTTTATCATTAATTCTTACTTGCATTATTCGCAAAACCATTTTCAATAAATTACCTGTAAACTATTTACACATGCAAAAAATATAATCCTGATTACAATCAGTTTTATCGCTTGCAAATAGTTGTACCTTCTGCTACTTTCCCATCAACCATATCTCCGGCTCTTCCAGACTGCTTTTTATTTCATACCCCGTTATTTCATTCCAACACAAAAACATTATTGTATGAAACAAGCATTCCACAAATGGGCAGCCGTCCTGTTCTTTTTACTACTCGCTTCTACCGGTATAGCTCAGAAAAAAACAATGACATGGACAACTTCTTCTAAAGAAGCAAAAGAATTTGCAACGAAAGGCGCCGATTATATGATGAACATTGAATTGGCACAGGCCTACACACAATTTGAAAGAGCACTGGAACTTGATCCTGACTTTACCATCGTGTTAGCCTGTATGGCAAACCTTAGTACCGGCGAAGCAAAGAAAAAATATATCGAACGTGCATTTGCCAGTGCTAAAAACAAAACAGCAGGAGAGCAACTGTTTGTAAAACTTGTAACACCGGAAAATAAACAGGCAGAAGATCAAAAAATATGGGCCGACTTGCATACCATGTTCCCGGATGGAGCTTTCATCGGATTTTATTATGTGCTTACACGGCCCACTCCTGCCGAACAATTAGTGGCTGCAGAAGAATATCTCAAACAATTTCCTGATGCTGCTCCTATTCATAACATACTCGGTTACCTGTACCTGCAGGAGAAGAAAGATAATGTTACAGCTAAAAAGCATTTTGAAAAATATGTAGAACTCTACCCTACCGGTTGCAATCCTTATGATTCATTTGGTGAGTACTATTTCATCACCGGTGATATGGATAATGCGGAAAAATATTATCGCCTGGCGTTGGAAAAATACCCCTTCAATAACAGCTCTATTGAAAAGCTGAACGAAATAAAAATGGCGAAATCAAAAGCAAAAGCAGATAAATGATTTGTAGCATAGCTGGCCTGTAAAATACCTTGTAGCTAATCTCCAAAGGCCCTGATCTCATGCAGGGCTTTTGTTTTAATTATTCCATGATAGAATAACATCTCTTCCCAGGCGAATGATAAGAATGCTGATCACGAAAAGAAAAATATAACGGATAAATACATTTCCTTTTAAGATGGCTGTTTTACTTCCAATATAAGCGCCCAGCATATTAAAGGCCATCATGGGCAATGCAATTTTAAACACAACTGCGCCATTCATTAAAAAGCCGATAAGCGAAGCCACATCGGCAATTGCATTTACAATCTTGGAGGAAGCAGATGCATGTAAGAAGTTTAAACCTGCCACGCTTACAAAGGCGAACACTAAAAGACTTCCTGTGCCCGGACCGATAAAGCCATTATAAAAACCAATTACTGCACCAATAGCCGCACATACAAGTAGAAATTTATTTCCACTGTATTTCACTGCATGTATATGTCCAAAATCTTTTTTGATAAACGTGTAAATGGCTAGCACAATAATGATGCACAATAAAAGCGGTTTAAATACTTCGGGCTTTATCAACTCCATTACAAAAGTTCCGCTGAACGATGCAATAGCTGCAGTGGTGCCGGTTGCAAGCACAACACTTGTATCAACGCCAATTGTTTTAATATATTGAAAAGCTGCAACGCTTGTGCCCGCCAGCGAAGCAAACCTGTTGCTGGCAATAACCTGCACATGCGATAGCTCGGGAAAGAGGATCATTAGCAAGGGAACCTGCACAAGACCACCTCCGCCAACAACAGCGTCGATAAAGCCGGCAAACAATGCACCGGTACAAACAAGAAGATAGATCCACCACTCCATTATGTTTGCAAAGTAAAGAAGAAAGAACTGATCACTTAAGATCAACATGAAGCTACTGCTCATTGGTTTTAAAGGACAGCCTACACTTACTATCACCATTCATCAACATTAAATGAAACAAGAAACTAAGTGAAAACATGTATTATTTTTTGCTAACGGCATCGCATGGTTGCAAACATTCACCCTAAGGGGGTATTGTGGCGCATATGCCACGCCGTTACTTTTGCCCCCGTTCCGGCACATGCCGGATTATTACCCAGTCAATCATCAAACCCGATTCTATGTATTACAAATCATGTATCCGCCTGGTTGCATTACTGCTATTCGCTGTATGTGGCAGTACTTCTTTAAAGGCGCAACGAAAAGAAGTTTCCGTTTCTCAATTTGATCCACGGTTTACTGTTAGTGTTCAACGTTACTGGTCTTCACTGGGTGGCAGTGAAGAATATTTCTTTTATGTACAGAACAACACCAGTGAAGAGTACAACTTTGTTATGAATGTAACTCTCAACCTTGCGTGTGTGGGCACAAAGAATTTCACCATTGGTGTAAACAAAATTGTAGCGCTGAAGCCAAATGGCCGTTTTACTCCGGAAAGTGATTGGTCGCACATTTATACAAGTGGTGCCGACAATTTTAAAAACTGTCGCCTTGCCGATGGTAATTCGTTTACGTTACTGCAGGGCATCAGCTACACTGTTAGCAATGTTGTTAACGTAACTCAACAAAAAGCGGCGGAAGAAAAAAAGAAAGCAGATGCAAAACTTGCAGCAGATAAGAAAGCGGCCGATGAAAAAAAGGAACGTGACGATAAAATAGCTGCCGATAAAAAAGCGGCGGACGATAAGAAACAGAAAGACGCACAGGCGAAAGCTGAAGAAGAGAAAAAACAAAAGGAAAAGGAAACAACAACTGGCGGCACGGTTTCAAAAGAAACTGAAACAGGAAACAGCAATACTGCTGGTTCAACTACAACAGGTGAATCGCCGGCGCAACAGCAATACAATGCGAAAGAAACAGCAAAACAACAGGAAGAAGCAAGGTTAAAAGCTGAGCAGGAAGCAAAAGATAAACGGCAAAGCGATTATGATGCATGGAAACAAAATGCAAATGAACAACGTCGCCAGGCTGAAGCAACTGCGGCTACTGCAAGTGTAAGTATTCTGTTTATCGTTGGTACCTGGATCTACAATGATAAGATGGGGCGTGTTAACCCCGACTTTGTATACAACAAGCCAACAAACAAAGGAAAGCTGAAACTGAACATGTCGGTTGAATGGGGTTACTCCATGAGTTATGCGCCTGTTTTGTTTGCAAGCGACAGAACAACTATGATTGGCGGTAACGATGTGTCTTCAAAATCACTGGAGAACAAACAGATTTATACACTCAACTTTGATGTGAATTTAAAAGTTGGTGCCGAGCACGATAATTTTGGCGGTTATGCATTTCTTGCACCTAAGGCTGGTTTTAGCCCCATATTCGACGGTTATCAATTATCATTACTCAATTACGGCGCAAGATTATATGCCGGCGCAAAAGGCATTAAAGCGTATGGTGAATACATGGCTGGTGAACGGGTGTTTTCTAAATCGGATAACGATGCGGAGGAACATGGTAAAGGAAAACTGGAAATGAATTTTGAAAAGCTCGAATACGGTGTACGTTTTACCACCAAACCAAATGCTGATTATAAACGCAGTCATATTTCGCTGGGCATGATCATGGAAAGATTGATACCGGGTGGTTTGGGAACCTATATTCATCCTGAAAACGGAGCAATGATCAACAATGGTAAATCGCCATGGATACAGGGTTATGCATTTCAATGGAAGAAAGATCACACGTTTAATTTCTATGCAAACTATTATCCTGAATATCTTGTTGCAGGAAATGTATCCTATACAAATGGTGCACCCAGTTCAGAATTAAAAAGCACACCTACGGGCAATTTCTTTGAATTAGGTTTTATCCGTTCAATTGATTTCTGGTAAACAATTTAAATCCCTTATACCTCTTTGTAGCCACATAGCTGCCCTCATGGGGCAGCTTTTTTTCGACATTGCATGGTCATGGTTTTGTTAACTTGCTTTCTCATTCAAAAAGTTAACCATGAAAAGAGTTTACAGTTTTGCGTTGCTTTTATTGTTGGTATCATGTAATTCAACTGACAGTTCAAGTGCTGAGCATCATGAGCATGATTCAACAGCAGATGATACAATGTCGGTAATAGATACCAGCAACACGCTCTCCCCTATTCCCGAAGGCTGGAAACAAAAGGCTGCAGCAGGTATTGATTTTATTGCAACAGGTAATGAGCCCTTTTGGAGCATTGAAATAGATGAAGAACAATTTATACGTTATACCACACCTGAAGGAGTTGAACTTACAACCGCACCCGTGAAAGCAATTAATGTAGACGCTGTTACAAAACTTTACAAAGCTGAAACAGATACGGGTAAACTTGAAATGCGGGTTATGAAGAAGGTTTGTATCAATGATATGTCGGGCGATAGTTTAGCGTATACTGTGCATCTCACAATCAAACTTAAAAAGGATGAAAAACCAAGAGAGCTTCATGGATGCGGTACATCATTGAAACCATAATCTTTGTGATACATAAAATAAAAAGAGGGCGTCAAATGACGCCCTCTTTATTTTCTTTGGCAAGAATATTATTTCAAATGCTTTGATAAATGTTTTGCCATATCAAACATTGATACCTGGCCTTTGCCACCAAATACAGGCTTCAGTTTAGCATCCGCATTGATCATGCGTTTGTTTTTAGCATCCTGTAATTTATTGGCTTTAATGTAAACCCAGATTTTCTTTACAGCTTCGGTGCGTGGCACTGGTTTGTTGCCAATTACTGCAGCGAGTTCTCCACTTGGAGTAAGCGCTTTCATGAACGCAGCATTAGGCTTACGTGCTGATTTCTTTTTAGCAGCTTTTTTAGGAGCGGCTTTCTTTGGTGCAGCTTTCTTAGGAGCAGCTTTCTTAGCAGCTTTTTTAGGAGCAGCTTTCTTAGGAGCGGCTTTCTTAGCAGCTTTTTTAGGAGCAGCTTTTTTTGCTTTTTTTGTTGCCATTTGTTTTAAGTTTTAGAATTTAAAATGGATAATAGTAATTATTAACAGAATGAATTTAGGATAAATTCTAATACCCAGCAAGGTTTATACACAACTCATTTTCAGAATGTGAATAAGAGGGGTTTTCATTGGGGAAATCCTCGTTTTTATGCGTGCATTTTTAAGCGCAAAATCTTGCTAAAATAGATGCTGATTGTGATACATAATGTCCGGCAAATAACACTGCATGCACTAATAACGGATATAGCTGCGTGAGCTGTAACCGTTGCTGCCAGCCACTTTCAAGCGAATAGTGATAATTATAAGCATCATAAAACGCACGATCAAATCCACCAAACAAAGCCGTCATACCAATATCCATTTCCCTGTGCCCATAGTAAACAGCAGGATCAATCAGCACCGGAAGCCCTTTTTCATTGGAGAAATGGTTACCTCCCCACAAATCGCCATGGAGAAAAGCATATTTTTCATTGGGAAAATACTGTGGCAGCATGGTATATAAACGTTCTGCATATTGCTGTTCCTTACTTCCGAACGCACCTGCATCACGCAATAATTTTACCAATGGCGCTATGCGATATTTGGCATAAAAGCTACACCAGTTATTGCTAAATGTGTTTATCTGCGGCAAACTGCCGATGTAATTATCAACTCCCCAACCTGCTTGCCCTGCAGTTTGCTGGTGCATTGCAGCAAGTGATTTTCCCAATGAAGAATAGTAATCAGCAGCAGGTGCGCCTCTTTCGATCCATTGCAATAAAAGATATTGCTGTCCATCGGCGACACCTGTTTTCAACACATTCGGCACAATGCAATCGCTGTTCTTTCTTAACGCAACCAGGCCATCTGCTTCCCGGTCAAACATGTTTTGATAAGCATCTGCATCATTTACTTTGAGAAAAAATACATCATGCTTATGCACTACTTTATAAGCTCGGTTAATATCGCCACCAGTTACTGCATGCAACTGTGCATCTTCAAATCCACATTGCTGTAATATGTTTTGCAAACCAATATTCACCAGTTTATTTATTATTGTTCTTTTCAGTATATGAAAATCGACAGGCATTTATTCCCATGGGCGGAAGAATGATCAGGACAAATTTAATTGCATAAAAATAAAGCCCTTCCGTTTGCACGGGAGGGCTTTTTAAACCACCACTTCTGAAACCACCTGTAAACTATAAATTCTTGTTTTTCCCTTTGCCTTTACCGCTGTTTCCTTTTGCTTTCACTACGCCGGTTTTATTGCCACCTGCGTTTCCGTTATTGTATTTGATTGACTTTTGTTTTCCGTTAGAGCCTTTGTATTTCGCATACTTTACTTTGTACGTAGCATGTTGTAAATAAGGTTTGGGCTCATTTACTACTACCTTATATCCGTTGTATAGATTGTACGTACGGTATTGCGATGGCAGCCCAGCCGAATAAACCCATTTACCATTATTGAGATAAATGAATTGTTTGCTCGGTACGTAATAATAGGTTTCAATATCGGGCATATAGTAATAATCTACATAATTGTAGCCGGATGGGCCCCATGCAGGTTGTAATCCGATATTGACATTCAGCTGGGCATCTGCTTTTTCAGTCATCATAAAGCTGCTGATAAGAAGCATAGCAAATAATATCTTCTTCATGTGCTCTTTTTTATTTTTTTATTTGGCCACATAGTATCCAGGCAAAAATGATTATCGCAGTCAGATAAATTGCTCAATAATTTTTTACCGGGATTTCCTAAAATTCTTTTTTACAGGCATACATTCCCAAAGTCAGTGCCAAAAATCCCTTTGCATATGGTGAGGATCGGTTTTATTGCTGTCAATCTGGCAAACAAACCGCATTTGGAACAGCAATTGAGCAAGGAGTACCGTTGTAAATAATCGAAAAATCAAACCAATATGATACAGGAAAAAGGAACCATTTCAATTAACACGGAGAATATCTTCCCCATTATTAAAAAGTTTTTATACTCCGATCATGAAATCTTCCTGCGTGAATTAGTGAGTAATGCAGTGGATGCTTCCCAGAAAATGAAACGTTTGGCCAGCCTTGGTCATTACAGCAAAGAAACCGGCGATTTAAAAGTAACAGTGGCAGTGGATGCTGCAGCAAAAACCCTCACCATTTCGGATAATGGAATTGGGATGACGGCCGACGAGATCAAAAAATATATTAACCAGGTGGCTTTTTCGGGCGCTACTGAGTTCATGGAGAAATTTAAAGAGGCGAAAGATGCCAATGAAATTATTGGTCGTTTCGGTTTAGGTTTTTACTCCGCATTTATGGTGGCAGAGAAAGTAGAAATTCAAACTCTTTCGTACCAGGATGGGGCAACGCCGGCAAAATGGACTTGTGATGGCAGCACTGAATTTGAAATAAGTGAGGGCAGTCGCACAGAACGTGGTACTGATGTGATCCTTTACATCAACGGCGATTCAGAAGAATTTTTGGAAGAACATCGCATCAGTGCTATTCTAGATAAATATGCTAAATTCTTACCTGTGCCCGTGCAGTTTGGTACCAAGGAAGAAAGTGTTGAAGATGGTGTTGATGAAGAAGGCAAAACAAAATATAAATCTGTTACGGTTGATAATATCATCAACAATACTACTCCTATCTGGACAAAAGCACCCAGTGATCTGAAAGATGAGGATTACCTTGATTTCTATCGTGAGCTTTATCCGTTCAGTGAAGAACCTTTATTCTGGATCCATTTGAATGTTGATTATCCATTCAATCTTACTGGTGTATTATATTTCCCAAAACTGAAAAATGATTTTGAAGTACAAAAGAACAAAATCAAATTGTTCAGTCGCCAGGTATTTATTACCGATGAAGTAAAGGATATTGTTCCTGAATTTTTATTGCTGCTGCATGGCGTGATCGATTCACCGGATATTCCATTGAACGTAAGTCGTTCTTTCCTGCAGGCCGATAGCAATGTAAAAAAGATCAATAGTTATATCAGTCGCAAAGTGGCGGACAAACTCAGCGAACTCTTTAAGAAAGACCGTAAGAGTTATGAAGAAAAATGGAACGACATTGGTTTGTTTGTGAAGTATGGTGCTATTTCTGACGAAAAGTTTTATGAAAAAGCAAAAGACTTTTTGTTGTTCACAAACACCAACAAAGAGCATTATACATTAGACGAGTACAGTGCCAAGGTGAAAGATTTTCAAACCGATAAAGAAGGTAAACTTGTTTATCTCTACACCATCGACGCAGAACATCAACATAGTTTTGTTCAGGCAGCGCAGAAAAAGAATTATGATGTGTTGCTGATGAACTCTCCAATTGACACGCATTTTATTCAGCATCTTGAAATGAAGCTGGAGAAAACAACAATGAAGCGTGTAGATGCAGATGTTCCTGATAAGCTTATTGTGAAAGAAGATGCTCCGCAACACCAGTTGAGTGAAGAAGATCGCAACAAGGTGAAGGCCGTGTTTGAAAAAGCGATCAACAACAACAATATGAAGGTTGAGCTTGAAAGTTTACCAGCAGAAGCAATGCCGGTGACCATTACCATGGAAGAATGGATGCGCCGCATGAAAGATATGAGCAAGCTCGGTGGCGGCGGTATGATGGGTTTTTATGGCAACATGCCTGATACATACAATGTATCGATCAACGCCAATCATAAACTCATCAGCAAATTATTGAGTGCCGATGAAGCGCAGCAAACATCTATTGCCAAGCAAGCATTTGATCTGGCATTATTAGCGCAAGGTTTATTGAAAGGTGCTGATCTTACAGCGTTTGTTGAGAGAAATGTGGAGGTGATATAGTCCTGAGCGAGGTCGAGTCCTGAGCGGAGTCGAAGGACGGACTGGAAGAATCGAGCGGAGTCGAGATTCGACTTTTCAAACTCTACCCGATAAAAAAGAATAAGGCCGATGCATTGCATCGGCCTTATTCTTTACCCCCCCCTTTCATTCACGTTAATAGTGCTATATTTCACTACCCCTCCATGGAGGGGATGAACCTTCCTAAACTTATCACTTATCATTCATCACTTATCACTCATCACTCCTTCCACTTAAACACAATAGTTCCGTTTTTCTTTTTATCACTCTCCACGGTTATGTTATAAACCTTACCACCTGCTGTAATACGCATCAAAGCTGTGTTAGGAGGCGTTTTACCGAGGTTCTCTGCAAACATTACCAACGTGTTTTTTCTGCCCTTTAATGCCTTTACATTAAGCATTGTCACTTTAGCGGTTAATAGTTTTTTGCTCAGAACCGGATAACTGTTGAAATAAACCGTTACGCTGTCGCCATCAATTTCACCATTGTCAAACAATTCAATTTTGATCTCAGGTTTATCGATCTCAATGGTTTGAATAATATTGTTATCACGCTCAGCTGTTTTCTTTTCTTCGCCCGGCACATAATTCTCAGGCATCTGGATAGCGGTAAACACATTTGGCCCGTTCAACAATTTAGCTGCAGCCAATTGCACATCTTTCACGGTAAGTTTATCAATATACTTTTCATAGTTCACAAAATAATCGATGTTGTTTCCGGGAAACTTGCTTTCGGTAATAGCAGCTAACCAATCTTCATTTTCTTTGATATCGATCTTGTGCTGCTCACGCCATTGCTGTTTTACTTTCTCAAGATTCTTTTGTAATGGACCTTTAGTGGCAATCTCTTTTATTTCCCTGTTGATTGCTTTCAGCAATGTATCGGCTTTCTCCGGCCCGCATGGCAATTGAACAGCAAACGTGTAATTATCGTAAGGCTCACTTTCAAGTGATCCAAAAATGCCACCGCCATAAATACCGCCAATCTTTTCACGCAACTCTTCAATAATGCGGATATTCAACACTTCTGTTGCAGCCTCCGCTTTCATTTCCATATCCTGGCTGTAAGGCACTTCACCTGAATGAAGCTGAAGAATAAGACTCCGTTCATCTTTGCCCTTCTTCACCACCATTTCTTTTTTCCCTTTTATGGGGCGAACTTTATTATCAACTGCTGCAAACTTTTTTGATGTTGCCGGTAAGCTACCAATATATTGTTCAATCAGCGGAATGATCTCTGCTTCTTTAAAACTTCCCACAAAAACAAACTCCATGCTGCCTGCATCACTGAAACGTTCTTTATAAATTTCAACAGTACGCTTGAGATCGATCTTACTAAAGTTCTCTGCTTTCGGCAAGGCAACAGGTGTGAGTGGATCATTATTATACAGCACACTGTAAAACGTATCAATAAATGCAAACTGCGGATTAGCACTCATCATTGCATACTGCGAACGGTTACGTTGCACGTAAGATTTAAATAACGACGTATCCAATCGTGGACTTGTAATTGTCAACCATGTAAGCTGGAACAGTGTCTCCAGATCTTTCACTGTAGAACTACCACGCACACCTTCACTTGATGAGTTGATATATGGATTTACCTGCACCGTTTTTCCCGCTAACACTTTACGCAGGTCAACAGGTGAAAACTCCCCTACTCCCATGGCCTGTACGACAGCTACTGCATATTCTGCATTGTATTTATCAGCAGCACTGTAATGATTTTTACCGCCGGGACGAACAGACGACATTAATATTTGATCAGCTTTAAAATCAGTTGGCTTCAAGGTTACTTTAATACCGTTACTCAGCGTTAATTCTGTAGTACCGAGTTTAGCATCTTTTTTAGTTGCTGTTACTTTACCCGCCGCAGGTTTCTTTTCAACCAACGAAGAAGCAACCACTTTATCTTCATAAGGTTTTACATCTGCTTTTTCAGCCGCAGGGAAATACGCCAGAATCTCTTCCTCCGTAGGAAGTTTATCACCTGCCTTTGGCTCAGGTTGAGTGATGTAAGTAAACCGATTCTCAACTCCTTTTACATATTTGTTTACCAATGCATTCACTTCATCAATTGTAATACCCGGCAACAATTCTTTTACTTTATTGAATTCATATTCAATTCCGGGTGATGCTTCCTGTTTCAGGAAATAGTTGATATACTCGTCAACATAATTTGCGCTTTCATTTTTATCACGGTTATTGTATGCACGCTCATAATAACTTTCTGTTGATTTTTTACTGCGTTCCAATTCCGAAGCGGTAAATCCAAAACGTTTTACACGCTCCACTTCTTCCAGTAAAGCCTGCAATGTTTTCTTTACATCACTGGTGCCCGCACCTGCATAAATGGAAAATGCATCATAACCTCGTGCGTAGGAACCAAAACCACCTGATGCAAAATTGAAAGGGGGATTTTCTTTTTGTGTTAACTCCTGTAAACGCTGGTTAAACATGCGCAGGAATAAACTACGGATAATGCTGTTGCGATAATCAGCAACCGTAGTCATTGCTTCGAATTTAAACACGGGATAGTTGATGGAAACTTCACTTGAAGGAGCTTCCTTATCAGATAAGATCATTACCTGGTTCGATGCATAAGGTTTTACTTCAGCATATTTTCGTTCACGCAGCGTCGCAGGATTTTTTAATCCTGAAAAATGTTTACGGATAAGAGATTCAGCTTGTTCAACCGTAATATCGCCAACCACTACAACAGCCATCAGATCGGGACGATACCAGTCTTTATAAAAACGACGGATGGCATCATGTTTAAAATTTTTAATGATGCTGTCTTTACCAATAGGCAAACGATCAGCATACAATGAACCTGCAAACAGAGCAGGAAGAATTTTACGAAACATGCGTTCATCAGCACCTTTTCCTAAACGACTTTCTTCCAATATAACTGCACGCTCTCCATCAATATCATCGGCAAGGTTCGATACGTTGTGTGCCCAGTCTTCAATGATCTGGAAACCTTTCTCAAGATTTCCGGGCTTGTCAATCGGAATGGGAAGAATGTACACTGTTTCATCGAAACTGGTGTAAGCATTGAGATCGTTCCCAAAGCCAACACCAATTTCCTGCAGATAGGAAACGATATCATTCTTTTTAAAATTCTTTGTGCCGTTAAACGCCATATGCTCGGTCATATGAGCAAGGCCCAACTGATCATCGTCTTCATTAATAGCACCTGCATTAACAACTAAACGCAGCTCTACTCTTTTCTCAGGTTTCTGATTGGGACGAATGAAATATGTTAACCCGTTTTCCAGTTTTCCTGTTTTCACTTTCGCATCGAAGGGGATTTTTTCAGTGGTTTGTTGTGCAGTGGTTGCAGTGAACACAAACAATAAGAAGGAAAGAAAGAACAGGTGTGATCCTTTACGTTGCATAGATAAGTTTTAAGAATATAAATATAAAAGTTTGCGTTGAACAAGCCTTTTAAAACATGACAAATGGCAAGCAATAAAAAAGCCCTCCTTGAAGGGAGAGCCTTTTCTTTATAGTGAATGTAAGTATTAGAGCGCTAAACCAACACCAAGCTGAAAGCCGGTTGTTTTCCATTTTTCCTGATCGCCAATATCATTAATATTATTTAAACCTATCGCATAACGGCCATACAATCTTATACGCATGATATTAAGTTGTGCACCAAATAACATTGAAAAATCACCGTTCTTGAATGCTTCCTTCCCGTTGTCGATAAAAGTTTTATCCTTATTCAACAAAATTCCGAATTGAGGACCAGCCTGCAACGATAATACTTTTGCTGGCTTATACGTGAGTAACAAAGGAACACTAAGATAATTAAGCTGAGGATTCTTTACGTTTTCATCGAGGTTTTGATAGATGGCTTTAAACCCGGATGCTGTGTCAGAATTGATCTGGTTCCATAACACTTCAGGCTGTAAAGCAAATTTTTTTCCCAACGGAATTTCGGCAAATACACCAAGATGATAACCGAGCTTATATTGTTCATCAAAACCTTTACCCTCAATTTTACCAATGTTTGCACCAAGTTTTGGACCAATACGGAATTGTGCAAAAGAAGTTGCTGATGCGGTGACTGCGACAAGAAGGATAACAAGTGACTTTTTCATTCTATATGATTTTTGTTGTTGTATTAACGGCGAAATAAGTGCCAATCATTTTTTATACGCTGTAAAAATATGTTAAGAAGAACCGTGCCAAACTTTTTAAAACATAAACCCTGTTTGCACACTATACAATGCACTCCATTTGTTTTCTTTACTTAATAAGTAATAATCGAGATATAACTGGGGATTCAAAAAGAATTTACCAATATACCAACTCGCATCTAATTGCAACCCCACCGACTGAAACTGGAAGGCTGCTTTTTGAGAAGATGTTTCGGAATAATTACGGCTACGATCGAGCAGACGCCGCTGACGAATACTTCCTTTTGAATCAATGGTTGCTTTGCTCCTCGAACCTAATATCATTAACGTTGGCTGAATATTAAAGTAATCGTTTTTGCCAATACCATCGAGTACAAGATTATAGCGCACATAAGGAATGAACGACAGATCCCTTATTACTACATCTGAGGTATCATTCACATAATAATATTGCCATACCAACTGATTGGTTAAAGGCATGCGTATTTGCTGCGAATCGAGGTATTGCATGGTTTCACGGTAACGGCCACCCGAAAACCCCAACATCGCTCCATATTGAAACTTGTCTTTGCCAAACTGCAAATAAGCCAGTACATCATTATCATAAGGTGATGATGCATTTAAAAATTCTTTTTTACCGAAGAATCTTGTATATGAAATACCGTAAGATGCTTTTTCGCCTTTCAGGTAATCATAAGAAAGCGTTACGGCATGTTGCAACAATTGTGTTTTTCCTGTTTCCATAAGCAGGTAATTATTGTAGGTGATGCCGAGTCCGCTTTTATGATAATAGCCAATAGTTGGAGTAATATTGAAATTAGTTGCCGATTGCTGCGCATTCAACGCAACGTTACGCACGCTGAATTGTGTGTTACCCACACCCACCGAGAGAAGTAAATAATTCCTGGGAGCCTTTATGGAATCGTAGAGATCAAGAAATGCATCTATCTCCTTCTCAAGAGAATCAACGTTAATAGCTGTTGAATCAGTTTTCGTTTCCTGTGCGGTTACAGAAAACCAAGTACAGCAGATCGTCAGAAACAGAATAAGCGGTTTCAGCATAAAGGAATAGGGCGGTTGGTTGCAAAGCATAGACCAAACTGCTGCAAGATAGTTTAATGGAGCTAAAAAATCAGGAGAGCTCTATCAATGTGATCTCGGGCAATATACCTACACGGCCCGGGTAACCGATAAAGCCGAAGCCACGATTCACATACAATTTCTGTTGCGCCTCTTCATACAAACCGGCCCATTGCTTGTATACATACTTTACAGGGCTCCAGCGGAAACCGGGAATCTCCACACCAAACTGCATACCGTGGGTATGTCCTGCCAATGTGAGCGCAATGTCCTTGTATTGGGATGTTACTTCCGCATTCCAGTGCGAAGGATCGTGGCTCATGAGTATTTTAAACGGAATGTCTTTTGCCTTTGCATGCGTTTCATCCAGTTTACCAAACGATGGGAAGTTAACTTTTGCACTGGTATTATCAACACCAAGAATAGCGATCTGTTCCCCGTCTTTTTCCAATACCACATGATCATTGCTCAGCGTTTTCCAACCTAACTGTTTGTGTACATCCACCACGCCTTTTGCATTTGCCAGCTGCTTTGCAGTTACTTCTTCTTTTGTAGCACCAGTAGGGAACCCATAATCATGATTACCTAATGTAGCATAAACTCCATGCGTCGCTTTCAATTCGGAAAATACATCCATATAATCTTTCATTTCATCGGCACTGTAGTTTACAAGATCACCGGTAAACAACACCACATCTGCATTCTGTTCATTGATCTTTTCAACGCCCCGACGCACCGCTTCTTTATCGGTGAAACTTCCGCTATGTATATCGCTTACATGAATAATTTTGAATCCTTTGAATGCAGCAGGCAAATGCTGAAAACTCAAAGCCATTTTTTGAAGGTGATATTTGTATTTATTGCCGAAACCATAAACCAGTGAAGTAAACAATCCACCGCCTACTGCCAGGCCTGCCCAACTTAAAAACATGGAACGGGTAATGCCTGTGCCCGTACCTGCTGTTTTGGAATTCCAGCTTGGGAAAATAAAACTGCCTGCCCACTGCAGCACCCTACGCACATCATCAATCAAAAAGAAAGCGCTGGCCAGCAGTTTGGCTAAAAACAAACCAATTACAACCGCAAAAGCATACGTTCGCAAGAGCTTATGCCATGCTTCGTAGTTAGTGAAAGTGAGACTTAGCATTAATGCAAAAGATAGAATGCTGATGCCCCAGTAAATACCAAAAACGATCAGTCGTGTTCGAGGCGCCCAGGTATCGGCCACTGCACGGAGTGCCTGGAATACATAAATGTCGATCAGGAGAAAAATGATAAGGAAGATCCATGAACCAGCTAAACGTCGCATAAGTATCAAAATTGAGAAATAAATCAAACACCCACTTGTTAAATTTCAAACAGTTAGGCAGGTTTAGTATAACATGCGGGGGATAAGTATTGTTCCCGAATATTGGCCTGAACCCTTATTTTTGTCAGGATGGCTTTGCTTGTGTTTTCAGCACAAGTTTTTGTTTATCAAGCTTCATCAAACCCATTTACGAGATGACGTTCACTTATTACGGCCATTCCTGTTTTAGCATAGACGTGAAAGGAAAGAAATTACTTTTCGATCCGTTTATTTCGCCTAATGACCTGGCGAAAGGGGTGCATGTAGACGCTATTGAAGCTGATTTTATTTTGGTAAGCCATGGTCATGAAGATCATGTGGCCGATCTTGTTTCCATTGCCAAACGAACCGGCGCATTGGTGATTTGTAACTGGGAGATTTATGTGTGGCTCCAAAAACAGGGAGTGGAAAATGTTCACCCCATGAACACAGGCGGCAAAAAAGCATTTGATTTTGGAGCGGTGAAATGTGTTACCGCACAACATTCATCATCGCTGCCCGATGGAACTTACGCCGGCAACCCGATGGGCTTTGTGGTGAGTTGTGAAAAGAATTTTTATTACAGCGGCGATACTGCTCTTACCCTCGATATGCAATTGGTACCACAAGGTTCACCACTTGCTTTTTGCATTTTGCCCATTGGTGATAATTTTACGATGGGATATGAAGATGCAGCAAGAGCAGCACATATGATGAGCTGTCATACCGTAATTGGCGTGCATTATAATACCTTTCCGTACATTGTTATTGATGAAGAAAAGGTGAAAGATCATTTTCAACATAACGGACTTGATCTGAAGCTGCCGGGTATTGGAGAAACCATCACAATTTGAAATTGAAAACTGAGTGTTGATATTATGGGTCGAATAATTGGAATAGCGAATCAGAAAGGCGGTGTGGGAAAAACCACTACCGCTATAAATCTTGCCGCAAGTTTTGCTGTGCTCGAATACAAAACATTATTGGTGGATGCAGATCCGCAGGCGAACAGCACTACCGGTGTTGGGTTCGATCTGCACAATGTGCAGCAAAGCCTATACGATTGTTTTGTAAATGGTGCCAATGCAAAAGATGTGGTGCTGAAAAGCGAAATTCCTAATCTCGATCTTATTCCTTCGCATATTGACCTTGTAGGTGCTGAAATTGAAATGATCAACCAGCCCAACCGTGAATCAGTGATGAAGCAATTGCTGCAACCATTGAAAGAAGAATATGATTTCATCATCATAGACTGTTCTCCGTCGCTTGGGTTAATAACAGTAAATGCATTAACTGCAGCCGACGCAGTGGTAGTTCCTGTGCAGACCGAATTTTTTGCGTTGGAAGGTTTGGGTAAATTACTCAACACCATTAAGATCGTACAAAGCCGTTTGAATCCTCAACTTGTTATTGAAGGTATTTTGATGACGATGTATGACGGACGTTTGCGTTTATGTAACCAGGTGGTAAGCGAAGTACGCAGGCACTTTGAAGGAATTGTTTTTGATTCAATTATTCATCGTAATACCCGTTTAAGTGAAGCCCCCAGCTTTGGTAAACCAGTTATTTTATACGACAGTGAAAGTAAAGGTGCTGTCAACTATCTCAACCTTGCTAAAGAAATTCTGCAACGTAATAATCTCACCAAAATTAACCAGGAAGATAAGGTGATTGAGATGGACGAAGAAGAAACAGCTAATTGAGGAATTTCAAACTGCTCGCAAATACATTATCGTTTTTTATTTTTTCCCGGCACACTTCATTCGCTGGCTTGAAGCTTGCAACTAATAGCTAAAAGCTTTCCTATATTTTTGCTTTATGGTTACAAAAGAATCTCCACGAATTGTTTTTATGGGCACACCTGAATTTGCAGTTGCATCGCTTGATGCATTAGTGAAAGCAGGATACAATGTGGTGGGTGTTATTACAGCACCTGATAAACCTGCTGGTCGGGGAATGAAATTGACAGAAAGTGCAGTAAAAAAATATGCATCAGAACATGGCTTGTTTGTATTGCAACCGGAAAAACTGAAGAATCCTGTTTTTTTAAAAGAACTGATTGCATTGCGTGCCGATCTGCAAATTGTTGTTGCATTCCGTATGTTGCCGGAAGCCGTATGGAAGATGCCTGTAATGGGCACCGTGAATGTTCACGGAAGTTTATTACCTCAATATCGTGGTGCCGCTCCTATTAACTGGGCAGTGATCAATGGCGAAGATGAAACAGGTGTTACCACTTTTAAACTGAAGCATGAAATTGATACAGGTGATATTTTATTGCAGGAATCATTTTCTATTGGCGAAGATGAAACAGCTGGCGAAGTACATGATCGCATGAAAGAGATCGGCGCACAGTTGCTGGTAAAAACAGTGGATGGATTGGTAAATGGAACGCTCGAAGAAAAGCCGCAATTGTCAATGGTGAATGGTGAATTGTCAATTAAACATGCACCAAAAATTTTCACAGAAACATGCCGCATAGATTTTAATAAGACGGCGGAAGAAGTGCATAATCTTATTCGTGGCCTCTCTCCTTTTCCCGGTGCGTTTACCACGTTTAATGAAAAGACGATGAAGATCTATCTGTCGAAGAAAGAAGTAACAGCAAGTCGGCCCGCTGAAAGCGACCTGACAGACAACAGCTTTGCTACAGATGGAAAAACCTTTTTAAAGTTCGCCTGCAGCAATGGTTTCATCCATGTAATAGAATTGCAACTGGAAGGAAAGAAAAGAATGTTGGTAGAAGATTTTTTGAGAGGGTATAGAAGCTAAGAGTTTGAAAGACGAAAAGAAGTTATAAAAAGAGAAAGGCAACATAATTACATGTTGCCTTTCTCTTTATCTCTTTCACTTTTTTATCTCTTAGCTCTTCCCCCACACCAATTCTGCATTAAACTTCTCTGCACTAATACCCAACTGTGCTGCAGCTGAATTACTCAGGCGGAATAACAAACCACTACCGGGGCTAGTTTCTTCCACGCTGCCCAGCACTTTTGCATACACCGATTTTCCATTAGCAGGATTGCGTACCATGATGATGGTACCTTTTTCAACATTATCCATCAATACATAATATTTTCCATCGCTCCAGCCACTGGTGCTTTTAAATACTGAACCTGCACCATTATTACGATCCGTACGACGACCATTATTCGACTGGCGGTTAAACTCATCTTTAAAAAATCCATTACCACCATAGCTGGCAGTACTTACTTCCATCTTTGGTTCTTCCTTTTTTGGTTCAGGTTTTGGTTCTTCCTTCTTCACCACCACTTCCTGCTTTGGCTCCTCTTTTTTCACAACCACATCCTGCTTTTTGGGCTCTTCAACTTTCGGCTGTTGTTTTACCACGTTTGGTTCGCTTCGCACATTCATACCTTTTGCTGCAAGTGGCGATAATGTTTTATCAACTTTTAAGAATCCAACGATCACTTTATTACCGGCACTTACTGCTTCAACATTATTCCATGATTTGATGGAAGCATTATCTGTTCCAAACAACTGGCTCAGCTTGGTAAGATTTTCACCTCCCTTTACAGTATGATAAACAGGGACCACTGTTTCATTTTCTTTACGGGTACCTGTTTGCCAGAAATTCACTTCATTCAACGGTATTTTGATCTGTTGACCAATGCTTAAAGCCGAAGTCAATTCAAGTCCGTTATAAGGCGCAAACACTCTTGGACTGATATTGTAAATACGACCAATGCTGTAAAAGTTTTCTTTGGGCCCAATGCTATGCACAAGGTAGGGTTTGCCCTGGTTATCTAACTGCACCTGCAACGGCGTAGTTTGTGCAATTGCCATTACAACCGTTAACAACATTGAAATAAATAAAGAGGCTCTCTTCATGGGATCATAATTAGTTTCACTGCAAAGATGCAGAATTCCGTGAAAGTATTGTGTCAAACTAAAGCTTAACGTTTCTTTTGCTAACATTGCATTCACATGAGCAACAGCAAGCAGAAATATTACGTGGTGTGGAAAGGGAAAGAACCCGGCATTTATACCAACTGGAACGATTGCAAGTTACAAGTGGAAGGTTTTACCGGTGCTGCTTATAAATCATTCACTTCAAAAGACCAAGCGGAACAGGCATACAAAGAACATTTCGCAAAACATATATACAAAAAAGAAAAAACAGAAAGCACCAAAGATATTTCAACTGTTGGCACGCCAATACATGAAAGTATTGTGGTGGATGCTGCATGGAACAGTGTACAGAAGGATATGGAATACCAGGGCATTCTCTATAAAACAAACACACGCATTTTCCATATGGGCCCGCTTGCAAACGGCACAAACAATATTGGTGAATTTTTAGCCATTGTACATGCGTTGGGTTATTGCAAAAAACATGAATTGCATAAAATGCCCATCTACAGCGACAGCCGCAATGCCATTGGCTGGGTAAAAGCAAAAAAATGCAAAACCAACCTCGAACAATCTGCAAAAACGCAGCACATCTTTGATTTGATCAACCGTGCAGAAAACTGGTTGCAGCAAAATAAATACAGCAATAATATCCTGAAATGGGAAACAACAGCCTGGGGCGAAAACCCTGCTGATTTTGGAAGAAAATAATAGGTTTATAGTTTTTTGTTTATGGTTTAGGGATTGGCGGGTTTAAGGTGAGCACTGAATTAACTGTACAAGAGTGCGACGCCAATGCTGCCCCGCATTATTCCACAGTTGGTAACGAAAAACTATAAACCACAAACAATAACCTTACTCCCTGTCCTTTTTTTGGCAAGGTTCTTGAAAATTCATGTTTATTATTCACCTCTTAAAAACACAGCAAAATGAGTATGAAATTAATTTTTGCCTGCGTAGCGGCAGGGGCGGCTGTTGGTATGCTGATGGCACCTGAAAGTGGAAGTTCAATTCGTAATATGATCACTGATAAATACAATGATCTCAGGGAACGCTTGTATAAAGTAAAGAGCAGTAGTGCAGATGTTGCAGAACTAAAAGAAGTTTTTAAACACGAAATTGCAGGTTTGAAAGAAGATACGAGGAAGCGTGTGCTTGAAATATTACAAGCCACGAGAAACACCGGTAATCATATAAAAGAACAACTGGTTTCTTAAATTATTAATGGATGTAAATAAAGGGAGTCGGTTACCGACTCCTTTTGTATTTTACCATGTATTACTAATGCTCAGCCCATTCATCAACGGTTAAAAATCATTCTATGTGGATTTTCAGGGTCAATCGTTTATTCAGGAACAGCTTCAGGCTTATCAGTATTTTATTTATCATCAGTAAGCATGCTATCCGTAACTGGATTAACAATAACCGTTTCCTCAGGAGAATATTCGATCCACGTGGCAATAATCTAACCACACGTGCAGAGCGTTTGCGTTTAATGATCGAAGACCTGGGGCCCACCTTTGTAAAGTTTGGACAGATCGTTGCCGACCGTCCTGATCTTGTGAGTGAACAATTAAGAAATGAGCTGAAGAAACTGCAAACATCAGCAAAGCCCTTCGACAATGAACATGCCTTTCGTATTATGGAAGAAGAGCTCGGCGATCCCGTTCACGAAGTCTTTGAATCGATCGATCAAACCCCTATTGCTTCTGCATCCATTGCCCAGGTGTACAGAGGAAAACTTCGTAATGGTGATATGGTTGCGGTGAAAGTGCAACGTCCGCATATCAAACAAAAAATTACAATTGATCTTGTGTTAATGAAAGTGCTGGCTGAACAGGTGGTAAAATCATACCCTGAGTTAGCCAGTTTTAATGTGATTGAATTTGTGGAAGACTTTGGCACCATCATGAAAAAAGAACTTGACTTCGCCAATGAAGCATCGAACATGATGCGTTTTTCCGAAATGTTTAAATACGATGATTACTGTTACATTCCAAAAGTGTATACACGATACACAACGCAGAAAATGCTGGTGATGGAATTTGTAATGGGCACGGAGCCCGATGCGAAAGAAGAACTTCTTGCCAAAGGTTATGATACCAAACAAATTGCAATGAACGGTACACAGATCATTTTAAAAATGATTTTGAAGCATGGATTTTTTCATGCCGATCCGCATGCAGGCAATTTGCTCATTCGTGATAACAACCAGGTGGTATTGCTTGATCATGGCATGACAGCAAGTTTAAAACCTGCGCAGATACAGGCGCTCATTAATTTCATGCTTGGTTTTGCACGACAGGATACGCATCGTATCAGCAAAGCATTGCTTGCACTGCTGAATATTAATTTCTATAAAGACCAGGCAGATCTTGAATTTGAAGTAGGCGAGCTGATTCAGAAATACAGTTATATCCCTTATGACAAAGTTGATATTTCTAACTTGCTTGCCGATACGTTTAATGTTATTCTGCGTCATGGTTTAAGTGTGCCAACGAACCTTTACATGCTTCTCAAAACGCTGGGCACCATTCAGAAATTTGCAGAAGCATTGGAAGCTGATGTTTCACTCATTAACATGATTGAACCATTTGCAAAGGAAAAGATCAAAGAGAAATTTAGTTTTGATACCATTGTAAACAAAGTCATCAATTCTGCTGAAGATTATCTTTACATCGTCGATCGTTTGCCAACAGATATCAAGGAGATCGTTAACAATCTCCGCACCGGTGTATTAAAACACGAGATCAATTTCAGGGAAGATAGTTTTACCAATAAAGCGTTGCGACAGAATTTCAATCGTCTTGCATTTGTATTTATTCTTGGCTTGCTGATGATCTGCGCAACTTTGATGATGATCTACCAACCAAGCAGCGGTGGCATTAAAGTACTATTTTATAGTACGGCCGCCATTCTAATATGGACAGGATTCAAGTTGCTGTTTAATACGAAATTTAAATAGTGACAATGGTGAATTGTCAATGTTGAATTGTGAATGAGAAGTTAGCATCCATGATCAACCAGCTAATGGTGGTCTGTCGTCCATCGGCTGTGGTCTCTTCACTCATCTCATCAAAATCCGCCATTCTTTAGGATAATAGTTGTTGATGCGGTTGCCAAGTAATTTCATCCAGCCAAGAGGATGATTATTATAGGTAGCCAATGTCCACCCTTTTGTTGACTGATCAATTACAATTTCATTTTTTCGTAAATAGTCTAGTGCTTGTTCCTTCGTTAGTTCAACTTTTGTAACAGATTCACTGATGATGGTGCTTAATGCCAATGCATGTTCAGGCAAAAGATCATTTTTGGCAATAGTGCCTAACTCCACTCCTGCATAACGCACTTTTAGTTCCTGCATGAGATACTGTATGGTTTCATTCCATTGTGTTGGAACAGCAGCAATGTTTTGTCCTTGCTTGATAAACGTTAATCCTGCTGATGAATTGATCCAGTTCGCTGCAATTGTTGCTTCCTGTTTTGACGCAAGCTGCGTGATTTTTATTTTGATACGAAGCGGGTCTGGCTCCTCCTTTTTCTTAAATGCTGCAATAAAAAAACCTTCGCCCTTTACTTTATATGGCCAGAAACGATAACCAAAAGCACAGGTTTTTGTTTCCACTTCATCGATATTCCAATCTGCTTCTACTCTCAACTTTACACTTTCCACTTTGAACTTTTCATTCATCCAATCAAGAATTTCTTCATCTTCCTCTGCCGAATAAGAACAGGTAGAATAGATGAGCACGCCATTTTCTTTCAAACAATTCCATGCGTCAGCTAAAATTCGTTGTTGCCGCTGACTGCAGAGATTTACATTATCGACACTCCACTCTTTTATAGCTTCTGCATCACGTCGAAACAAACCACTGCCGCTGCAAGGAGCATCAATGACCAGCACATCAAACAAACCATGCAATTTTGAAAAAGCATTGGGATCATTATTGGTGACAACCACATTACCTGCACCCCACTTGATCATATTTTCCTTTAGAATGTTTACTCTTGCCTGTATCACTTCATTACTCACCAATAAACTTTCTTTGCTGATGATCGATTGCAACAGCGTTGATTTGCCACCTGGTGCTGCGCAAAGATCAAGTACAAGCAACGGTTGCGAAAGATCCACCGTTTGTTTCATCGCCTCTTCCAAAAACATACTGCTTGCTTCCTGCACATAATAAGTTCCAGCATGTAGCAAAGGATCAAGGGTAAACAAAGGACGTTCGCTGAGGTAATAACCGGAGGGTGACCAGGGAACAGTAGAGTGAATGGTGAATGGTGAATGGTGAGTGAAGCGCTGCGGATGAACATTTGTTGATGAAGTATTATCTATTGAGCATTTCAACGGATTGAATCGTAAAGACACAACCTGCTCTCCACCTGCATGCACCCGCACAAAAGCATCCCGATCAAAACTATTGATCTTACTTAGCAAAGTGATCAAGGAAGCCGGTAGATTCATTTTCTTCTAATGGTTCTTTTTCTTTAAGCGAAGTAACAGATTTTACCATTGCAACGAGAAAAAAGAGACGAGCAATTAAAAACAGAAACCATCCTATGATTAAACTCCATTTGTGAAAGCCCCGAAAAATATGTTGGTTGTCACGAGGGGTATACATCATAACTAGAATGGCAGGTCCAGCTAACTGAAAGATTGGGAACAGAAATGAAGAAACAAACGACATTTGCAAATGATACTGAACATGTCTTCTTTCAAAATATCTATTGCGTAATACAAGATAACAGATTGCTTCTCCAAATAAAATCACAATAGGTAAAATAGTATCCCATTGAAACACGATAAGAGGAGATGGCCGGGCATCATCTTCGTATCTCTCATATAACATTTTAAGTGACCAATAGGAAAGCATTAGTAATGCTCCTTTAAAAAGAGCAAACGATATCATTGTCCAAAAAGCCCGTATATATCTAATGCGTTGATGTTTCATAATTAGAACCGTATTACAAAATGCTCTCTCTCCTTCTGCTCCTTCCTCAAGAACACCAGCCCAATAAAAAACAGATCAACTGTCAACGTAACTGACGGATGTTGTTTAACGATCTCCCATGCTTCTTCCATTTCTTTGCTCCAATGAATATCATCAAATACAAAAACCGTATCATGATCAGCCTTTGCAATCAACTGTTCAAAATAACGCAACGTGGGTTCTTTCCGATGATTGCCATCAATAAAAATAAAATTAAACGGCTGCATGGCTTTATCAATAACCGCTGGCAACGTTTCATCAAAGTTGCCTGTAATGATTTTGATATTGCTTAGTTGCAATGCTTCAAATTGTTGTTTGGCAACTTCTGCAATAGCCGGCGACCCTTCCATCGTTATAACTACAGAATCGGGCTTTGCCGTGGAAAGATAAGAAGTAGTAATACCAAGCGATGTGCCCAGTTCAAGTATCTGCATTGGTTGAAAGTAATTTACCAATCGATACAGCAACTGTGCATATTTTTTTGGCTTCAATGATGTGGCTGCTACTTGCTTTACTGCCCTTTGTTTTGTTAACCCCTTTGCGGAACCGGCACCAAAATCTTCAACTGTAAGAATAGTTTCATTCTTTAGCAATACGGTTCGGTGTTCTTCTATTTCTGTATAGGCTTTATATTTCGTTTTATCGTTCAATACTTTTATCACCAGGTCATATACAAATGGTGAATGGATACCGTGCCCCTTTCCGTTGGCGGCAGTGATATAATAGTGTAAATATTTTATAGCAAGTTGAAAAGCTGAATACATGGAGGAAATGAAAAATTAAAAATTAGACATGAAAAATGAAGAAGTAAAAGGCCGCATACTTTTCACTTTGCAGCTTCTACTTTTCACTTTCCCTATCCCACTGTTGAATGGAAAAAGAATAAGCATGTTTTTCATCTGCTTCAAAATCGGTACTTCGTGTAAGATTCCATTCTTCAGCAGAAAATGCAGGGAAGAAAGCATCGGCTTCTAAATTCACATGCACTCTTGTTAAATAAATACGATTCGCAATTGGCATCGCCTGCTCATAGATTTGTGCACCACCTGCGATCATGATTTCTTTTGTTTCAAGTTTCTTCGCCAGTTCCAGTGCATCATCAAGCGATTTTGCAAACCAAACATTATCGTATGCCGATGTTAAATCAACTTGTCTTGAAATAATAATATTTGTACGCCCTGTCAATGGTTTGCTTCCCACTGATTCAAAGGTTTTTCTCCCCATGATCACGGGCAACGCCCAGGTTGTGTTTTTAAAAAACTTTAGATCAATTGGTAAATGCCATAATAATTCATTGTTACGACCGATGGCGTTGTTGGATGCTGCAGCGACAATTAAAGAAATCAACATGAATGAAGAATAAAAAATTAATAATTAGAAATGAGAAGCTGTCGGTTTTAATGCTTCTTTCGTCGTTCGTCATTACTTAGAGCCGTCTCAACACTTTTCAGAAAAATAGCCATCAACTCGTTACTTTCATTAAAAGCTTGTTCAACTTTTTCATCAACTACAACAGGCTTCCTTTAAGCACATTCGCATTTTATGTATAAAATCAGCTCTTGATTCAGCTGCTTGCGCTTCTCCGTAAATCAAAGCTGGGGCAGTTCCACTTTTCGATAATTGGTATTCTGAGTTTTGACCGGCTTTTGAAGATGGGAGTAGTTCGCAAACATCGAGACACATACATGCAAAATCAACCAGTCTGTCTTCCAAATCAAACTTGTTATTGTTTTCCATATGCAGTGTTTTTGGTTTAGCATTATTCTGTAGCCTGCATCACTTCTTCATTCTTAATTCCCCATTTTTCATTCTTCACACTGCAACCGGTGCTTTAATAGCTGGATGACTTTGATAGTTCTCCAGTGTAAAATCTTCAAATTTAAATTCGAAAATATCTTTTACTGCAGGATTTAATTTCATCGTTGGCAAGGCAAATGGCGTGCGGCTTAATTGCAAATTCACCTGCTCCATATGATTGCTGTAAATATGTACATCACCAAACGTATGTACAAAATCTCCTGGCTCGAGATCACAAACCTGCGCAATCATCATTGTTAACAAAGCATATGATGCAATATTGAACGGCACACCAAGAAACACATCGGCACTGCGTTGGTATAACTGGCAACTTAATTTTCCTTCAGCCACATAAAATTGAAAAATAGTATGACAAGGCATCAACGCCATCTTTGGCAAATCAGCTACATTCCATGCACTGATAATTAACCTGCGGCTGTCCGGATTTTTTTTGATCTGTGCGATGAGATCTTTCACTTGGTCGATCATAACTCCATCAGCTCCTTCCCAACTACGCCACTGCTTACCATAAACGGGACCAAGCTCTCCGCTTTCATCGGCCCACTCGTCCCAAATGCTCACATTATTTTCTTTGAGGTATGCAATATTCGTTTCGCCTTTCAGGAACCAAAGCAGTTCATGAATAATGCTGCGCATGTGCACTTTCTTGGTAGTAACCAACGGAAATCCTTCGCTTAAATTAAAACGCATCTGGTAACCAAACACACTCTTGGTGCCGGTTCCGGTACGGTCGGTTTTCTCCACGCCATTATCCAGAATATGCTGTAGTAAAGAGAGGTATTGCTGCATGGCTGCAAGGTAAAGAAAAGGCATTAGCCGATAGCATTCAGCCGGTGGTTGTGGATTGATTGTGTACAGACAAAATCTCCCAAATCACTTCACTCCCCTTCTCGCCAATTCCTTTTTGATCAACAGCAGTTCTCTTCCGGTTTGGCCGCTTACAGAACTGTTTTCCTGTGCACGGCGCATAAGATATGGCACCACATCGTGAATGGGGCCGAAGGGTAAATACTTGCTCACAGAATAACCTTCTTTAGCAAGATTGAATGTGATATGATCGCTCATGCCATACAGCTGGCTGAAATGCACATGCGGATGATCATGCGGCAATCCTTTGCTGTGTAATAATTCAGCTGCCAGTTGGTTGCTGTGCTCGTTGTGCGTAGCTACAATAGTTGCAATACGATCAACATGTTGAATACAAAACTCTACAGCACGATTATAATCACTATCGCATGCTTCTTTATCGGGCTGAATGGGAGAAGGATAATTCATATCCACAGCACGTTTGCGCTCCTTTTCCATGTATGCACCACGCACGAGCTTTATACCAAGAATGAAATTTCTTTTTTCTGCTGCTTCGTAACAATCATGCACAAACTGGTAACGATCATGACGATAAAGTTGTGCTGTATTATAAACAACTGCTGTTGTTTTGTTGTACTGATCCATCATGAGCATCGTTAAGGCATCAACAGGATCCTGGATCCATGTCTCCTCTGCATCAATTAAAACACCCACTTTTTTTGCTGAGGCTGCAGAACAAATACGTTCCATACGATTGCAAATGCGTTGCCACTCGCCACGCTCTTCAGTTGAAAGACGTTCAAGTGCATGTTCATAACGGCGGATGAGTGTACCGGTATCTTTGCTCATCAGGTCATCCATTTTCTCCAGCAATGCAAAACGGGAAACGCCTGTTACTTTCACACTCATAAAAGGAATGTTTGCCTGCGTAGCGGCGTAGTCAATCACTTTAATAAACTCATCGCAGGCATGATCTTTTTCCTCTTCGCCATAGTCACCGCCTTCCACACCATAATCAAGAATTACCTGCACATGAAATTCTTCCAGCTTGTCGGCAACCTTTGCTGTTTCCTGAAGTGTTTCGCCTCCAATAAACTGTTCGAACAACGTACTGCGGATAAGACCTTTTACTGGAAGCCCTGCTTTAATAACCCAGGGAGTGATTCTTGTGCCAATATCAACCAGCCATTGATAACCCATTGAGGAAAAAAGAAAATGTGCTTTTTTCAGTTGCTGGTCGTTCTTGTATTCAAATGCGGTGGCTGTATTCTCGAATGAAACTTTTGAATTGTTAGGCATGCTATCTACGATTAGAGGCAGCAAATATAGTAGAAAAACAAGCGCTAGTTTAGTTCTCTTTCCTTTTGAATATCAGTAGCGAATTCCGTATATGCCCCGGTTCCAATATGTAAACATGCGACTGTTGCTGGTGATTAACAGTGAGGCGAATATTCAACTTGTTTTGCGCAACCGATTGACTAATGACGATAATATCGCTCGAACCTGTCGGCAATTCTTTTAATCTTATTTTCAATGGTCTCTTTGAAAGATCATGTTGCTCAGCAATAAGATCACCATTAAAAAAAACACTGATAGTATCTTGTTGGTTATTACCGGCTGAATTAAACTCAAGAAGAATGTCTGAGCTGTCTACTTCAAGTTCAGCAACTTTTTGGTAAAGCCTGTTTTCGGGTTGCAGCACCACCTGGTTTTTTTCAAAACCTTCGTATAACTCCTGCACGTAGTTGTCAATCTCATCTTTGGAAAGCTCTGAAATAATTGTATCTGTTTGGGAGGCGGTAAAATCGTCACATTCCTGGGTTCGCCAGCACCAGCTTCCGGCTAATTTTTTAACTGAATTTCCCTTGGGAATACTTAGACAAAGTTCTTTAAAATACGCACAATCTGTTTTCGACATCGCTACACCCCTTTTCACTTCTTTTACATTCAGACAAATCCTTCCGTTGGCTACACGCCCAGCAACTATATAATCACAACCGAAAGATGTATTACGGTCGTAGCCACGGGAATAAAGAACACCAATATATTCACCGTCGCTTTCAATTAGCTCCAGCCGCACATTCATCTTTTGTTTCTTATTCTCATGAAGAAGAAAACTTCCTTCCCACACGCCGGTAATATTTTGTGCAAACAAAGTTGAACAAAATACAATGGCATTGAAAAGTAACATGGCTCTTGTGTACATACTCGCTCAAGATACAATTACGAAATAAATGAAAAATATAAATGGATGAAAAAAGAAAAATCTATCCTCACAATTGATCCGACACAAATTCCGGGAACCTGTCTGAATACAAATCTTCCTTTTTGTACCTCAATTCCAGTAACACATCACCCCTTGCATCAATGGTAGTAATCCATTCCTTCTTTTTCCTTCCTTGCCGGAACGTGATCTTCACATCCAACTGTTCACCTGCAACAGAATTATTCAACAATACAAGCCGGTTCAATTGACCAATCTCCTCCAGCTTTATCACTAAACGATTATTCACTAAACTGAAATTTGTTGCGATTGCTTTACCATTTAACCGTGCACCAAGAGTTGCTTTCGGTTCTTTTGCTACGGAGCTTACTGTAATTACTATTCGTCGGTAATCCACTTTGAGCTGATCTATTTTCTTTGTCTCAGGCACCGTAATTCGTTTGATCAGGTCATTAATTTCTTCCCGGGCTAATTCCGAGATCTCTGTTGACGTTTTTTTAAGAACAAATACTTCTTTGCTATCTTCTATCCAAAACCAATACGCCTTTGCAGTAGTGCTGTCTTTGACATTGAGTGCTATTTCAACTTGTTTAAATGACGCACAGTCGTTTTTCGAGATCACAACTGAACGTTGCACATTTTCCGATCCAATAACCAATCTTTTATTTTCGAACCATCCATGAACAATATAATCGCAGCCATAAGTCGTGTTTTTTTCAAACCCGCGTGTTGATATCATGCCATGAACCCGGTTGCCATTTTGTATTATTTCGATACGCACATTCATTTTCTGATGATTGCCATGCATATAAAAATAACCTTCCCATACCCCGGAATAATTCTGCGCAACAGAAGAGGAAACAACACTCAACAAGCAAAAAAATAACAATGCCCGTAATTGCATATTAACTCAAAATACAATTACGGGCATTAACCAGAACAAAGGAACCACTAATGTTGTGTTAATCCAATCCAAAAATTCCTTTGTTCAATACCTGCAAGGTTTGCGTTTTATAAGATGCAGGCACTAGAAGTGAAACGTTATGCGGACTTCCGCCATAACTTACCATGCGAACAGGAATATCGGCAATGCTTTCGAAAAGTTTTGCAAGGATATGTTCTGTTTTACCAATTTCATTGCCCACAATACTTACAATTGCCTGGTCTTTATCCAGCTCAACTGCACCAAACGGTTCCAGTTCACGAATGATCTCATCAAGATGTGCATTGCTGTCGATGGTTAATGAAACAGCTACTTCTGAAGTAGTGATCATATCAATTGAGGTGCGGTATTTCTCAAACACTTCAAACACTTTGCGTAAGAAACCATACGCTAATAACATGCGGCTACTCTTGATCTTAATGGCAGTAATACCATCTTTTGCAGCAACAGCTTTTACTCCAACGCTTCCTGCCTGCTCAGTAATAAGAGTGCCTTTTGCATCGGGCTGCATTGTATTCAAGAGCTTAACGGGAACTTTGTAATGTTGCGCCGGCCATATGGAGGCCGGGTGCAAAATTTTTGCACCGAAGTAGGCTAACTCAGCAGCTTCATCAAAGCTCAATTGCTCAATAGCCACCGTTTTTTTAACAATACGTGGATCGTTATTATGCATACCATCAATATCGGTCCATATTTCACAAACCGATGCGTTGATAGCAGCGCCAATCAATGAAGCACTGTAGTCGCTTCCGCCACGTTTTAAATTATCAACTTCGCCTCTTGCATTACGACTGATATATCCCTGCGTGATAAAAATCTTTTTGTCTTTGTTTTGATTTAACAGCTGACTAAGCTTTACTTTAATACTGCCGATCTGTGGTTCTTCGTACGCATCGATGGTCATGAAATCCAACGCTGGTAACAGCATGTGATTGATTCCTTTTTCTTCGAGGTAACAGCTGAACATTTTTGTGCTCATCAATTCACCTTGTGCAAGAATATCTTTATTCAATGCCTCGTTAAAAGAAATCTTCAGAATAATATTCAGGAATTCAAAATGCTCAGCAATAATTGCACGGCATTTTGTTTTTGCTTCTTCCGTTGAAAGTAAATTGTTGATGAATGTTTGATAGTGTGCGTCGAGTTTATCGATCACCTGTTTGGCTGCCTCACGATCGCCATTGGCCATAGCAGTTCCAATTTCAACCAATGAATTTGTTGTACCACTTAAAGCACTTAATACAACGATCTTTTCTTCTGAATCACGGGTGATCAGGGTTGCTACATCGTGCATTCTTTCAGGTTTCCCAACTGAGGTACCGCCAAACTTCATCACTTTCATTACCGTAGGTTTATTTGTTTTATTTTAGTCCACTGTCGATAGACGACTAACGACCAATTTGTTCATTATTTATAAATCCTGACTGATAGTCGACCACTCATCATTCATTACTCATCACTTTACATCTCCTCCCCGACGAATTGCTTCATCATTCCCCCCACCGTCTTATTAAAGTTGAAATATTCTTTAACAGCCGAAGTGCCAAAACCTCTTATTTGTGCAAGCAACGGAAACACCCGTTCTTATGGGCTGCGAAATTAAAGAGAGAGATTGAATTTCTGTCCAACTTTTACCAAATCTTCTGCAACTGTTTCCAATAGAGGAATACCATCTTTCATACGCTGCGCTTCAAACAAACGTTCGGGATCACCGGGAATCAACACCTGGTCGTATCCCTCAATTGTTTTTGCAGAGCGAAAACGTTGAATCCAATTGTCCATATCCTTTTTAAACTCATCGGCCTTTCGGAATGCATCAATTCGCATTGCACCGAGAAAATGACCTAATCCTTTGCCCGGTTGATTCTCCGGCATCGGTACATAAGCTGGAAATGGCGGCACCCACGGACCATAATTTGCACCGCTCAATACTGCTGAAAAAATATCAACAATACTTCCCAATGCATACCCCTTATGACTGCCATGTTCTTTATCGCTTCCCAATGGCAATAATGCACCTTTATTTTTTAATGCGTGTGCATCAGTTGTCGCTTCACCCTTTTCATCCTGTATCCAACCAATGGGCGCTTCAAGATTTTTGCGTTGAAGGATTTCGAGTTTGCCATTGGCCGCAGTTGTGGTTGCCATATCGGCAACAAAGGGCGGCTCATTTCCACTTGGCACTGCCACTGCAATTGGATTTGTACCCAACATACGTTCAGTTGAAAACGTTGGAGCTACCAATGCTGATGCGTTGGTCATTGCCATGCCGATCATATCGTGTTGCAACGCCATCATTGCATGATAACCGGCAATACCAAAATGATTACTGTTTTGTACACTTACCCAACCACTGCCGACATTGGTTGCTTTGTCAATAGCTACCTTCATTGCGAAAGGAGCAACGACTAAACCTAAACCACTATCGCCATCAACTACCGCAGTAGATGGTGTTTCATGAATCACTTTAATGTTTGGTGTTGCGTTGATGCGCTTTGCTTCCCACAAACGCACATAGCCACTGAGGCGTGCTACGCCATGTGAATCAATACCACGCAAATCGGCCGACAGCAATACAATTGTTGCTATGGTTGCATCATCTTCACTGCAACCAATGGAGAGAAAGACATTTTTTGTAAATGAAAATAAATGCGGATAAGAAAACACCTGCTCCATAAACTCAAATCAAAAAGTTAATGACTGACTAATAACTTAAAACTTTAAAACTCAGAACTCACTAACTTTTTTACGCTTGCGCCGTTGGTCCGCCAAAGTTCATGGGTATCTGCACTTCCTCCAAATCACGGATGGCGCCATTAGCGGCTTCAAAGCGTTGAATATTTTCAGTTAACGCTTTCATGAAACGCTTGGCATGTTGCGGTGTAAAAATGATCCTTGATTTTACTTTGCTTTTAGGTGTGCCGGGCATTACGTTTACAAAGTCAATAACAAATTCTGCATGACTATGTGTAATGATAGCAAGGTTGGCGTAAGAACCTTCTGCCACTTCTTCGGTGATCTCGATGTTGAGCTGATTAGGATTTGCTTGTTGTTCGTCCATAAAAATAATTGAGCGCCAAATATACAACAGATACGGCCTGTGGGTTAAAACAAAAAGAAGCCCTATTTTTTTGTTGCATCCCTCACACAACGAAAGCCTGTGTGTTCCAATCCTGTATCCGGACTGCTCTTCATTCTTCTTGCCACACGGTAACCGCTGCAATAACTATCGTTGCAAAGAAAACTACCGCCTCTTAAACTTCTTTTTGCAGTATAGGGATCATCGGGATCAAAACTTTTCTGCGGTCCTTTCGGATTTACAGATGTGGTTGCATCAACAGTTTGATAATAATTATAATCATACCAATCGCTGCACCATTCCCACACATTTCCCGCCATATCATATAAGCCGTAACCATTCGGCATAAAACTTTTCACCGGCGCACTTTTTATATAACCATCTTTCCTTTCATTGTAATAAGGAAACTTTCCTTCCCAACTATTTGTTTTTGGTTTACCTGCATTCACATGTTCATTGCCCCAGAAATAAATACTGTTCACCAATCCACCTCTTGCTGCAAACTCCCATTCCGCTTCGGTGGGCAAACGCTTACCCGACCATTTGCAATACGCCATCGCATCGTCCCAACTCACATGCACCACCGGATAATTTTCTTTTCCTTTCAAATCGCTGGCAGGTCCTTCGGGATGTTTCCAATTGGCACCTGCTACCCAGCTCCACCATTGTGAATAATCATTGAGATCAACGGGCCCCTTACTGGTCCGAAATACCAATGAAGCTGCTACCAATAAACTATCATGAGGTTTTGCAGTACCAGGAGGTAACGATTTTTTCAACTCTTCCCAATCAGGTTTTCGCTCAGCTGTAGTCACATAACCTGTTGCATCAACAAAATTTTTAAACTGGGCATTGGTTACTTCTGTTGCATCCATGTAAAATGCATCAACCGTTACTTTATGTTTTGGGTATTCATCTTTCGATGCCTGTTCATTATCGCCACCCATTTCAAATGTTCCACCCGGAATAAAAACCATTCCTGCAGTTGATGTATCACCTGATGAAACAACATTGCTACTATCGTGCGCTGGAAAACGTTGCGGCACATTCATACAGCTTTGTAATGAATCTGCATGGGCCTTGTCTTGATCATGATTGCTGCCGCAGGCTGCCACAATCAACAGCAAAAATAAAAAAGGAGAATGCTTTCGTTTCATATGATCAATGTCTTCGGATTTTATGCAAATCGGCTAGCAATGTAGGCATTTTGAAAAACAGATAGCATTTATTCATCCTATTCTTCCTCAAAAAGTATAAGCATAAAAAGCCACTCAAATCTGAGTGGCTTTTTGCGGACCGGACGGCCCCAACCTCTTCAAACTATTCGCTTATAATACAATATCTTATCAATCGAATTTCAACCTGCTAACCGATTTGCTAACCGATTAAAATCATTTGTACTTCTTTGTTTTTAAAAGAACTATATGCCAATGTAAATATAACAAAAGTCAGGTAAAATATAGAACAAACTAGATCATTTAAACCAAGGGTTATAAGATCAAAAAGGGGTGTTTTTCCCCTTTCAAATTCCAATGCTTCTTCCTTTCTTAGCTAGTACATTTAACCTAATAAAGCGCTTCACCCCTCCCACATATGAAACTTAATGGCATTTCATTTTTCACATTGTAACTATTCATTATGGCAAGTTTAAAAGACGCAACTGCAGCTCTTGAACATTACCAGGAGCAAATGCTCGAAAACGAAAATCTTTCCTATTTAGCTATCATTCAACTTCAAGACAAAAATGGTGAACCAATCGATTCTTACACCATTGAGGCAGGGGTAAAAAGTATGGCTTTAGAAATAGATAAAAGAAAAGACTTTAAATTTTCAGAATCCACCAACTTCAAAAAATCAGTGCCCCTCAGTTTGGAAATTCCACGTTCCGAAGAAGAAAAATTGGCCTTTGACAGCACGCCTGAAGTAATTAGGCTGGTCATTTTAGCCTGCAAAGAATTTTCATCTCATAATATGAGAACTCGTAGAAGACCAATTGCTGGAGGTCTAAGTATTGGAAATTTTAGGTATAATGATGCAGGAACGCTTGGTGAAATAATCAAGCTTAATGAAGATCCAGGCGTTTTCATAATTTCCTGCTGGCATGTGCTATGCGGCAATCAGGGGCGAATAAATGATGATATTCTTCAACCGGGAAGGTTAGACAATGGCGACATTAATGACTGCCGAATAGCTAAACTTCACTCGTTTCGGTTAACCGATCAGGTTGACGTTGCATTTGCTCAATTAAATCATGGTATTGACAGCGATCCGGGCGTAATAAATTTGGGAAGAACAAATAATATTGTAAGGGCCCGTATTGGAATGCCCGTAATTAAATGTGGTCGTACCACAGAGGTCACAAGAAGCAGAATTCATTCTGTTAATGCCACAGTACGCCTTGGTGGTTATCCAAATGGAACAGCCATTTTTTATAACCAGATTCTTACAGATAATATGTCTGCTGGTGGTGATTCCGGGGCAGTGCTTTTAGAAGATGGTACCAACAACGTTGTAGGTCTTTTAATTGGTGGAAATGAAGAAGACAGGAGTATTTTCAATCACATGTCTAAAATATTTTCGAGCCTGGCTGAACATACATTCAAAAGAAACGAAAGCATTTCCGATGATCAATCATTATTTATAAATTCTATCCCACACTACTAAAACCAAACTGAAATGACCAAACTTATTGCTATTCTCTTTACAATGTTCATCACTATATCCAATGGATATACTCAAAACGATACAACACGAAATGACGATCCTCCAAGGCGGAACACGGTTCCTGCCGAAAGCGAATACAATCCACAATACGCCTCTATCAAAAGAAAAGTCATAAGAGGATTTTCTTTTCAAGCCGAAAATGATGTCTTTGCAAAGATCTTAATGTTGAAGAATGAAGACAAAGATTACACCGGGGGATTCAAATTCGAATTTTATACAGATTACCTGGCTAAAGGTATTTTCCCTTTTTTCATGAACCGGGACGATCCATATGACATGAGCAAAAATGTAAACTCAATTTACATTCAGGGCATGGGCTATACACCTAATAGGGATGCATTTTCTGCAACAAATCCTGTAATTGATCAAAGGCCTTATTCTTCCGTAATAGGTATTGGCCGTAAACGAATTGCAATTTTGAATAGCCCATTAAATCGCAAATTAGGTCTCATTATTATTTCAGATCTTTTTTTAGGCAAAATAGGAACAAAAGGTCCGGGCAAAGTCCAGAATTTTTTGCATGAATATCTTACTAATAGTGCAGAGGTAAAAGGTTGGCCCAACCAAATCGGAAATGGTGGCCGCTTTGTATATAACTACAATCTTACTGCATCCGCAGAGCTTTTTGCCGTAGGTCGTAACCACTATGTTATTACTACACTCCACTCATCGATCGGAAACCTATTCATAAATCAGGGAGCTAAACTGGCATTTTCAAATCTCTCAGTTCGTAAACAGCCTTTTACATTAACTATGAATAGTAACCAGGTAGCTAAAGAAGGCGATAAAATTCAAAAGGCAAGAAGCTACGACTCTATTTCACAGAAGAAAGAAAAGAAATTTCATTATGAATTGTATGGTAAATTTTACCACATAAATCACAATACCCTTTTAATGGGTTTGCCATTTAGAGATAACAGTGTATATACGATACCCAAATCAAGAATAAATCAGATTGTAGTTGATGCCGGATTCAAATTATATTTCTCTTACTCCCCCGATAAGAAAGGCAACAATAAAATGAATCGTAAAAATTTAGTCTACTTGGAAATACTTTACAGGTCCAAAGAATTTGACATTGCACCAACTCATTTTTATGGTGGTATAGGTGTTCAGATACTTAGCCTGGATTAATTTAATCCTTCACCCTTCCATACTTCCTCAACTCAGCTGCAGTAAATCCATGATACTTCTTAAATGCTTTGTGGAAATTGGAAGGGTGTTCAAAACCCGTCATGAAAGCGATATCAGAGAAATCGAGTTTTGTTTCCAGGATGATCTGTTTTGCTTTTTCCATTCTTACAGTATGACGGTAACCAAATACAGTATCACCAAACAGTTGTTTAAAACCTTTCTTCAATTTAAACTCATTGATCCCAACCTTCCTGCTTAGTTGTTGCAGAGATATTTTGCTTTCAAAATCAGAAAGCAGAATACGTTTAGCTTCTTGCAGCATTTCTATATCGTAAGCATTCATTTTAATCGGTGAGCCGGCCGGTTGTAACTGCACATGATCCAGCATCAACACCAAAAGCTCTAGCAATTTGCTTTCAACATAGATGCTGAGAAGTTTATCATCAAATCCATATTTCAGAATCTGGTTAACAACAGAGATCATCTTTGGTGTCAGGAACCTGTCACTGTTCATGAGTTTGGCCACTTTACCAGAATACACCACATCAAGAAACCGTTGCAACGCTGTACTACTTATCGCCATTCTTTCCAGGAAGCTCTTGGTAAAATGAACGTCAAACGTTTTACAATGCAATCCCTTTTCAAATGAAACACGACTGTTTACAAAGGGTGAATACGTTAAATTGTATTGATAAGGCAATTGATCCGATCGTTCAAACCCATCCCAGATAAGTTGAAAATGATTCTTGAATTGAATATGCAATTCAAGTACAGGTTGATCAGCCCTCCCAACCAGGTCAACCTTTCGATCAAAAGAATACTGGCTATACCACACAGTAAAGCCGTCGCCCTTGATCTGTTGAAAGAGCATGTTTCCAAAATCACAAATAGCACTCGTATTTTCAGCGTTCGTCATAACGCTTCCACTAAATACGTCAGGCACACCTTGCGTCAGTTGAATTTCTTCTCTTCCTGGTTCAACAATAAAAAATTCCATTTTTTCTCCTTTTAGAACATACAAGTATCCTTATCGAACGCAGCTAAGCCTACCCCCACAGATAGTTTTGTTTATAAATAATCAATTATGCTCACCACGCAGTTGCCTCCGCTTTTTTGTAAAGCTTCTCCACGGCAAACAAATTTTATATCGTCTCGTTTTTTCAACAAGCTTCAGGGAACCATTCAATTCCGGGCTTTAAATCTTAAAACAGATTTAGTCACCATTCACAATTGGGTTAATCAGCAATACGCTTTAGAATACTGGCAAATGAATGGACCGTTTAGCCAATTCTATGCAATGTATCAGTGCATGGAGTTCAACCCCTACGCACAATCTTACGTTGGCTATTTCAACGGACAAATGATCTGCCAGTTCGATGTGTACTCCGTTGCAGTAGATGAATTAAATGATCATGTTTCCTTTCAGCAACACGATTGTGGTTTTCATCTCATCATGGCGCCTTTAAAAACAAAAGTCCCCGGCTTAACAGCATCTGTCATTAAAGCTTTCCTCGACTATTACTTTTCCTTTCCTGAAGCCAATTGCATGTATGCAGAGCCCGATGTATACAATCTAAAATCAATACAGTTACTTGAAAAAGCAGGTTTCACACGATTGAAAACAATAAACATGAGTTATAAAACAGCACACGTTTATTGCTTAAAAAAGCCTTCGGATAACCTATGATCAACAACTCTGTTAACAAACCACAACGGATTGTCTTCCTCGATCTCGCAAGAGGCTTTACTGGTCTGTTCATTCCCTTTATTCATTCCTTAGTAATGTTTGGGAACAATGAAACACCGGAACATCCATTCTTATGGCCATTTATTTTTATTGCAGAATGGCCCGGTGCACAACTATTCTTACTGTTACTTGGAGTGAATTGCATGCTCAAACCAAAGGTTCGTGCAATAGCAGTATTACTAAGATGCTTAATATTGTTTGCTATAGGTTACACCCTTAATTTTTTCAAATTCTTTTTACCAGTTGAGCTAGGAATAATGCCTGAAGAGTTTGTCAATGACATATCTCCAGCAAACTATTCAGTTATTCTCATTGGCGATATTCTTCATCTTGCAGCACTTTCATCCTTCATCGCATTTTTGATCAGGCACTCAAAACAACAGGTGGCTATAGCTTCACTATCAATCGTTGCTACACTTATAATTGCGCAACATATACCGGTTTATGGCCCCACAGTATTTGATCAACACATCAGTAAATTGCTTTTTAGCATACCACCATATACATATTTTCCATTCTTTCCTTGGTTTACTTATGTACTGGTTGGAATAATCATTGGCCATTTATTTAATAAAATTGGCCAGTCTTGGATGTGGATGCTTATACCTATTGGCGCAATCATGCTATCGTTTATAGAATTAATTGCGCCGGAAACATCGATTGCATCGTTTTACCAACCTACACCAATTCAGGTTCTTAAACATGCAGGCTTTCTCTTAATATGGCTGGCAACATGGTTCTTAATAGAACCTCATTTGCATCAAACCAGGTTTGCGCAACTACTCACCTTTTGCAGCAAGAATCTCACAATCTTATACTGCATCCAGTGGCCATTGATTTGCTTTCTGATTCCATTATTTGGCTACAAGTCTATGAGCATTGCTTCAGCTTTATTTGCTGCCACACTCTGCACAATCGCAACACTTTTATTATCCAATCACATTAAACTAAGATCAAACCGCCATGGTCTATGATATAATCGGCATCGGCATCGGCCCTTTCAATCTTGGGCTTGCTGCATTGTCCTATCCATTAAAAGAATTGAATACACTGTTCTTTGATCAGAAAAAAGAATTCAACTGGCATCCGGGGATGATGCTTGATAACGCAAAACTACAAGTGCCGTTTTACGCCGACCTGGTAACACTGGCAGATCCTTGTAATAGGTTTTCTTATTTGGCATTTTTAAAAGCCAAAAGGCGATTATTCCGCTTTGCTATTAAAGAAGACAATTTCATTTACAGGAAAGAATACAATGAATACTGTCGTTGGGTAATCGAACAGTTACCTAATTGCATATTTGGACATGCGTGTGAAGCCATTCACTACGATGAAAAAAAGAACATCTACAATCTTGTTATTCGGCACACCGAAACTAATATGGTCACCATTTACAGTACGAGGCACATTATAATCGGTGTCGGTTCAATTCCATACTTCCCTTCACATTACGATCATGGAAGAGCAGCATACAACTATCCGGCTATTTCTCATAGCTCAGATTACCTTAACACAAAGCCATTCTTGCAAACTTGTAAATCGGTAACAATAATCGGTTCAGGACAAAGTGCGGCAGAAATATTCTATGATCTCTTGCAGCAATCCCATTTATTTAGTGAAGGCCTAAATTGGTTCACGAGCTCAAACAGGTTTTACCCTATGGAATACACAAAGCTTAGCCTTGAAATGACTTCACCTGAATACATCAATCATTTTTATGGATTAAATCAGGACACAAAAGAAAAAGTGCTTCATTCCCAAAGTGCACTTTACAAGGGAATAAATTATCAACTCATCAACAACATTTACGATGAGTTGTATCTGCAATCTTTGAGCGATAGAAATACAAATATTAAGCTGCACACAAATACAGAAACAGTAGGTGTTTTACAAGTGGTTAGTGGCGACAAATGCGAAATACAACTCCGACATTTGGAGCTTCAGCAAAGCTTCACCCATGTTACAAACGCTGTCATATTTGCAACCGGCTATCGCAATGCTATTCCGTCATTTATCGATCCTGTCAAAGAACTCATTCAATGGTCAACAAAGAGTATGTATCACGTAAATCACAATTATTCAATTGATAAAAACAACTCCATCTTTGTTCAAAATGCTGAATTGCATACACATGGTTTCAATGCTCCGGATCTTGGCATGGGGCCTTACAGAAATGCTGTTATCCTTAACACCATCCTGGGCAAAGAGCAATTCAGCATCGAAAAAAACACGTCCTTTCAAACCTTTGGTCTTCCTGCATAGGAATCCAGGCTCTACTTTCCCTCTAACTTTTGCACCTTTAAAACACCAGGTAATAAATGTAATAGGTTACTGATATTCTCCATTCGTAATTTTTCCATCAAACAGTTTGCTATGATCATTGCCGTTCCGTCCTGGTAACGGTGTAGATTAAAATCATTTAGCACTACCTCGTTATCTTGAAAAAACAAAGCCAATCTTCTTAGTGTTTCCGTTGGGTTTTCGATCTGTAAAACAAAAACACAATTCATCCTTATAATTTCAACTCTTAAAAAAGACATTTCCGATTTATTATGTTAGCGTTGCTTTATCAACAACCCTTTTATATAATCCTCAAATTTTTCAATAGCCATCAACCTTCCGGCCAACCCATCAAACAAACTCGCATCCTTACTTTGACCTTTCCGTGTGAACCATGCCTTATCATATTTCGTTTCTTCTTCTTGCATATACATACAAAAATCAGGATGTTCTTTCATAAATTTTTGTCTGCGGAGCAACTGGCGCTTGTAGTAAGCAATCAACTCATCACTCTTATTTTCAATCTCCTTTGTCTTAAACAACACCATGTGATACTGGTAAGTATAAAGTTCCAGTTCCGCAGTAAACAAAGGTTTAAGCTTTTTGAAAAAGAAAATTTCTTCATCGGCATTTTCAAAAACATGTTTGCGAACATTACTTTTTAACTGTTCTTTGTAGTTCGAAACTGTATCAAAACAATTCTGGATCATTTCTTCCTCATCATTGAACTCGGTTTTACACACAGCTATCTTGCCAAGCATTTCTTCATAAAGCTCTATACACCTCATGAGAAAAGCAGTTGTTCCGGTTTGTGTGTTTATAGTTATCATAAAGGCTGGTTTATTAATTTAAGATTGTTTTCAATCGTTCTTCCCGCCTCTTACTTTCCTATGATTGTTGCTGCAGTTCGTTCAAATACTTAGCATTGATATGTAAAAGCATTTCCTTAGTCATAGCATTTAAATTATATTCAGGCTTCCAGTTCCAATCCCTTCGGGCGTGATAATCATCCATGCTGGCAGGCCAGCTATCTGCAATTCGCTGGCGGTAATCTGGCTCGTAGCTTACGGAGAACTGATGCACTCTTTCCTTTATTGACTGCGCTATTTCAGCAGGAGTAAAATCCATCCCACTAAGGTTATACGATGTTCTCACCCTTAAACTTTCAGCTTTAGTTTCCATTAACTCAATGCTTGCTCGAATAGCATCACGCATATGCATCATTGGCAGCCTCGTATTCTCTTTCAAATAACAAGTATATTGTTTTTCCTTAATCGCTTTGTGAAACATATCAATCACAAAGTCAGTTATTCCACCACGGGCCGATGATCGAATGCTGATCAATGCAGGGTAACGCAAACTCCTCACATCCACACTATACTTTTCGTAATAATAGTTACACCAAAGCTCACCGGCACTCTTACTTATACCATACACAGTTGATGGTTGCTGCAATTCAAACTGACCGCATTTGATTTTCCTGGCCCCTTTTCCAAACACGGCTATGGATGAAGGCCAAAACACACGCTCAAGCCCTTCATCCTTTGCGATTTCCAAAAGGCTCAAGAGTGATTGCATGTTTAGATCCCATCCTTTCATCGGATCATTTTCTCCTGCAGTACTTAGCATTGCACTCAAGTGGTACACCTGGGTAATATCATTCGCACGAATAACTTTAAGCATTTCATTCCCATTCAACGCATCCAGCAATTCAAAAGGCCCGTTCATTACAGGTGACCCCAGTGGTTCAATAATATCAGTCGCTAAAATATTAGAATCACCATACGTCTTTCGTAAAGCAACTGTCAACTCTTTGCCTACTCGTCCAGCCGCTCCAGTTATTAATATTCTCGGCATGTACTATTTGGATTGCGTACGTTTATTTTGTTTATATATCATGTAACAAGTCGATCTTTCACCTTCACGACGTCCATTTAATCATTAAAAATGGCCAGCTGCCACTTACACAACAGCCAGCCCGATTTACCGATTATTATGAGAGAAAATTTATTCTAAACATAATTTGGAGCCCTGTAGAAACAGCACTCCGTTGATTGAGATTTCCACATCCACAATCAACATGAGAAAAGTCGATCTCTGCATGTTGTTTTTAAAAGGGCGGTCGCAAAAACATCCTCCGGAATAAAAACTAAGTATGTAGTTTATTACGTTTGCTAAAGAGCAACTGTAATTATTTAAAAAAACAGTAAAAACAAAGGCAGCTTCACGATTCTTGTCAGACATCTTGCTCCACTGCCTCGTCTCTGCATCATCATCGAACTAGTTATGCTTTCACTTTCAACGTCCACGTTGTTCCATGGGTTTTACCACTTTCTTTACAAGGTGGAAATGTATCTCCTTTAGATAAAGCGATGGTACTGCTTGCATGACTGTCGCAAACATAAATACCGCTATGCAAACACTTTTCGCCTGTCCTGCCTGTTGTCAAAGTTGCCATCTATTATAGTTTAATTAAATGATTGTTATTTGATTGTTGTTATGCATGTATTCCCTCACCGCAGTTACGGTTATAACTATCACGAACAGTCATTCGTTTTAACTATTGAAATAAAACAGTATTTAAAAATATTGGCCAAAGTAGAAACAATGGCCGCATGTCATATACTGATATGAAAGAAAACGAGGCTAATAAAACTTCGCTGCTAATGTATATTTCAGCTCAGTTTTATACTTATGAATAGTTTAAAATTAGAGTGCTGTAGAAACAGCACTCGCAGTTCCTAAATCAACAGAACATGAGAAAAAATTGTTGTCTTTTTTTACAAAAATCAGAAGGCAGTTTTTACACGAGGATTAGTGATCCCGTTTATTACACTGCCTTACTGGGTTTACTGTACTTAATTCAGGTATAGAAATACCGGTTTTGGATATTGGATAAACCTTTATATTGCTACTATAGAATACTTGTTAAGCACTTACCGATTCTTCCTGGCAACTTCAAAACTCAGAACTAAAGAACTTTCATCTACTTTTCCATTAACAATTAACCATTAACCACTAACAATTAACTCCTCACCGCCACGTAATCTATTAGTGAAACCATTGGAGCTATATAATCATCCTTCACTGGCTCTGCTTTCATCAAATCAGTACTCAAATACTTTTTATTACTATCAGGCAATACGGTAACTACCACCGCACGGTCTCCTAAATATTCTTTTGCCATCATTGCACCAATGATATTGGCACCGGATGAAATACCCACAGCCAATCCCAGGTCTCTTCCCATTTTCTGCGCCATCAAAATCGCATCCCCATCACTCACCTGCAGCACTTCACCAAGCTCGTTCAGTTTCACAATCGATGGAATAAATTCATCAGAGATTCCTTGAATACGATGTGTACCCGTTTTAAAACCTGTCGACAATGTGGGCGATTCCTTTGGCTCAATCGGATGCACTTTTATATAGGGATTTTTCTTTTTCAAATATGCGTTCACACCCATCACTGTTCCACCAGTTCCCACACCAGCAACAAATGCAGTCGGTTTCAAATCAATACTGCTTAACTGCTCCCATATCTCTTTTGCTGTTGTTTTCTCATGCGCCTCTGCATTGAAATTATTTTCAAATTGCTGAGGTAAAAAAACAGTCGCATCATTCTTAGCCATTTCTTCCGACAAAGCAATACTTCCTGAAAAGCCACCTAGTTCTTTCGAAACAGTAATAATTTTCGCACCAAGACTTTCAATAATATCTTTTCGTTCTTTACTAAGCCAGTCCGGCATAATGATCGTTACAGGATGCCCCATTTGTTTGCCAATGGCACTAAATGAAATACCTGTATTGCCACTCGTCGCTTCAACAATTCTGTCACCTCGCTTAATATCATTCAGAGCATACGCTTTTTGCAGAATGTACAAAGCCATGCGGTCTTTAATACTGCCTGTCAAATTATAATGCTCACACTTTGCATAAATCGTATTCACCTTCCCTTCATAGAAATAAGTGATTTGTATCATAGGCGTATTACCCACCAGCTCCCACAAATGATCAAACTTCCTGTCGATCTTAGAAATGCATTTCTTTTCGATATAATCCATAAGTGTTTTTAGTTTCCCGTCTTTTTTATAAAATATTTAGGAGCTTCTCTATAACCTTGCCGATAATAAAAACGATGCGCATCAATGCGGTTCTCGTTACAATGAAGTTCAATTCGATCACACTTCCTTTCTTTTGCCAGCGCAACACAGTACTCCTCCATCTCTTTACCTATTCCCTTGCTTCTGACATTCTGGTCCACAGCGAAATAGCTGATTCTTGCAAAGTCTCCTTTTAAGCCCAACTGTGTAACAAAATCTATAGCCATAAATGCAACTACATTTTGATTATCCTCATAAACCAAAATTTCTGTATTCGGATTCTTTTCAATTGCTTTCATTTTTTCTTTTAAAAAATGAATTGTGTCTGTATATCCAAGCTGATGAAGCAGATTCATAATGTCTGTAACATCATCTTCACTTGCTTTTCTAATTTCCATGTCATATACCATTTGCACTAAGGATTTATTACTCACTAACTCAGAACTTGTCTTCCCGCATACTAGCTACCGACTCCCGGCTACCGGCTGCCTTCACCCCACACTCCAACCACTCCTTATACTCCTTCACATCCGCCGTATATCCAATCGGGTGATTAAGCAATAGTTCATCCTTACTTAATATCACATACAATGGCTGTGTAACCTGTTTAAAATTTTTCGATTGAAAATTTGCCCATCTATCTCCAACAGTTTTTAATTCACGTTCAGTGCCGTTTGCTTCCTGCACCAACACCTGTTCTGCAGCAGGCAAAGGCTTTCGATCATCAACGTATAACGAAACAAGTATAAAATTATCTCTGATATAATTTGCAACACCTGGTTCCACCCACACTTGCTCTTCCATCTTCCTGCAGTTCACGCATGCCCATCCTGTAAAATCAATCAAGATCGGTTTACCTGTTTGTTGCGAAAGCACTAATGCTTTTTGATAATCATTAATAACATTCGGTTCCAATCCCGTTTGTAATGCTTTATGTTCCTTCCCATAAATACTATACGTCATCGGTGGAGGAAAACCACTCAGCAAAGCCAACCTCGCAGCATTGCTATTACTTAAACCCGGCAATAAGTAAAACACAAACAACAAACACAAACCTCCAAGTCCTATCCACATACTTGAAGCAAAGAACTTCTTCTTTCGTAATTGCCATCCTGTGTACAGTAAGTAACCGGATAATGCAATCGCAACAAGCACCCATAAACCAATAAACACTTCACGTTTTAAAATTCCCCAGTGTTCTACTAAATCCGCATTCGATAAAAATTTGATAGCTAACCCGAGTTCAACGAAAGCCAATATCTTTTTTACCGTATCCATCCACCCACCGCTTTTAGGCAGCTGTTTCATCCAATGAGGGAACATCGCAAATAAAGCAAAGGGAAGAGCCAAAGCCGCACCAAAGCCTCCCATCCCGGAGCTGAGCTGCCAGGCCCCACCCTGTGAAGTCAGTGAGCCAACTAACAACGTTCCTAATATCGGACCGGTGCACGAAAACGAAACCGTTGCTAAGGTCAATGCCATAAAGAAAATTCCACTCACACTACCGAGGCCGCTTTTCGTTCCAACAACGTTTGTAATGGCCGATGGCATTTTCAGTTCAAACAATCCAAAAAACGATAATGCAAAAAAGATGAATACAGCAAAGAAGAAAACATTCACCCATGCATTCGTCGATATATTATTAAAAATCTCGGGATTGATATTTCCCAGCAAATGAAACGGCACACTCGCAAGAATGTAAATCAGGAAAATAAACAAACCATAAAGCAATCCATTCTTAACACCTTCCTGCTTTGTCGTCGATCGGTTCGTAAAAAACGAAACTGTCACGGGTATCATTGGAAACACACAGGGCGTCAACAATGCAATCAACCCGCCAATAAATCCCAGGAAAAATAATTGCAACAATCCTTTCGATCCATTACCACCGACACTACCACATGCATTTACCGGGTTCAACAGATCCACTGTAGTCAATACATCACTGTTTATAGTAACTACTTCGTCACTAAGTTTTATTCGTTTCGTTTCTTCAATTGGCAAAAACTCACTGCCATTACTTGCATAGCATTTGATCGTAACAGTTAAAAAAGAAATATCCGGCTCACTCAACACAATCGATTGCCGCAAAACAACACGTTGTTTGTAAACACTGGTATTCACAGTCAATGCAGAATCATAAATAGCAGCCACTTCACCAGCAATGGCAAGGGAACCATTCTTTCTATTATGCTGCACATCGAATATTGCATCAATAGCTTCCAACCCTTCCGCTTCTATCTCTTTTGCGTACACATACCATCCATTAGCAATCTCACCGGTAATCGTCACATCATAATGCAGCTCACTTGTTTTTTCAATCTGCGTTTTCCACACAACCGCTTCCTGGCCATATCCACCAGCACAAAAACAAAAACACACAATTGCAAAAAGTAAACGCATAGAACTCTTATAAAAAATCAAGTTGATATATTAAACACCTATGAACAATTTGAAAAAAATTTGAAGCCAGCTAAGATTGCTAATTGCATACTGCCAATTCAAAAAACCTACTTGCCACTCCCTACTCACCACTAGCCTCTTACCTTAAAGTGCAGCGGAAAATGTAGAAACATCCTCCCTTTACACTTAATCGATCACTAGATAGATACCGTTAACCATTATCACGTTTATAATGAGGTTTTAACTATCACATATTGCTATAACTTTAAAGTGAAAAGGAAAATGTCGATGACAGGACAGTAATCGACAACTCAGACTTTTACATTTAAGATCCCAGATAGAAATCCCTCAGCTCTTCATTACAGTAGCACCGTTGTTTAATCAGGGCGTGTCCACGAATTTGATGTATTATCATTCGTGGCCACCTTTTCTTTGCTTCTTTCTTTTTGTGGTAAAAAGAAAGAAGACGATGTATGTATGTAGTGAATGACTGCAAACAATCTACATCATCAACTATCGATTATTTGTAAACCATTTATAAATTGCCTATTGCTCATTCCCCATTACAACCTCTTCGCAATTCATCAACCAGATTAGGTAACGTTCTTGTTATCACTTCATTCATTCCGAAAATATTTGGGATTAAGTTGATGGGTCTCTATTCGCTGAGCATATCGCACAATAAGTTTATCGCCATACACGTTGAATTCCTCGAAACTTTTGCCATTAAATTTTGGCACGTAAAAACTGAATTTATAGGTGCCCTCTTTCAGATCATATACATCTACTACAGATACCTTCCGGAATGTTGCTTCTGTTTCGTTCTTTGAGAGAAGAGGAGATTTTACAAACAATAATCCATTGGAGACGCAACTCGCACTGTTAACTAATAAAGGCGGTGCCTTCATCGTATAGCTTTTATCGGAGGAAAGGGTCGTTGTTTTTATCTGGGCATGCGTCACGGTATCAATGGTAGTGCTTCTATACAGCAGATGCAGGTTGCTGTCAGTTACAATATACTGGTTGCGATAACTGTACAGGTATACGATCCTGGCGAGCTCCCTGTCGTACAGCAGCATTCCATCGGTGCAGAATTTTCCGTCAATTTGCTTTTGAAGTAGCGTGGTATCCAATTTTACATAAGGTTTATCCGGTATTATTTTACCGAGAACAAGTTCTTGTGTTGAACTGCTTGTTGTTCGTATGGCAAAGGTTGAAGCGCCAACCGGGATAGCCTCCATGAAATAGGCGGCTTTGTCAAACATAAAACTATCTGCCACCCCTACCCGCAGATCGCCTCGATACAAGCTGGGCATTGATCCATCCATGATATAAAAATTGGGAGGCACTACACTCAGCCGTGGTAATTTGAATTTGCGCTTTTCAATGTTCTTCATGTTCAATACAACACTTTGCGTATCGGTAAGCTGGAAGTTGGAAGTAAGCAAATGAAGCGGAGCGGTGAAATTAGCCAGGTAGATTTGATCAGCGGAGGCACCTGCCAGGTAGTAAGAATTGAATTTCAAATTTATCCCACCCGTATGGTTAAAGGGATTTTTAAGAATTATTCTTATAAAACTATTGTGCTTACGGATTTGATTGTCAGAAAGCGTATATAAAACAATTACTAGCGAAACACTAAGGATCAGGCAGCAAGTGAGTATGAGAATTGGCTTTTTCATCGTTTTCATTTTATGGATCGATCTTATGCAAAAGCAACTTTATTTGTGTCTTGTTTCTGGCTGTAGCTAAGTAAAACACCGATGATTGCAAGCAGCACGAATCCGATGTTGAAGAAAAGATGTTCTGTCCAACCGAGTTTTTCGAGAGCACCCCCACAGGAACATGGCACAAATACACTCAGTGCAAGGATACAGACAATATAGGTTGTGAACATGACCATTAAACTGAAGGAGGCGTAAAGTGCGATAAGCCGCAACCGTGGAACAGCCAGCATTACAGACAATATGATTTCTGTAAGGGGAATCATCCATGCAATCCATCCTGCAAAAACAGTGAGCAATGGAGATTGAGATATCTGAACAACGAACTTTTCATAGTCCGTGAACTTTGTTATAGCAGCGTAAGTAAAAAGGAGTATAAACAGACAGGAAATGATTTCAATGATGAGCGTTTTCTTCATTGCACAGCATATTATAAGATGACTCTATACAAGAAAGGGGGAAAATCCCCCTTTGTGTTGGCCTGATTATGTATTCCGTTATAAGACTTAGTTTATTCGTCCGCCATTTAGAGAGTGCTTTAAAAGTGTTGCGCAAAAGGTGCTGGCGAATCTATCGTCATAAACATCAGTATATCCACTACCAGGATTAAACTGACAGATTTGTCCGAATGGATCGTTATTACAAGAGCCAATAGGCACGTCAGTACATATCCCTGAACTAGTATAATAGTATTGGCCAATAATAAGCGGGGCCGCTTGTGCCTTACGTGATGCAAATGCTCCTGCAAATGCAAATACAAATGCCATTAATGGCAGAATAATTCTTGTTTTTTTCATAATTGAGATTGTATGGTTAATGAATAGAGAATTGTTAAACTGCACTTACTTATTGTAGACGAATGAAAATTAGAAATGTGCCTGGCTAAGTGCTTTTCTCCCTTCGTAATAAGTTTGCCCTTTGCCAATTTAGTATTCCTCCCCACTTGCCACTCTCAACTCACCACTAGCCCTTCATAAAAGAGCATCGGAGAATGTGGAAAAATCCTCCCTTTACACTTAATCGATCACTAGATAGATGCCGTTAACTAATATCACGTTTGTAATGAGGTTTTAACTATCAGTCAAAGAAAAAAATGTCAATACGCAGTAGAAAATGTCGACACTGTCACCTTTACACTTCGATTGTTATGTAGATACCGTTCTAAATAGATAACATTTTATAACTTGCCAAGACATCAAGCCCTGCGATTTTCATTACTTACTTTTTGCTATTCCTTCTTCAAACATTTTTTTCTCTTCGCCTTTTAAATTCGTTCCAAACCTCTCCAGGTATTCTTTGGCCACAGGCGCAAACTGCTTCCAATCTTGTTGATTCATCGTATGAATTGTCTTAGCTCTTAAATAAATTTCTTCGCCAACTTCTCCATACGTTTTCACTTTCTCATAAACTTCCTCCCAGTTTGGCTTAGATTCTTTCTTAGGCACATAGGGAAAAATAATATCAGTAAAAACAATATTCATAAGTTTTAATTGCAAGGCACGTTTCTCGGTACCACTCAAAATGTCCGATCTTTGCATCAGCTTGTTAAATCCTGCATCCGTTACATTTTTTGTAACACGTTCCATGAACAGTAGATCATCTGTATCATAAGGTGCAGTTAATTTGCTCACATACTCATTTGTAAACCTATGCACGCCAGCTGCATCATTCATTTGCAAAGCCATTTCTGCCAAACTCTTCACAGTAAGTTTGTCAGTCTTTCCATTAATATATTCATTTAATAAAGCAGCATAAACAGCTGTCGGCTCCGTAACATCTGCATTGTCAGCTTCAACCACTGAAAAATTTCTAACTGTGGGCACTAACATTGAGTGGATAGTCCTCAACTCTTTAAATGGTATCTTAATTATTTTTCTGTCATAAGTCATCAACCCATTTTGTTCTCCTTCAACATCAAATGGCTGAGTATAGATGGAAGCAGCAAGTCCTTCTGCTTCCAGTAATTTAAGATGTTGATTCATCACACGATATTTTCCTTTAAAAGCATTAGGTGTAACTTGTATATAACCCCAGGCACCTTCTTTGTTCCATTGGTGTTCTGGCACAAAAACACCCATCCCTCCAAATTCTCCTAAGACTTTTATTTTACCATTCTGTTTTACTGAATTAATTGGATCAGGATAAGAGTGAACATCTGTGATGTCGCTTGCAACCCATGGATTTGTTGAAGAAACATCTAGTTTCCCATTCGAATAAATGAATTCACCTGAATGTCCGTTCAATAATCTCGTTGGGTCAAGCAGCTTCAAATATCTGCTTAGTCGCTCTTGGTCATAAGAACCCCATTGCTCATTAAACAATGTCCAAGTTATAATAGAAGGATGATTGTACAGTTCAGTAATGTGTTCTTTGCATTCTCTCTCAAAAACTTCTTTGGCTTCTTTGTTAGGATTAGAAGGCGGGTTTATCATGTCCTGCCACACCAGTATTCCTAATCGATCACAATGATAGTACCAACGATCAGGCTCTCTTTTGATATGTTTTCGAATGGTATTGAAGCCCATCGACTTGATAGCTTTAATATCAAATGCAAGAGCTTCATCAGTAGGTGCAGTATAAATTCCATCCGGCCAGAACCCTTGGTCAAGAACACCAAGATTAAAAACATATTTATTATTCAGGAAAAACCGTTCGTGCCCATTCTTATCCTTTTTAATTTCGATCTTTCGCATGCCGAAATAGGATTTCACTTCATCGCTTGTGGTTTTAACAAACAACGTATACAGGTAAGGTTCATCTGGCGACCACAACTTTGCGTTTGGGATCTTTAACCGGATATCTTTATTTGTTTCCCCAATCATCTTGTGCATCCCGGCAATCAATGTTACAGGTTCATTTGCATTACTTTTTACAACTACTGTAACATAACCTTCGTCAACATTCGGAGTCATTTGAAGTCCTGAAATATAGTTTGCCGGCACATTTTCCATCCACACAGTCTGCCATATTCCGGTTGTGGGAGTGTACCAAATACCTCTGGGGTTCAAAACCTGTTTACCATGAGGATTTGGTCCCCGGTCAGTTGGGTCATATACTTTTACAAGCAATTCATTATCTCCATCCTTCAGTGCTTCAGTAATATCAAAACTAAAACCATCGTAGCCACCCTCATGTGTTCCAATCTCTATTCGGTTAACAAACACAGTAGTTTTCCAATCTACGGCCCCAAAGTGTAAAATTTTTCTTTTCCTCCTTTCTGGGGAACTATGTGTCAACGATGAAACAACAACTTTATCTACCACCTGTTCACTATTTATTACTTTCCTATACCACAATACTTCATTGGGTTGCACCGCTTTTTTTACACCGGATAATGCCGATTCAATTGAGTAAGGAACTAATATTTGCCCATCAAATTTTGATGGAGCCGATGCATCTTTAGTTGTAATTGCATATTCCCAAAGGCCATTAAGATTTATCCAATTATCTCTCACCAATTGGGGCCGGGGATATTCAGGTAATGCATTCGAAGCACTTACTTGACTACTCCATCTTGTTGCTAGCTTCAATTCGCTTTGCTTCCAAACATTTCCATTATTTTTTTGTGCATAAACAATTACACATAAAAACATTACAACTATAACTGATCCAACTTTCATCATGTTTTTTTTATTCATATCCATTATTCTAATATCAGTTTACTTTAACAACTAGTCAATCATTGGTAATTACCCTTGCCAATAACACGCTTGTAATGAAGTTTTAACTATCAGGCAAAGAAAAAAGTCTCAAAGCACAGTGGGAAATATCGACACATTCTCTTCTACACTCCGATTGCTATGTAGATACCTTTCTAAATAGAAACATTTTAACAACGAACAGGACAGCAACTGCTTGATCAAACTATTACACCCAAGATCCCACACAGAAATTCCTCAGTTCTTTATTACAGTAGTACTTATGCTAAATCAGGGCCCGTCCACGAATGTGATGTCTTATCATTCGTGGCCACCTTTTCTTTGCTTCTTTCTTTTTGTGGTAAAAACAAAGAAGAAGATATATGTTTATAGTGAATGGCAGCAAACGAATCACATCATCAACTATCGATTAATTATGAATCATTTGCACTTTGCCTATTACTCATCCCCCATTAACACCTCTTCGATCTTCGAAACCTCCATACAATCCTTCAGCAAAACCTTCTTCTCTTTATTCAATAAATAAACCGTAGGTATTGCTCTCAAATCATAAATTTTATTCTTCCACAAATATTCATCCTCATCTTTTCCATGTACCCAGTTAGTTGGCATATAAGGCAAATGCTTGCGCCAAATGGCTTCATCCTTGTCAGTATAGATAGCGATAACTTTCGCTTTTCGATTTATTATTTCGGATTTGCGAAGTGTCTCTTTCATTCCCTTACACGCATCACATTCAGGGTTATAAAAAAGCATTATCAAATACTCCGCCTCAACGTCATACATTCGTTTCTCTTTTCCTTCAGGCGTATAATAACTAAAATCATTTGCGAAATCACCAACTCTGTTTTGCTGTAGCAGTTTACGCTTTCTTAAAAGTTGTTCTTTTTCTGCTACGTTATACCATTTCGACAATAGCTGTTCATTCAAAAGAGTCAAATAAAGTTTTTCATTCCGGTAGATGGAATTGGGATTCGACAAGCCCGCCGTTAAATAAGAAACTGCGTCCCGGTAAACAGCACTATCTTTTTTTGTTGAATTTAGCAACTGTAAAAGGCCCACTACTCGCATTGAATCTGTCGAGCCATTGGTATTCATGATAAATTGCTCAAGAGTAAATTGATTACCGGTTTTAACTGATTCAGGCATCTTCTCCCTTGTCTCACAAGCTACTATTGTGATTATTATGAAAATCAGGAATAGATTACTGTTCATTTTCATTTTTTATCTACATTTTATAGAAGCTAACCTGTTAGTCTTTACGATCGAAAACCCACTTTACTTTCCCTTTTTTTTCAGCTGTGCTTATGTCCGAAACAATAACACATTCTTTTCCCTTTTCGGCTAAAGTCCAGGATTCAACACTCGCCATCGCTGCCGCATTTTCATCATCAGGTAAAAAGTAATTTGAAGTAATTGTAAACTGCTCTTTACTTTCCCATTTTAATAACGACTTTTTAATAATACCATCATAATCACGTACAGTTCTTACCCATACGTTGGCGATAAGCGTTTCGCTATACTTTTTATATTCGCCACTTCCATCCACCTCCGGTGAAAATCGTTCAATTGTCACTGTATCCACATTCTGCATAATATTAAAGTAAATAGGCGTTTTATCTTTCGGAATAATTCCGTACTCACTTTTATCTTCAGCCAATTGCCAGCTTCCCGAAAAATCTCTTCCATTGTTTTGATATAAAAAAGAAAAAAGAGTGATGATAAAAGTTATTAAAAGTTTCATGTTTCGTTTTTTTAAATAATAAATGATGTTAATACAATGCAATGGAGAACGTTTGTTCATCAGGAGGCAAACATTGCTCATCCGTACAAGCCATCCACACAACCTTACCAGTCAATTTGGTTTTCACTTGCGATTTTACAGTCACAACCAAAATAAAATCCACCTTGCCTTTAAAATATTTCGTTGTCACTTCAAATACATCTTCATACTTACTTACGATCTGTCCTATCTCCTTCACCTTGCCTTCCATTTTTATCAATGGGTTTTTTTGAAAGTGAAAACTCGTTGGTAGCCCGGCCCCCTTCGCACTGTTCTGGCTGTATATGTGCCACGGCGACTTTATTTTGGGCGAAAAGCGAATTTCATATTTCTTATCATCTATATTCTTTACACTAAAGTTCCACTCTACTGGATTTTGCTTTTGAGCATACACGACAGTAAACTCCAGGCAATAAATCATTACAATCACTAGAAGTCTCATTGTAAATAATTTTTACTTTTTTTCGCATTACCTAAATATAAATACATCCTTAATCCCTCTTTCCAGTTCCGGCAAACAAAAACACAACCCATTAAAAAAACTCTTCTTTTGATAGGGAACAATAACCTAATTCTTAATACATCTCACTGCATAGGCTCCTGCACGATTTCCTAACCCCGCACTATAACTTGAAGTATTAAATCTTATGCGAATGGATTTTGTGTCTTGTACAGTAGATGTCTGGTAATACCCCCCTGCAGTACTCGAACTCATCGATGTTGCCGGAACAGCAGCTAGTGAAGGATCTGCAACTCTAAAACCCGTATACGTTAATTTTAGTTTTGTAAATCCATCACTCAGGTCTGCAATAGTTTCAGCAGCCCACTCATCACTAGTGGGAATGCGCCAACCTGTTGGGCAAGGATTATTGACGCCGTTTACACCCTGCCATAAACCAGTATTTTGAGGCGCTCTCCAGTCTAAGGGGTCGTCTTTAGAAACAATAAACTTATTGTGCCCGGGAACATCAGTTGATGAAAGCTCATAAGGGGGTGTAACAGATGACAGGGCCGAACCCGTTGCATCTGCGTCATTGGGGCCTGTACGATTAACTACCTGATGACCATCTGCAGGGCGGCCCCACTGGAACAAGTGGCCATAATTTTGAAAATTGCTTACAGAAGTTGGAACACCCGGAGCTCCGAGGTTCCTGTCAAGCCATTTTTTTCCAGTGACAGTACTTATGATAATTCCATATGATACACTGGCTCCGTTGTACATAAAGGTAACTGCTTCTGCACCTGTTGTAAAAGTTAACGCTTCGCCGTAAGCCGTTCCTACGCTATTAGTGGCAAAAGCTCTAATATAATATTGAGTGGTCGGTTCAAGTCTACTGAGTATTACAGTAAAACTGCCGCCTGAAGCGTTAGTAATAACTTTTGTATCTGCTAAAGTTGGTACCGTGTTCGTTTTACTCAACAGAATACCTGCTTCGATGATCGTTGCATTGCCGTTGCTGGTTATATTACCACCCGCATGTGCAGTATCCCAGCCAATGTTAGTAGCTGCTGAGGTGGTAAGTGCAGGCAGAACTGGCGGTGGTGCGTCCTTTTTTTTGCAACTGCTGATGGCGAGTGCAATTAAACCCAGCACTAACAAAGAATTTTTTTTTACTGTTATCATTTTATTTTGATTTAATTTGAAAACTTGACGTTTACTGGTCGGAAAAATTATCAACTCTAGTTAATAGCTTTCTCGGGATAGATTTTACAATTATGTATCACTTGTTTCTTGAAATTGTTTTGTATCATCCACTTAAATTTTCTCTCAGTCCTTTATACACCTCACTGCCAACCCAAAAGCACGTTGGTAGAGGGTAATTGGAGCTAACGAAGCACTCATATCTAAACGATAAGATCCATTTCCAGGCCCACTTGGAAAACCGCCCGTGCTTGAGGTCCAGTATGTTCCTTTAGGTCCTCCACTCCACGATTGGCCGCCCTGTGCATCTGTATAATCATAGCGTCTCTCCTGAATATAGACTAATTTCAGCTTCGCATAGCCCGTCGAAGCATTGGTGATTCCTTCAGCTTCAAATTCCTCCTTCGTCGGAACATGCCACCCCGAGGGGCAGGGATTATTGATCCTGTCCGGTGCCTTCCATAAGTTATCATTCTGAGGCTTGCGCCAGTCGAATGGAGCATTATCGAAAGATTCCATAATAATAAACAAGGCATGGCCAGGGGCATCTGTTGAAGAAAACGCAGGGTTGCTCAGCGTGCCTATGGGTTCGGCGCCACGTACCTGGGATTCAAGAAGTCCCGTACGTGTTACCAGCTGGTGTCCATCGGCT
>NZ_JBMQSG010000015.1:0-278920 GCF_057361365.1 Lacibacter sp. | reverse complement strand
GTATCGTGAAGACAGGGATGATGATGATGTGAATGAAGATGATTTGCAGGAAGGTATGTTGCCACCATTAACAGTTGGACAGCAATTGCCTTTTATTGAAATGAATGCAACAGAGCGTTTTACTCGTCCTGCTCCACGTTACACCGAAGCATCGCTGGTGAAAAAGCTAGAAGAGTTGGGCATTGGCCGTCCTTCAACTTATGCTCCAACAATTTCAACTGTGTTGAAAAGAGGTTATGTGGAAAAGAGAGATAAAGAAGGTGTGCAGCGTGAATTCCGTGTGTTGAAGTTGCAAAAAGATAAAGTGAGTAAACTCACTGAAGTAGAAAATACAGGTGCAGAAAAATCGAAGCTCTTCCCTACCGATCTTGGTTTGGTGGTAACTGATTTTCTGAAGCAATACTTCGATGATATCATGGATTATGGCTTCACCGCCAAGATCGAAAATGAATTTGATGAAGTTGCTGAAGGCAAGTTGAAGTGGAACAAAATGCTTCAGGAATTTTACAAGCCGTTCAAAAAAGATGTTGAGAACACCATTGAAAATGCAGAACGCATTAAAGGTGAACGTGAGCTGGGTGTTGAAGCTGAAACAGGAAAAAAGATCGTTGCACGTATGGGTCGGTTTGGACCAATGGTGCAGATCGGCGATGTAAGTGATGAAGAGAAACCACGTTTTGCGGCATTGCGTAAAAATCAAAGTATTGAAACCATCACTTATGAAGAAGCGATGGATCTTTTCAAACTGCCATTAACATTGGGAGAATTTGAAGGTGAAGAAGTTAGCGTGAATGTTGGTCGCTTTGGACCTTATGTAAAATTTGGTGAGCAATTCATTTCTATTCCCCGTGGTGAAGAACCATTGGAAGTAACAATGGATCGTGCCGTTGAACTCATTAAAGAAAAACAAACTGCCGATGCTCCTGTTGCGATGTTTGAAAACAAACCTGTAACAAAAGGCAAAGGACGTTTTGGTCCATATATCAAATGGGATGGTTTGTTTATTAATGTACCACGCCGTTATGATTTTGATAATCTCTCTGGAAACGATATCAATGAATTGATCGAAGCAAAAGTGGAGAAAGAAGCCAATCGTTTTATTGTGCGTTGGCCCGATGAAAATATTGCTGTAGAGAATGGTCGTTGGGGACCTTTCATTCGCTTCGGTAAAAAGATGCTGAAGATCGATAAGAAAAAAGACGGCGAAAAATATACTACTGAAGAAGTAGCACAAATGCCGGTTGAAGAAATTAAAAAAATGATTGTTGCACAAATGCCTGGTGCATTTGATAAACAACTGAAAGCTGCTGCTAAGAAAGCAGCCACAAAAAAGAAAGCCGCTGCTCCCAAAAAAGCCGCAGCAAAAAAAGCAGCAACGAAGAAAGCTGCGAAGAAAAAATAAGAAAATGCCCCGTTTGATGCGGGGCATTTTAATTTGCAGTGACTCACGTCATATCGACAAAGAAGACATCTCTAAAAAAATCTGAGATCAGGAAATGTTTGAAACAACGTTGCACTCCAATTATTTTTTCGATAAGATAGTAGAGATAACTACTTCGTCGTTATGACGACACATAAATATTTTCAAGAAACCGGTATTCGACTCTTGCTAAGCTAAGAATGAAGAGGTGCTCCACTAAAATTGATTGAAAATAATAATTCATTATTCAACCGATTGCATCGAATGATTGTTGCAATAACACTCATTCATTAGTATTTTTCATTGAGAAAAATCAGTCATTTACACTTTCACTACCTATATCTTTGCGACGATTATAAACTTAAAACGAATGAAACTGCTAAAACTCTCACTCGCGGGTCTTACCCTCGTGAGTATGTTCTCCAATAGTTATGGCCAACAAAAAGAAATTGAACTCGACCCTATTACTGTTACTGCTTCTTTAACTCCGGTTAGTGCATCAAAGACCGGTCGTAATATTTTGATTATTAAAGGCGACGCTATACAAAAACTTCCGGTACAATCAATTGATGAATTGCTGCGCTATGTGCCAGGTGTTGAAGTGCAAAGTCGTGGACCAATGGGTGCGCAAGCAGATTTTACTATTCGTGGTGGTACGTTTCAACAAGTGTTGGTGATCCTTGATGGCATTCGTTTGAATGACCCTTTAACTGGTCACTTCAGTTCATATATTCCTATTTCACCTGCAGAGATCGATCGCATAGAAGTACTAAAAGGTGCTTCTTCTGCTATTTATGGCACTGAAGCAGTTGGTGGAGTAATCCATATCATCAGCAAAACATTTGCTGCAAGAAAACATACAAATGGGCATAAGATCAATGCGCAACTAACTGCCGGTGATTTTGGTTTATTTAATGCGCAGGCAGGTGCATTTATTCATCAGAAAAATACCACCGCATCTGTGGGCGTAATCACCAATAACACCAAAGGTCAACAATTGCGTGGCACAAAAGGTTATTTCAACCTCACAACTGTTTCTGCTTCTGTTAAACAGGCATTCTCTGAAAACACAAGTGTTGCTTATCGTTTTGGTTACGATGATCGTGATTTTAATGCACAGAATTTTTACACTACTTTTTTAAGTGATACGGCCACAGAATCAGTGATCAGTCGTTGGCATCATCTCAAATTTCAGCACAAAAAAAACAAACACAGTGTTTCTTTTGATGCAGGTTATAAAGAAGCAAACGATGTGTATCGTTTCCGCAAAGCAGTTAGTGCAAACGTGAACAATTCATCGTTGTTCCAGGCACTTGCTTTACACGATTACAAAATCAATGATAACTCAACCTTTACATCCGGTGTACAATTCATCAGCCGCAAAATTGTTTCTAACGACAGAGGTAATCACGAAGTCTCGAATGCAGGAGCATTTGTAGTTTTGAATCAAAAGATAGGGAATGCATTGCAATTGAATCCGGCATTGCGTGTTGACTGGAATGAACGTGCAGGTTGGGAATTAATTCCGCAACTGAATGCATCTTATCGTTACGAAGATTTTCTGTTTCGTGGAAGTGTTGGCCGCACTACAAGAGATGCCGATTTCACGGAACGTTTTAATAACTACCAGCGTAACCCTGTTCCTTCAGGACAACGTATGGGCAATCCTGACCTGATTTCTGAATCATCATTGAGTTACGAGGTGGGTGTTGATTATTATCTTAACTCTTCATTAAAAATTTCTACTACCTGGTTCGAACGTTTTCAGCAAGACCTGATCGATTACATCTTCACGCCTTATGCAGATATGCCACGCAAGGTAAACCTGGTTGCCGGCGGCAATTATTTTCTTGCAAACAATATTGATAAAGTAAACACAACCGGCATTGAAACGGATTTGCAGTACACGCATGAGTTGGGCGATAAACATTCTTTATCCGGTGGTCTTGGTTTCGTTTGGATGCGTAGCAGAAGCAGTGATACCATTCCTTCGCTTTATGTTTCAAATCATGCAAGAGAATTGATCAATTTTAATGTGATGTACCGTTACAAAAAAATTGCGCTGAGTACAAATGGTATGTTTAAAGCGAGAAGACCACAACCAATTGCTGCACCGTTTGTGCCGATCAGTTCAGACTATTTTGTATTGAATACACGTGTAGATTTATTTTTACTGAAAGATAAATTTGCAGCATTTGTGCAGGCAGATAATATTTTCAACCGTCGTTACAGCGATTTGCTCGGTAGCATTATGCCTACACGTTGGGTAATGGGTGGCGTAAAGGTCAATTTCTAACTTTAATATCTAAATAATAATTGAAAGGGTGAATTCATAAAATTCACCCTTTCTCTTTTGCATAACTATTTTGTGGATATTTGCAGTCCACAAAAACGATTGATCGTATGCATGATTTCATTCAACAGCTTGGTATCAAACAACAGAATAAGGGTGTTTCAACAGGTGTAAATTGGTTAATCTCAACAGGCGAATCCATCAGCTCCTCCTCTCCTGTTGATGGAAAAGAAATTGCATCAGTTACTGCGGTCGATAAAGACAGTTATGAAAAAGTGATCGCCACTGCACAAAAAGCTTTTGCGGAATGGCGCACTTGGCCTGCACCAAAGCGTGGTGAAATAGTTCGGCAGATCGGCGAAGCATTACGTGCAAAAAAAGAACCACTGGGTCGTTTGGTTTCATACGAAATGGGCAAAAGTTTGCAGGAGGGTTATGGTGAAGTACAGGAAATGATCGACATCTGTGATTTTGCTGTTGGCCTCTCCCGCCAATTACATGGATTAACGATGCACAGTGAACGTCCATTGCATCGCATGTATGAACAGTGGCATCCGTTAGGTATTGTTGGAATTATTTCAGCATTCAATTTTCCAGTAGCTGTGTGGAGCTGGAATACGATGCTTGCATGGATCTGTGGTGATGTTTGCATCTGGAAGCCTTCCGAAAAAACACCTTTGTGCGGTATTGCTTGTCAGCATATCGTTGCAGAAGTGTTTGCAAAAAATAATGTGCCCGAAGGTGTAAGTTGCTTGATGCAGGGTGGCCGGGAAGTTGGCGAATGGATGAGTAATGATACAAGAGTTCCATTGGTATCGGCAACAGGAAGTACACGTATGGGCAAAGCGGTTGGTGCTGCTGTTGGTCAACGTTTAGGAAGAAGTTTATTAGAACTTGGTGGTAATAACGCTATCATCATCAGTGAGCATGCCGATCTGAACATTGCAATTCGAGGTGCAGTATTTGGTGCGGTGGGTACAGCCGGACAACGTTGCACTACCACCCGGCGTTTAATTATTCATGAATCTATTTACGATACAGTTAAAGAAAAACTTGTTTCAGCATACAAACAATTAAGTATTGGTGATCCTTTGAACGAAAGCAATCATGTTGGTCCGTTGATCGATACTGATGCAGTGAATGCTTATAGTAAAGCTATTGAACAGTGCAAAGCAGAAGGTGGTCACTTTATTGTTGAAGGCGGAGTTCTTTCTGGACAAGGTTATGAAAGCGGTTGTTATGTAAAGCCATGTATTGCTGAAGCAAAACCAACATTTAAAATTGTGGAGCATGAAACCTTCGCTCCTATTCTTTACCTGTTGAAATATAAAACCATTGATGAAGCTATTGCCATTCAAAACGGTGTTCCGCAGGGTTTATCTTCTTCCATCATGACTTTGAACATGCGTGAAGCTGAACAGTTCTTATCAACTACCGGCAGCGATTGTGGAATTGCCAATGTAAATATCGGAACCAGCGGCGCTGAGATAGGCGGTGCCTTTGGCGGTGAGAAAGAAACCGGTGGCGGGCGTGAAAGTGGCAGCGATGCATGGAAAAATTATATGCGTCGGCAAACCAACACCATCAACTACTCAACAAACCTGCCTCTGGCTCAGGGTATTAAGTTCGATATTTAAGTAAGCATTAACAGCCTCTGGCCTGTTTTTTAACGACTAATCATCAACCGTCTGAAATGTAATGAGGACGGTTGTTTCATTTTAAAAATTCTGCAAAATGTGGGTAAACGGTATGTTTATTTGCCCAACATGCTGCAACTTTACAAATCGTTTAAAATCACAAAAAGATATGCAGTTAAAGAAAGTATTGTTTGTCACATCCGTATTCGCCCTCTCTTCAATCTGTGCCTTTTCCCAGGCTTCCGTAAAAGAAGATCAGTTTAAAGGATGGCATCTTAAAAATCAATCAACCGATGGTTTTTATGGCATCAGTTTAGAACAGGCGATGGAGTTTGTGAAAAACCGGAAAAGCACAACCGTAATCGTTGCTGTTATTGATAGTGGCATCGATACATTGCACGAAGATCTGAAACCAATATTATGGCGTAATCCAAAAGAAATTCCAAACAACGGTATTGATGATGACAAGAATGGTTATGTAGATGATTATTTCGGCTGGAACTTTCTCGGTGGTAAAGATGGCCGCAACGTAAAAGAAGATTCTTACGAAGCAGCACGTTTGTATCATGCGCTGAAACCAAAATATGGTGGCACTGTGGATGAAAGCAAATTATCTGCGATTGAAAAAGAAGAATACCGAATTTTCAAAAAAGCACAGGGCGATATTGAACATGGTTCAACTGAGGCGCAGGCACAGGTTGTCTTCCTTCGTGGCTTGTTCAACAAATCAACTGTTGCTGACAGCATCCTGAAAATAAAATTCAAACCGGAATATACAGGTAACGATCTTGCATCATTTAAACCTGCTAATTCAAAAGAGGCTGATGCGAAATCAACCATGTTTGCTTTGTTCAAAGGTTTTGAACTGATGGATGCCAACAACGAATTCATCATTAAAGAATTTTCCAGCTACTATAAAGGCCAGGAGAAAAAAGCAGAAGGACCAACCATTGCACCAAAGGATTACCGTGGTGAAATTGTAAAAGATAATTATTACGATTTCAACGATCGCTTTTATGGCAACCCCGATGTAATGGCCAACACTCCTTTCCACGGTACACACGTTGCAGGTATTATTGCTGCAGCACGTAATAATGGTATTGGTGTTGATGGTGTAGCAACTGATGTGCGCATCATGAGCATTCGTGCAGTACCTGATGGTGATGAGCATGATAAAGACATTGCGCTTGCAATCCGTTATGCGGTTGATAATGGTGCTAAAATCATCAATATGAGTTTTGGTAAAAGCTTTTCGCCTCAAAAGAAATGGGTTGATGATGCAGTTCGCTATGCTCAAAGCAAAGGTGTTCTGTTAGTTCATGCTGCTGGTAACGATGGAAAAAATGTTGACAGCACCGAAAACTATCCTAATCCCAACAATGCTGAAACAAAATTCAAGGCGCCCAACTTTATTACTGTTGGTGCAAGCGGCGATCCCAAGACAGGTGGCCTTGCGGCTGACTTCAGCAACTATGGTAAAAAAGAAGTGGATGTGTTTGCACCAGGCGTAAAAATTTATTCAACTATTCCGGGTGGCAACACTTATGGCTTTGCACAAGGTACAAGTATGGCAAGCCCTGTTGTTGCTGGTCTTGCAGCATTTATTCTTTCTTACTATCCTGATCTTACACCTGAACAAGTAAAATATTGTATTGAAAAAGGATCGATCAATCCTAAAATGCAGGTAACAAGACCAGGCAGTGAAGAAAAAGAAGATTTCGCAAACTTTAGCCGCACGGGTGGTTTATTGAATGCATATGAAGCAGTGAAAGTTGCTGCAACATTAAAAGGCGAACGTAACGAAACAGTAAAACCTGCTCCAAAGCCTCAGCCCAAACCAAAAGTTAAGAAATCGAAAAAAGGATAAGAGTTTGAATATAAAACCCGCTGAAAAGCGGGTTTTCTTTTTATGTTTACAATATCTGAAGCAGTTTACTGTTTATGCTATTCCAAAACCTGATTATCATGCCAAGACCAACCACCAACGACTACGATCCTTATTATCACAACTATGTTAGCAATGTGCAGGAAGATGACCTCCGCCATGCTTTCGAGAATCAATCACCCCTACTCGATTCATTCTTTGCTTCCGTTCCCGAATCAAAAGCTGATCATGCATATGCTGATGGTAAATGGACAATAAAGCAATTGTTGCAACACATGATCGATGCCGAACGCATCTTTGCTTATCGTGCGTTATGGTTTGCCCGACAAAGTGCAGCGCCGCTCAGTGGTTTCGATGAAAATGAATATGCAAAAATTGCTGATGTAAGCAAACGCACTATTCAATCGCTTGCTGAAGAGTTTAAAGCGGTGCGAAAAAGCACGGAATTGCTTTTCAATAGCTTTTCATGGAAAGAATTAAACACAAGCGGTATGGCCAATAATAATTCCATTACCGTAAATGCTTTGGGCTTTGTAACGCTTGGTCATTTTCTGCATCATAAACGAATACTGGAAGAACGTTACCTATAAAAAGGTCAGGCCCCACAATTGCGGGGCCTGATGTTTAAAATACTGTAAACCTGTAAGCCGGATTTTGTCATATCCACCAAAGCTTTAGCTTAAGTGGACGGAGCTATCATTTATCTGTCCGTACAATTTACACTGCAGGATCAATCTGCCTACCCTCCGTCATCGAACGAGCCGTTCTCAGGCGACGGTATATGTGGCATTTCAGCACGTAAGGTTTACCCCGCTATAACATTGCTGTCATAACCCGTAGGCTCTTACTCTACGTTTTCACCTTTGCCCACTATAGCCGAGGCATAAGTGGGTAGTTATTTTCTGTGGCACTTTCTGTTGCTCCGCCGAAAGCGGAACACCCGGCTCTTCACCGGTACGTTGCTCTGTGCTGTCCGGACTTTCCTCTTCCCGTAAACGGGAAACGATAGCTGAGTTTACAGTGATGCAAAAATACAAAACGTTGAGGTAGTTGGCCATACTTATTACACGTTGCTGTAATTATTCATGATGAATATTTATGGCATACCTGTCAAATAAAAAATCCCCCAACCGAAGTTGAGGGATAAGATAAAAAATTCAATAATTGAATTAATTGCAATGCTCTTCAAATGCACTGATGAGGTTTTGTGCGATCATCTGTGCCGGACGTCCTTCGATGTTATGACGCTCGATAAAGTGAACCAATTGTCCATCTTTAAATAAAGCAATAGCCGGTGAACTTGGTGGATAAGGCAATAAGTGTTCACGGATCTTTTTCACCGCATCAATATCAAAACCTGCAAAGCTGGTAAGTAAATGATCAGGACGCTTTGCACTGTTATGAACAGCCATCAATACGCCTGGTCTTGCGCTACCTGCTGCACAACCGCACACTGAATTAATAAAAACGAGGCTTGTTCCTTTTTGCGTTAACGCACTATCAACCGAATCGGCCGATAACAATTCATCAAACCCCCCTTCTGTCATTTCCCCTTTCATGGGTAATACTATTTCTGCTGGATACATAGTTGTACTGTTTAAAATTTATGCAAAGCTACAGGAATTGAAAGCTCAATGAGCAATAATAGAAATTTTGACAGAATCATTGCAGAAAACTAGACTTTTTGTCGCACTCAAATGCTCAAAGCTGAAATCACGGCGCAAAAAAACCGGCTGGAATACACTTTGATGATTCCATACCATATTTAAAAACAAATAAAACTTTAATACTATGACAATGGTAAAATTGCACAGCCCAGCTCAAAAGAACATCAACAACTTCATTGATGAGTTCTTTAATGAATTACCTGCTTTTGGTAAAACAGTGAACAACGTTTTTTCTCCGGCAGTGAATATTATAGAAACAAAAGATGCCTATCATCTTGAATTGAATGTTCCCGGGCGAAACAAAGAAGACTTTAATGTAGCAGTTGATAAAGGTTTATTAACGATCAGCTACGAAAAGAAAGAAGAAGTAAAGAATGAAGATGTGAAAGTAGTTCGTCGTGAGTTTAACTTTCAAAGCTTCAAACGCAGCTTTACAGTTGATGAGAAGATCAACACAGAAGCGATCCAGGCGAAATACGAAAATGGTCTGTTGAAATTGTTACTGCCTAAAAAAGCAGAGCAGCAACAACCCGTAAAAACGATCAATATTCAGTAATCATTTATATAGCTTGTTTTATAGCAGTTGGTTTTGGTTACCCCGTTGTTTTCACAACGGGGTTTTTATTTCTCTTAACATGTCTTTCCACAGACATGCCTATCTTCGCCCCTAATCGACATGAAAGCTCTATTAACCCTACTTATTGGTTTCTTTTTTTTGTTCGCTGTAAAAGCGCAGGACATTCCTGATACCACGCATCCAACACCGCAACTATTGGATACAAGCCTGCGTATCAAAAACCTCAATCCTTATTTTACACTACACGTTGATAGTTCGCTTAATTACAAACTGGACATCAATAAAGAAGCAATTAATTACTTCTGGTATTTGAAAAATTCACCGGTGGGATTACGCATCAATAAAGACAACGGTCTACTCACCTTCAAAGCAGACAAGGCGTATTTTCTTTCGGGGAGATTGAAATACGATGTAGAATATAAAGTGCAGGTTGGTGTTCAGAATTTGAATAATCCCGTTGATAAAACTGATACCATTTTTACAATCGTTTTCTTTAATACGGAGATCATTCAATCGAAAATACGCCCATCGGTTTCATCTACCGTAACTGTTGATGAAGGCGATACTGCACGTTTTGTTTTGAATTGTGAGAACGGAAATTTTCCGATTGAATACATCAATTTTGAAAGCAGCATCCCTATCAAACTTGAAAAAACGATCACCAGGTGCCAGGATGAATTTGTATGGTGGATTCCTTATGATTTTGTAAAAGATAATGATGCAGGAAAAGTAAAAGAATTTCGATTGTTGTTTGTTGGTGCCGATAAATTCAGGAACAAGGACACTGCATCGGTACGCATTATCGTACGAGATGCAATTAACTATCCTCAAAAGAAACAGGAATACGAAAAGCTGGTCAATGATTACAACCGCTATATCCAGCAACTGAAATTCACGTTCCGCACACTGGATAAAAAGATCAAGAAAACACGAAATTCGAGAGTAGCATTTGATATGACCGCTTCTTCTTCTGCCCTTGCAGGAACAATTCTGAGCACATCAAAAAATGAAGATCAGAAAAACGTTGGTCGTGTGTTGCCTGCAGTTGGTGTTACACTGGTGCCTGTGAAAGAAGCTGTATCACCTAACAAAGTAAATGATCAAAACTCTGTTTCACTGGTGCGTACAAGCATCAGGCGTTTAGAATATATTCTGCAGGAGAATGGATTGGTTGGTGAAAAAGATCCCGACATCCTTGCTAAAACAACCAAGATGCGTGCTGATCTGAAACAAATTCAACTGCAGTTGATCGATGTGCCACTTGAAGAGATCAACATTGAAGATCCGAAAGATGCCAACAAATATTTTGAAGACCCGAAAGTGAACAAGAAGTATCGCAACAAAAAGAAATAACTAAAGAAGCCGATGCATATGCATCGGCTTCTTCAGTTATAAGCACGAATTGGTTATAAACAATCCGTCTTTCTTCTGGTATCGATAATGTATTGAACCTTCCACAGCCCGTTCACCCGGACCAATTGAAAAGAGTTTACTCCGCAGTGGCTAAAGTTTCCCTTGTAGTAAAACTGGTAGGGCGTCCAAACGCTTGCTAAACCACCATCAATATGAATTGCACCAAATGATATGCGCTCATCAGCATCTCCTTTTGTTGACTTACCAACAAAAGATGCAAAGTCGTTGATATTTTCTGTACGCACAGCTGTAGCTCCTTCTTTGGTGCGACTGATGGTTTGCAAAACAGCCCATTCAGAGAACACATTTTTCAACCCAACTGAGTCTGCATTTTTCATAGCTGCAAACATATTGTTAACAACAGCCTTTACCGAATCTTCTGTGTTTTGTGCGGCAGCGTTAAAACCTACGAGTATTGTTAAATAAAGCGTAAGAACGCACTTATAACTTTTTGTTTTTCGCATTTGGCAAATGTTTTGAAATACAAGTATAAAACATACCGACTATGGCAAACTTAAAATTCTACAAATGGTCATTAGGCCTGATGATGATAGTAGCTACTACTTCAGCATCGGCTCAGATATTTCCGAAGACCGGAGATATTTTCGGCAACCGAACAAACCGTCCCGTTGTAAGGCAAGATGGTAGCCGCCAATGGCCTGACGGAACAGTCCAGTATCCTGATGGTACGACACGTTATCCCGATGGAGCAGTGCGTTATCCCGATGGTCGCATGAGCTATCCACGTAATCAACGCAATGGTGACTATGGCTACAATAACAACAACAATTGCAATCACCGCAATCTGCCTCCGGGACAAGCGAAGAAAATATACGGTGGTAATGCAAAAGATTATGCGAAAGGAAGAGGTAAAGGCAACAAGAACTGCAATTGCAATCATGATGATGATAGAAACTGGGACGACAGAAACGTAAGAAACTATCCCCAGCAATATCCGCAGTATCCAAGCTATCCTCAACAGTATCCTAACAACACACCGCAAAACGGTGGAAAGCGACCAAGCCGTACCAGCAATCCTAACTTATAATTTGTTAGTAGTAGAAGTTGAAATAAAAAGCCTCCCGATTTAGTCGGGAGGCTTTTGCTTTATCCGGAGTTCAATTAGTAACCCAATATCTTCAGCATGCTCTGCGCTGTTTGTTCTTTTGCATATACCCAATCAACCAGCTTACCATTTTTATCATGACCTACAATGATGTGCTTAGGAGAAGGGATCATACAATGCTTAATACCACCATATCCGCTTATCTGGTCCTGGTAGGCGCCAGTGTGAAAGAAACCAACATATAAAGGCTCTTGCGAATCACCATTCAGCTTGGGTAAAAACACTTCATTGATATGTTCTTCTGAATCGTAATAGTCATGGCTATCGCAGGTGATGCCCCCAAGTACCACACGTTGATAATCGTTGTCCCATTTGTTAATCGGCAACATCAAAAACTTTTCGCCAATACCCCAGGTGTCAGGCAACGTAGTGATGAATGATGAATCGATCATGTACCAATTCTCCCGATCGTTCTGTGTTTTTTGTCCCAGCACCGAATAGATATGCGCCATGCTTTCACCAACCGTAAAACTTCCAAACTCTGTATAAATGTTGGGCATTGGTACGCCTGCTTTCTTACAGGTCTTTTTAATGGTAGCTACAATTTCATTGATCATGAATTGGTAGTCGTATTCAAAACCAAGTGAATGCTTAATAGGAAAACCGCCACCGATATTAATTGAATCCAATTCAGGGCATATCTTCTTCAACTGGCAATAGAGATTCACTACTTTGTTAAGTTCACTCCAGTAGTAGATATCGTCTTTAATACCCTTGTTCAAAAAGATATGCAGCATCTTTAATTGAAAACGATCTTCGTTGCCTTCGATCTTATCTACATAAAACTCGAGGATATCTCTTGCACGTATACCGAGGCGTGACGTGTAAAAAGGAAAGTTGGGTTCTTCTTCCGCAGCTACACGAATACCTACTTTAAATGGAACCTTCACCGTTTTTTTATATTGCTGCAGTTCTTCTTTGTTATCAAGAATGGGTGTTACATTTTTGAAACCTGTGTTCAGTAATTTAGCAATACGGGCAATGTAAGGCTTCTGTTTATAGCCATTGCAAATGATCTGTATTTCCTTTGTGATCTTTTTCTTTTGATAAAGTTTGTTGATGATCTCAATATCATAAGCATAAGAAGTTTCAAGATGAATCTCGTGCTTTAATGCCTCTTCCACTACAAATGAAAAGTGACTACTTTTCGTACAGTAGCAATAAAAATATTTGCCTTCGTAACGGTGCTTTTTAAACGCTGTATCAAACATCTTCTTGGCCTTTTTGATCTGCATCCCAATCTTTGGCAAATAAGTAAGCTTCATGGGTGTACCATATTTATCGATCAGCGCTTTCAGATCAAGATGGTTAAACTGTAAATAGCCATTCTGCAAATGAAAATCTTCCTGCGGGAAGTTGAACGTTTGATGCACCAGGTCGGTGTATGTTTGGTTGGTCAGTTGATAACTACGTGGGTCGTTTGTCACCTTTAAAATTTTGCACAAACTTATTGTAAAAACAAATGCAGGGGCATGAAGATTTTTTGGACCACGACTACAGCAAAACACAGAGCTTCACAACGACGAAATGCAGAAAATAAAAAGCCCCGGCGTTTCTGCCGGGGCTGTATAAAAATCAGTTGGTGATTATTTTACTGATGCAACCAGTTGCTTAAAGCTTTCTGGTTCGTTCATGGCCAAATCAGCAAGGATCTTACGGTCAAGATCAATATTCTTTGCTTTCAGTTTGTTAATGAATACAGAGTAAGTCAATCCTTCTTCTCTTACTGCTGCGTTGATACGTGCAATCCACAGTGCACGGTATTCACGCTTCTTTAATTTGCGGCCCACGTAAGAGTAGGTCATACCTTTTTCAACTACGTTTTTGGCAACGGTATATACGTTTTTACGTTTGCCATAAAAGCCTTTGGCTTGTTTGAGAATTCTTTTGCGGCGTTGCTTTGATGCAACTGCGTTTACTGAACGTGGCATATCTTAATGTTTTTAAATTATAAATTGGGTTTACAGCTGCATCTTATTTAAGACGCAATAAACGTTTTACAAAGTGTACATGAGATTGTGCTACTTCGCCGTCCAGACGCATGTTACGCTTACGCTTTTTTGACTTCTTTGTGAGGATGTGACGTTTGAAACTCTTTTGGTGAGTTATCTTTCCAGTGCCGGTTACTTTAAACCTTTTTTTGGCACTTGAATTGGTTTTTACCTTTGGCATGTTAATGCGCTTTAAGAATGATACCCGGCTGGCGGCTCTGCTCAGGCAGAACACTTAGGGGGCCGTTTGGGCAATACCGGCTGTTTCCAGCCTCCCGATTTGGGAGCGCAAATGTAGGGAATATGTGTGAAAAATAAGGACATCCCCCGAGCTTTTTTCTTGAGAGGTGAGGGTGAAAGTATCTCGCAAAGAACCCAGCGGAGCAAAGAAGCAAAGACTCCAAAGAAAAAACCGCCTCGAAATGAAGCGGTTCTATACTTATTCAGCGTTTTCTTTCTTCTTCTTGGCCGTTTTTGGCGCAATGATCATCAGCATCCGCTTTCCTTCCAGTTTCGGAAATCCTTCTACCTGGCCGGAATCTTTCAGGCGTTCAGCAAATTTCAACAGAACCAATTCTCCCCTTTCCTTAAACTGGATGGCACGACCTTTAAACTGTACGTAAGCCTTCACTTTATTTCCTTCTTTCAGGAAGTTTTCCGCATGTTTTGCTTTGAAATCGAAGTCATGATCATCAGTATTCGGCGTAAAACGAATCTCTTTCAGTTCGGCCGATTTACTTTTCGACTTCATTTCCTTTTCCTTCTTCTTCTTCTCGTAAAGGAATTTGTTGTAGTCGATGGCTTTACAAACCGGTGGCACCGCTTGCGGAGAGATCTCCACGAGGTCTAAACCTAAGTCCTGTGCAATTTGTAATGCTTTTTGTGTAGGATAAACACCCACTTCTACGTTATCACCAACCAAACGTACTTCCGGTACACGGATCATGTGGTTGATGCGATGTTCTGGCTCTTTACGGGGAATAAAACGTCCCCTTGGAGGTCTTGATGGAAATGCCATATTAGTTCTGCTCCCATCCCCTTAAAGGAAGCAACTGTTCATTTTGTGTTTAAAATTCCCTGCAGGGGTAGCAGGGAAATTATTTTAATCTGATTTACGTTCACTGATCTCGTGTGCCGCAGCCGCAATGAATTCATCTGCATCAAACACACCCGCATCGCCTTTACCTTGTTTACGAACCGCCACTTTTCCTTCGTTCACTTCCTTTTCACCCACTACCAGCATGTATGGAACTTTTGCAAGTTCGGTATCCCTGATCTTCTTGCCAATCTTTTCACTGCGGTCGTCAATCTCTGCACGAATATCTGCTTTTTTCAGTTTATTCAACAGGGTTTTTGCATAATCCATGAACTTATCACTGATCGGTAAAATTTTCACCTGCAATGGCGCCAGCCATAAAGGAAACTTACCTGCGTAATGCTCCAGCAAGAAACCGATGAAACGCTCATGTGTACCCAATGGCGCACGGTGAATGATCAATGGCACTTCAGGTTGATTGCTTTGGTTGGTAAACGAAAGTTTGAATTTGTTACCACTGTTGAAATCGACCTGGTTAGTAGCAAGCGTAAACTCCCGACCAATGATGCTCCATATCTGTACATCAATCTTCGGACCATAGAATGCCGCTTCATCCTGCACTTCAACAAACGGGATATTTGATTCGATGAGAACTTTGCGTACCATCGCTTCTGTTTCCTGCCACAGTTCAGGTTCGTTTACATATTTCTGACCCAACTTGGCCGGATCATGCAAACTCAAACGCATCACATATTTATCAACGCCGAAGATCTTAAAATACTTCAGGTACATATCATTTACCGCACGAAACTCATCAGCAAACTGTTCACGGTTACAATAGATATGTGCATCGTTCATATGCAAACAACGTACACGCATCAAGCCAAACAATTCACCGCTTTGTTCATAACGGTAACAGGTACCGTATTCTGCAATACGATATGGAAGATCTTTATAGCTCTTTGGTTCAGCATCAAATATTTTATGATGATGCGGACAGTTCATCGCCTTGAGATAATATTTCTCACCGTCCATTTCCATGGGCGGGAACATACTATCCGCATAATAAGGCAGATGACCACTGGTGAGGTACATGCTTTCTTTTGCAATATGTGGAGTAACTACACGCTTATAGCCTGCAGCAGCTTCTGTTTCTTTCGCCAGCTTTTCCAGCTCTTCAATAATGATTGTGCCGTTAGGTAACCATAAGGCTAAACCCGGGCCGGTATCATCATCCATTGTATAAATACCCAACTCTTTACCGAGCTTACGGTGATCTCTTTTCTTTGCTTCTTCCAACATTGCCAGGTATTCATCCAACTCCTTTTGAGAAGGGAAGGTTACACCATAGACACGTGTAAGCTGTTTATTTTTTTCATCGCCTTTCCAATACGCACCGGCAATAGAAGTTAATTTGATTGCTTTGATAAATCCAGTGTGCGGAATATGTGGCCCACGGCAGAGATCGGTAAAACCGCCTTGCGAATAAAAAGTGATACCACCATCTTCCAGGTTTTGCAACAAGTCGAGCTTGTATTCATCGCCTTTATCAGAAAAATAAGCAATGGCATCTTGTTTTGAAATTTCCTTGCGTTGATAAGGATTGTTTTTCTTCGCCAGTTCATTCATCTTCTTTTCAAGGATGGCCAGGTCTTCTTCACTCATCTTTTTGTCGCCAAGGTCCATATCATAATAGAAACCTTTTTCCAATGCAGGTCCAACCCAGAATTTTACACCTGGGAATAATGTTTCAACAGCCTCCGCCATCAGGTGAGCACTGCTATGCCAGAACGTGTTCTTTCCTTCAGCATCATCCCACGTCAGCAGCTTTAAAGTAGAATCCGTGTTAATGGGGCGTGTGAGGTCCCACACCTGTCCATTCACATTTGCGGCCAATACTTTTCTTGCTAATCCTTCGCTGATTGATTTGGCGATGTCGAGGGCTGATGCACCTTGCTCATACTCTCTCACTGCACCATCGGGAAAACTGATCTTCATGAACTTCGTTTGATTTTTTTGGTGGACAAAGGTAACGAATCATTGCCGAAGGAAAATTAACAAAGCCTTTCGCTACCCCTTTTTTTTCAAAGCTGTAATTTGCAGCTGTATTTGAACAGCACTTACATTATGAAGAAGATCATTTTACTGGCTTTCCTTTTTTGTTCAGCAACAGGTTTTGCCCAAAAGTACAGCGGACAATGGAGCGGCAGCTTTGATGCGAAAGGCGACCCTGGTGGCTCACGCACAGAATATTTCCTTGAGCTTGAAGTGAACGGAAATAAAGTGGAAGGCACATCCACTACTTATTTTATGATTGAAGGCAAACGCTTTTATACCATCTGTGCTATTGAAGGCAATCTTGATCCCAGCAGCAAAACCATTACCGCTAAAGAAACAAAACGTGTAAAGGCCAATACGCCTCAATGGTTTAAAGATTGTTTCCAGGTGCACACACTCACTTACTTTAAAAAAGGCGACACCGAAGAATTGGAAGGAAGCTGGAAAGGCGCTGTTGAAGCCAGCAATTGCGGAAGCGGCACAACTGTTCTTTCACGTAAGCAGTTGGTGAAAAATATCATCACAACTCCTCCCCCACAAAACAACAATACAGTACGTACAAATCCCAAGCCTGTTCAACAACAACAAAAGCCAACAACAAAAACAACTACTCCTCCAAAAGATAAACCGGCCGTTGTAAAAACAGAACCGAAAAAAGAAACACCTGTAACCACAGGCCCGGCTATTACTAAGGTTGACAACCAAACGGAAACAAAAACAAATGAAGTAAAAGTAAACCCGATACCTGCTCCCAAATTGCCCAATGGCTTAGAGAAACGGGAAACAAAAGTGTTTGAAACAATACCTATTGAAGAAGAAGAGATCACCGTTAACTTATATGATAATGCAGAGATCGATGGCGATATTATTACTGTACTGTTTAACGGCGAAGTGGTGGCTGCTCAAAAAACGTTGAGTGATAAACCCATCACTGTAAAACTGAAAGCCATTCGTGGAAGAGACAACACACTTACCATGTATGCCGAAAACCAGGGTCGCATACCACCTAACACGGCAATTATGCGTGTGCAGAATGGCGAACAATACCACAAAGTATTTTTAAGTGCCGATGATAAAAAGAACGGAAGTGTGGTGTTTCGATTTAAGAGTTGATGGATGTCTGCTCACTCGAAGGGTGATCGATAGCCATCGGGTGTTCATCGTTAAAATAAATAGTTTTTTGTGTAGAAAGGGCCATTGCGAAAGCAGTGGCTCTTTTTTTGATAAGAATCAGAATGTTGATTAACTTAATTCCCGCTGAAGTTCCCGATATTAGTGTGTTGCCAGCAACATGCAGCCATACCCGAACTAAATAAACCTAACTTTAGTATCTAATCTTTAAATAAAACACATGAAACCAAACATTGGAATTTCAGACAAAAATTTAAAATCGATTTGCACCGTTTTAACGAACTGCCTGGCCGACTCTCATTTGATTTATTTTAAACTCCGCAAATTTCATTGGAACGTGAAGGGCGACAATTTTATGGAGTTGCACAAGTTGTTTGAAAGTCATTATGAGCAGGTGCAGGAAGCGATTGACGAAATTGCTGAAAGAATCAGTCAACTAGGTGGCGACGCTATTGGTACAACTTCTGAATTTGCAAAACATTCTTCTTTGAAAGAAAGCCCGGGAAAAAACCCCAGCAATAATCTTGATATGATCAAAGAATTGCTCGGTGATCATGAAACCATCATCAAAAATTTAAGACAGGCAGTTGACGATACGGATGAAAAATATTCAGACAAAGGAACATCCGATTTTTTGACCAACCTGATGGTAGGTCATGAAAAAATGGCCTGGACATTAAGAAGATATTTTAAATAAATATTTGGCAACAAAAGTATTTGCCAAAACCAAGGCCGGAACATCGGCCTTTTCTTTTTGCTGTAGCAATCGGTTGGTCAAGAAAAGATAGCAACAGGTGTAATATGAAAGGAAACATTTAAAGTACTATTTACATTGTGAGCAAAAGATATGAAACTTTATTTTTCCTTGATGATTTCGACGTTCTTGTGTTTCGTTGGCCACGCAACAGCGCAAACCTATGTTGGCAGTACACCGGCGCATGATGTAACAAGGGAGTTTCTTCAAATTTCTTTAACCGATTCAATAGACTTCATCCGTTGGCGCATAGAGTTGAATGCTGGCACTTATAAAATTATGTGCCGGTATGGACTTGCAAAACCAGGAACGCCAGGGTTTTCAAATGAAGAAAGCATTGCGTTTACCGGGCAGTTGAGCAAATCACGAAATGTTTATATTTTAAAAAATAAAAGCAAAAGTGTTTCTATGCTCGAAGTGAATACGAACGTGTTGCATTTCCTTGATGACAATAATCAGTTGCTTATCGGAAACGGTGGATACAGTTGTGCTTTAAATAATATAAATCCTGTTAAAGCAGATCAGTTCAACATCCCGGCTATCTCAACCCACACTCAGAGTCCGTTGGTTTTCGAAGGAAGAACGCCCTGTAGTGACCTGCCCGCCCTTCTTGGGTTGAATAAAAGCCCGGCTTGCAATAAAATGAAATGGTATTTTCTTTTTTATACTGACACTGCAACGGGCAAGCCTTCTTACTTCCTGATGGGCGGCATGGGATATCGAAAAGAAACTATGGCAAAAGGTTCGTGGAAAATAGTAACAAAAAGTAAAGGCCGCATTGTGTACCAGTTGTATTCCGATAAATGGACCCGTCCTCTCAACCTGTTGAAAGGCGACGACAATATTTTGTTTTTTATCGACTCTGATGGTCATTTACTTGTAGGAAACGAAAATTTCAGTTATACATTAAACAGAAGAAAACAAGAATATCCGCCTAGCAAATAGACAATAAGTTGCACTGTTGCAGTATAAACTTCAACTTTTTCTAAAAAACAACTACCGTGAGAATTAAATATGGACAACTATATTTTGTGTTTGCTTCCTGCATGTTGTTTACAGCATGTAAAAATGCAAATTCAAAACAAAACAATGATGCAAATAGTTTATCAACAGACACAACCAATCAACAGCTTCAAAACAATAAAGCCTTAGTGTTGAAACTATACCAGGCATTGAACGATACTAATTGGGCTTTAGCAAAGACTTTAGTTGATGAAAATTTTGAACATCATTTTGTTAAGGACACAGGATTTGGGGTTACCTCATGGAATGGTTTTGAGAAAGGATATAGAATGTCGCTAAAAGCTTTTCCCGATTGGAAATTAACCCCCATCAATGTAGTTGCAGAAGGCGATTATGTATCAGTTCTCTTAAGTGGACAAGGCACACACCGTGATGAATTTGCAGGCATACCGGCAACAAACAGGAAAGCCGGTGCACCCATTATGCTTTTGCACCAGATAAAAGAGGGCAAAATAATTGAAGACTGGGAAGTAATGAATGCCGGTTCTTTTCTTGAACAATTAAAGAGGCAATAACTTACAAAACGATAAGTTATACTTTGTACAACCCCAACCAAGCAAGAGTTTGGATTGAATTGCAGAAAATTCTCCGTCTCCTAACACACGTTAACCTGTTAATTTTCTCCACTTCTTTCGCATTTAGCAATCTGTTTGTACTTTCGCACCCTCAATGCAGAGAAAAAGCACGTACATAAAAGCTACCCACAAACTTTATTCATCACTGAAGGTTGTTTTCAACTACTGCCTTCTTCTGCTTTTTACATTTGCGTTCTCTTTACAACAGTTTTCCGCATTCGCTTACACACAGCTTGCCGAAAACAGCAATAAAGAAAACAGCCCCGTTCTTCATTCACAACACTTATTTAACAGCACACAGCTTTCTTATCATCTACCCTTCGACGCCAACATTTTGCCATATGAAATGGAGGTGTTTGAGGAAGAAGATGACAACGAACGAAAAAACAGCAGCGATGTTTGCGGCGATTATTTCGTAAGCAGACACTCATCAACTGAATGTGACCCTGCTAATTTTTTAAAGAGCCGCTATCTTCAACTGGCATCTTCCGCCAACAAGCGCTCTTCTGTTCCCCTTTTTATTCTACATCATTCCTGGAAAGGTTACCTCGCATAATCCTGTCGTAACAGTTTAACGTTTGCAGTATATGGATCGATCCATATAGCCATCATCGTATTGAAGCATTCCCGACTATGCTTACCGGGTGCTTGTTTTTATTCACCAATTCTAAATTGAAATTTAATGAAGAGGATGTTTATTCCCGTCATTGCGGCAACCGTATTTATTTTTTCTTCCTGCAAACACAAAGAGCATGAGAAAGAAGCAGAAACAAAATTTTTAGTAACAAGTCCAATTGAAATGGACACTGTCGTTTACAAAGAATATGTGGGACAGGTTCAATCATCAAGTCATATTGAATTAAGATCACAGGAAAGAGGTTATCTCGAAAAGATATATGTTGATGAAGGGCAGTTTGTAAAGAAAGGGCAATTGATGTTCAAGATCATGCCGCTTATTTACCAGGCCGAAGTAGCAAAAGCAAAAGCTGAACTGGAGTTTGCTGAAATTGAATACAAAAACACAAAGAGTCTCACCGATAACAATGTAGTATCTCCTAACGAACTGGCATTGGCCAAAGCCAAACTCGATAAAGCAAAAGCTGAGCTGGCATTAGCACAGGCACATTTAAGTTTTACTGAAATACGTGCGCCCTTCGATGGCATCATGGATCGCTTCTATAAAAGATTGGGAAGCCTGATAGAAGAAGGCGAATTGCTTACAACACTATCTGATAACAGCCGCATGTGGGTTTACTTTAATGTACCCGAAGCTGAATATTTAGACTATGTAAGAAAAGCAAAATCGAAAGAAGCACAAATGGTGCAACTGCAAATGGCCAACAAAGAGTTGTTTGATGTGCCCGGTGTTGTGGAAACAATAGAAGCCGATTTTAATAATGAAACCGGCAACATTGCTTTCAGGGCAACATTCCCAAATTCAAAAGGAATTCTTCGTCATGGCGAAACTGGCAATATTATGATGCCCGTTAACTTAAAAAACGCCATCCTCATTCCACAAAAGGCAACCTTCGATGTGTTGGATAAAAAGTTTGTGTACATCGTTGATGAAAACAATGTGTTGAAAGCAACACAAATCAGCATTGCACAGGAATTGCCGCACTTGTACATCGTTGCATCGGGGCTTAGTGCAAAAGATAAAATTCTTGCAGAAGGTTTAGGCAAAGTGAAGAACAACGAGAAAATCACTTACGAGTTTGTGCCTTTTGCAAAAGAACTGGCCGAGTTAAATAACATACATGCCGAATAGCGCAGGAACCATAAAATAATACAACCATGTTTAATAAGTTTATTAAAAGGCCGGTTCTTGCTATTGCCCTATCTGTCGTGATTGTTTTCACAGGGCTGCTGGCAATTAAAACCTCACCGGTTGCACAATTCCCGGAGATAGCACCACCGAGGGTAAATATTTTTATTGAGTTTCCCGGCTCTAATGCCGATGTATTGGTAAAATCAACACTCACCATTCTTGAGCGGGCTATCAATGGTGTGCAGGGCATGCAATATATTTTAAGTGATGCCACCAGTGCAAGTGAAGCAAGCATTGAAGTAATTTTTGAACCCGGTACCGATCCAACTCTTGCAGCAGTAAGAGTGAAATCAAGAGTGGACCAGGTAATGACCAACTTACCTCCGCTTGTGCAACGTGAAGGTGTCATCATTTCTCCTTTACAGCCAAGTATGTTGATGTACTTAAACCTGTACAGCAAAGAAAAAAATGTTGATGAAAAGTTTTTATTCAACTATGCCAACACCTACATCTTGCCCGAGCTGCAACGTATAAAAGGGATGGGCTTTGCACAGGCAATTGGTAGTCGTTCGTTTGCCATACGTGTGTGGTTGAATCCTGAGCGTATGAGAGCGTATAGTATTTCAGCTGATGAAGTATTGAAAGCCATTGATGAACAAAGTGTATTGGCAAGACCGGGTCGTGTCGGTCTTAGCTCCGGTAAAACTGCACAGTCGCAGGAATATGTATTCACTTACAAAGGCTGGTACAATAAACCTGAGCAATACCAGGACATTGTTATTAAGGCAAATGCTAATGGTGAGATACTGAAATTAAAAGATATTGCTGAAGTGGAAGTAGGTAGTGAGTTTGTAGATATTTATTCAAACAAAGACGGACATCCTTCAGCTTCACTTGTACTGAAACAAAATCCCGGGAGTAATGCCAGTATTGTAATTGATGAAGTAAAAGCAAAACTGGAGGAATTGAAAAAAGATTTTCCTCCGGGTATTGATTACGAGATCAACTATGATGTATCAAAATTTGTGGATGCATCCATTGAAAAAGTGATCCACACATTGGTGGAAGCATTTATTCTTGTTGCCATTGTGGTGTTTATTTTTCTTGGCGACTGGCGCTCCACCTTCATTCCCATTCTTGCAGTACCGGTATCGCTCATTGGTGCATTTACACTCATGAAATTTTTTGGACTAAGCATCAACCTCATTACGTTGTTTGCGTTGGTACTTGCAATTGGCGTGGTGGTGGATGATGCCATTGTGGTGGTGGAAGCCGTGCATGTAAAAATGGAAGAAGATAACCTCTCCCCTTTTGCTGCCGTTAAAAAAGTAGTAGGAGAAATCAGCGGTGCCATCATTGCCATTACATTGGTGATGATTTCGGTGTTTGTTCCCGTTGCATTTATGAGCGGGCCTGTTGGTGTACTCTACCGCCAGTTTTCACTCACTATGGCAAGCGCAATTTTTATTTCCGGTTTTGTGGCACTTACGCTTACGCCTGTGTTATGCGCCATCTTATTAAAGAATACGCATGGTAAACCAAAACGTAAAACACCCATCAGCATGTTTATCGATTGGTTTAACCGGAGCTTTGAACGTGTTACCGGTAAATACACAAAATTCCTGACACTTATTGTAAACCGAAGGGTGCTCACGTTCGGAATTTTAATTGCATTTGCATTTGGCATTATGGGCATCAACAAAGTATTGCCCGCTGGTTTTATCCCGAGTGAAGACCAGGGACAGATTTATGCCATCATTCAAACTCCTCCAGGCACTACACTTGAACGTACAAATGAAATTTCAAGAAAACTGCAGGAGATTGCAAGAAAGATCGAAGGTGTTTCATCTGTTACGTCATTGGCAGGTTATGAAATTCTTACGGAAGGTCGTGGATCAAATGCCGGTACTTGTTTGATCAATTTAAAAGATTGGTCGGAACGTAAACAATCGGTAAAAGAAGTAATTGAGGAGTTGGAGAAAGAATCGAAAGATCTTCCTGCAAACATTGAATACTTCGAACCACCTGCTGTGCCGGGTTATGGCACATCGGATGGTTTCTCCCTTCGTTTGTTAGATAAAGGCAGTGATGTGGACTACCAGGAATTTGACAGGGTGAATGCAGAATTCTTAGTTGAGTTGAAAAAAAGAAAAGAACTCACCGGTTTGTTTTCTTTCTACTCAGCTAAGTATCCGCAATATGAAATTACAGTGGATAATGAACTTGCAATGCAGAAAGGAGTTTCTGTTGGCGATGCAATGGAAAACCTCAACATCATGATCGGTAGTACCTACGAGCAGGGTTTTATTCGTTTTAATAACTATTATAAAGTTTATACACAGGCGGGGCCTGAGTTCAGGAAACAACCATCCGACATTCTCAACATGTTTATTAAAAATGATCATGGCGAAATGGTTCCCTACTCTGCCTTCATGAAAATAACAAAGACGCAAGGACCCAATGAAATTGCACGTTACAACTTATACATTTCATCGCTCATCAATGGTATTCCTGCTAAAGGATATTCTTCAGGCGATGCAATCAATGCTATTAAAGAAGTAGCGGCGCAAAAATTACCACGTGGTTATGATATTGCATGGGAAGGTCTTTCATACGACGAAGCAAGACGAGGAAATGAAGCACTGTATCTATTCCTCGTGGTACTCTTCTTTGTGTATTTAATTCTTGCGGCACAATATGAAAGTTTTCTATTGCCTTTCGCTGTATTGCTTTCTCTTCCGCCGGGTATATTTGGTTCATTCCTTTTATTAAAAAGCATGGGCTTAGCAAATGATGTATATGCACAGGTGGGGCTCATTATGCTGGTGGGCTTGCTTGGAAAGAATGCGGTGTTGATTGTTGAATTTGCTGTGCAGAAACATAACAAAGGAACCACTGTTCTGCAAGCGGCTATAGAAGGTGCAAAAGCACGTTTCCGTCCAATCCTCATGACATCGTTTGCATTTATTGCAGGTCTAATTCCGTTGGTACTTGCAACAGGCCCGGGTGCTGTGGGTAATCATACCATTGGCGCTTCTGCATTGGGAGGTATGTTGTTCGGAACGGTGTTCGGTGTCATCATTGTACCGGGACTCTATTTCATATTCGGCAAACTATCTGAAGGCAAACATCTCATCAGGGATGAAGATGAAAATCCGTTGAGTGAAGATTTTGTTGAAAGCCGTTCTGATGCAGCCCTCACGAATAAGATCAAAAAATTAATTAAACGAATCAGAAATACAAACACAAATGAAAATGAAGATAACAGCTAAATACATTGCACTTGTTACCTGCATAGTATGGCTTGGTGCCTGTAAAGCACCCGCTGTTAGCAGTAAACAGGAAAATAAATTTACACCTGACGCTTATACTAACTCGCAGGACACGATCAATTCAGCAGCAATAAAATGGAAACAATATTTTACTGATGCCCATCTTATTGCACTCATTGACACAGCACTTATCAACAACCAGGAGTTGAATATTGTGTTGCGTGAAATTGAAATGAGCAAGAATGAGATCATGGCAAGAAAGGGAGAATACCTGCCGTTCCTGCATTTAAAAGGCGGTGCGGCAGTTGACAGGGCAGGTAAATATACATGGGATGGTTTTTCAGAAGAAGACTGGAAAACAAGTCCTGACAAAGGCCACAGCTATGTTGGTGATTTTATGGTGGGCACTTTCTTTACCTGGGAGCTTGATGTGTGGAAGAAATTACGTACTGCAAAAAAATCGGCAGTCATGAAATACCTTTCTACCATCGAAGGCAAAAACTTCATGATCACAAATATCATTGCAGAAATTGCCAGCTCCTATTATGAATTGATGGCGCTTGACAATTTGCTATCAATCGTGCAACAGAATATTGAATTGCAAAGCAATGCCCTGCAAATTGTGAAACTGGAGAAAGATGCAGCCAAGGTTATGCAGTTAGCTGTTAACCGTTTTGAAGCGCAATTGCTCAACACAAAAAACCTGCAGTACGAAATTCAACAGCAGATTGTTGAAACTGAAAACAAGATCAATTTTTTGGCAGGACGTTTTCCGCAGCCGGTTGTGCGTAATTCAGCAGCGTTCAATAACCTTGTGCCCGATCCCATCTATGCAGGTATTCCATCTCAACTACTATCCCATCGTGCAGATATACGACAGGCAGAGTTAGAACTTGCTGCAGCGAAATTAGATGTACAGGTAGCAAGAGCGAATTTCTATCCGTCCTTTAGTCTTACGGCGGGTGTTGGTTTACAGGCTTTCAATCCCGTGTATCTGATCAGGCCCGAATCGATCCTTTATAACCTGGCCGGCGATCTTGTTGCTCCGTTGATCAATAAGAATGCGATTAAAGCAACTTACTTCAATGCAAATGAAAAACAGGTACAGGCCGTTTATAATTACGAACGATCAATTCTGAATGCGCATATTGAAGTGGTGAATCAATTGTCAAGAATGGACAACTTCACCAAAAGCTATGAAACGAAAGCCAAGGAAGTTGATATACTCACACAGTCAGTTTCCATTTCAAATAATCTCTTTCGCTCCGCAAGGGCCGATTATATTGAAGTGCTGTTAACGCAACGTGAAGCATTGGATTCAAAAATTGAACTGATCGAGATCAAACTAAAACAATTCGACGCCAAAGTAAATATTTACAAAGCATTGGGAGGCGGATGGAATTAAGCGAGCAGTTAATAAACAAAGAGGCTGCGTTAATAGCAGCCTCCTTGTTTTTCATTTAATAAAGGTTATGTATGTAAGTACAATATTTTCATGCATACCAAAACTAATAGTGTAATAGATATCAACCACGCTGCAGCAATAATCAGAATAGAAACAATATGTTCTTTTTTATCCTTCATACTCCTCTACACGCTTTAACCGAAGGTTGGTGACAGGTGCAACAATGAGCGGAAATTTTTCAACTGTCACATTGCTGGCGTCCAATCCAAAACCTCTTTCTTCCGACAATGAAATTTCCTTTAACCAGAAATGAAACTTCATGAATATCCTCTCCAGGAAAGGAAGTTCATTATCCTGACTTAAATATTTTTCCATAACGATGAATTGGAAATCGCCGGCAATATGATTTTTCTCAAGACTACTATACCTGCTTGTTACATTCACTTCACGATTGTTTACCAGATCCTTCACCACTTTACGAAACATACTATCAATTCTCGTTTGCACTCTGAAGCCTAAGCGAAAGTCGATCCTGATAATATCATTGGGAATAATATGGATAACACTATACTCCGTTGTATAAGGATCATCAACAGTTTCAACATGAATGAACCAGTAAATATCAGCCCGCTTCGGCTTGCGGTTCATGATGGAATAAATGATCTTATGTTCAATCTCTTTGGGGTTATCTGCGCTTGTAAGATAAATAAGATGCGTTGCATGTTTAGGTACTGTAGGATCGTTACTCAGTTCCTGTAATTTTTGTAGGTAATGATCAAGACGTACAAATTCGACATAACGATTCTTGATCTTCCTGGCTTTAAACCAATCATACATTACAAAGAATAACAGGCCGCCTACTAATAACGTAACATAACCACCATGCGGAAACTTCTCAAGATTGGCATAAAAGAAACTGAATTCAATGGCGAAATAAACCGACAGGTATAAATATATAAATCCCGACTTTATACGTCTTGTAACAAGATAATTTGCAAACAGGATGGATGTGGCAATCATCGTAACCGTAATGGCCAAACCATATGCAGCTTCCATATTCGATGCTTTCTTAAAATATAATACAATGCCAATACAACCTGTAAACAATAACAGGTTTACAGCAGGTATATATAGTTGACCCTTTGCCTCTGTGGGGTAATTCACTTTAAATTTCGGGAAAAGGTTAAGCCGCATTGCTTCACTCACCAGCGTAAATGATCCGGAAATAAGTGCCTGGCTGGCAATTATAGTTGCAGCTGTTGCAATGGAAATACCGAAGTAAATAAACCAATGCGGCATGATACCGTAAAAAGGATTAAAGCCATCTTCGATCAAGGAAGCGCTAATGATTTCCCCTTTATGATTTAATAGCAACCATGCACCCTGGCCCAGGTAATTCAGAATAAGACAGGTTTTTACAAATATCCATGAGTAGCGAATATTCCATTTGCCACAGTGCCCCAGGTCCGAATACAATGCTTCCGCACCTGTTGTACATAAAAACACACCGCCTAAAATGTAGAATCCTTTGGGATAGGCCATCAATAATTTGATACCATAATAGGGATTGAATGCTTTTAGGATCGACAGGTCTTGCAACAATTGTGAAACCCCAAGAGCAGCAAGCATCACAAACCAAACCGTCATAACTGGCCCGAAGGAGCGACCGATGAAGGCTGATCCAAACTGTTGCAAAAAGAAAAGCAGAGATAAAATACTAATGACGATAATGATCACTGTCCATTGATCAATATTATGAAAAGCTGGTATTTGCTTTAAACCTTCAATAGCGGATGTAACGGAAATGGGTGGTGTTATCATACCATCGGCGAGTAACGCAGCACCACCCACCATTGCAGGTAATACCAACCATTTTTTTCTTCGTCGCACAAGTGCAAACAAAGAAAAGATACCACCCTCCCCTTTGTTATCGGCACGTAATGTAAGAATAACATACTTTACTGTTGTTTGAAGGGTAAGCGTCCAGATGATGAGTGAGAGTGAACCAATGATCAATTCTTCTGAAATGGTTTTGCCACTTGTAATAGCATTTAAAACATAAAGTGGTGACGTTCCTATATCGCCAAAAATAATTCCCAATGCAATTAATAACCCAGCGACACTTACCCTGTTATGCGATGACATTTATCATTTAATTTTGAAAACCAAAATTAGTACGGGCAATCAGCGGATAGGAAAACCTGCCAAAATCCTTATAAAATCTTTACACTGTTCCTATGCATATTATCTTCATTCAACACAGCTGCATGCTATATTTGAACTTCTAAATGAATAAGCTGATCTTCAATACAGTGTCAAAATCAAAACAATACCTGTTAAGTATTGCAGTGATCGCTATCGTGGCAGCGATCTGTTTTTTGTTCTCCGATTTTATGGGTTATCGTGTGGCCGCATTGGTATTACTTGTTACCGTGTCGCTACTGGCCATGATATTTGATGTGTTGCCTGTATTATTTTCAGCTGCATTAAGTGCATTAATCTGGGATTTCTTTTTTATACCACCACGGTTCACTATACATGTTGATACAACGGAAGACAGCATTCTCCTTGCGATGTATTTTGTGATTGCCTTAATTAATGCAGTGCTCACATATAAAATCCGGCAGATTGAAAAAGATGCCCGTTTAAAAGAAGAAAAAGCCAATAGCGTTAAACTTTACAACACTATTCTTAATTCACTCTCACATGAGTTAAGAACACCTATTGCTGCCATCATTGGCGCAACAGATAATTTACAATCAAACAATTATCTTTCTACGGAAAATCGTGAACAGCTTATTACCGAAATTTCAAAAGCTGCCTTTCGCTTAAACCAGCAAGTAGAAAACCTGCTTAACATTTCCCGTCTTGAATCGGGGCATATACAACCCAAATACGATTGGTGCGACATAGAAGAATTAATTTACCTGGTTGTGCAGTCGGTGGAAGAAAATAACAAGAACCGTAAAGTGAAAGTGAGCATCAAACCGGGCTTGCCTTTTTGCAGCATTGACAAAGGCATGTTGGAACAAATACTATACAATCTTTTAAATAATGCGGCCATTCACACTGCAGCGAATTGCAGTATTACAATATCAGCTGTTTGCCATGCCGATATTTTACAGATCATCATCGAAGACAGTGGCCATACCTTTATTGATACAGAAGCAAAAGACATCCTGAATAAATTTTCAAGGGACAGTAAAAGTAAAACGACAGGATCAGGCCTTGGACTTTCTATTGTAAAAGGTTTTACAGAAGCACTTGAAGGGAATGTTGAATTAGAAAAGTCGATACTGGGAGGCGCAAAATTTACTGTATCATTTCCGGTTAAATCAAACAGGTTTGAAACCATTAAAGAATGAACAAGTCCGAAATATTAATTATCGATGATGAGCCACAAATGCGGAAGTTGCTGGACATTACATTACAGAGCAATGGTTATCTTTCTAAAACCGCAGCATCTGCAAAAGAAGGATTGATCATGTCGGAAAACCACCCGCCTGAATTGATATTACTTGATCTTGGTTTGCCTGACGACAGCGGCCACAATGTTTTACAAAAACTCCGGCAGTGGTACACCAAGCCCATCATTATTCTTTCTGTTCAAAAAAATGAATCGGATATAATTAAAGCACTGGATAATGGTGCAAATGATTATCTGTCGAAGCCATTTCGCACAGGGGAACTACTGGCACGTATCCGTTCTGCACTTCGAAGTATCAATACCGACGAGGGAGATACCAGCTTGGCATTTGGCGATTTAAAATTTGATCTCACAACAAGATCTGTTTGGAAAAAAGACCAGCTGCTGAAACTCACAGCAACAGAATATAATTTGCTGTCTTTACTTATCCGTAACGAAGGCAAAGTACTTACGCATCAATATTTATTAAGAGCAATTTGGGGACCGGGTTATATCAATCAATCGCAATACCTGCGAGTATTCATTGCACAAATAAGAAAGAAGATAGAGGACGATCCTAACAAGCCTGTTTATTTATTGACGGAAGCCGGCGTGGGGTATCGGTTCATTAGCAACTTGAATTAAATTATTTTCAAAAGCATACTCACATTTCGTTTATAACCGTTTTACTTCTTTCCAACGCCTCCGCAAACGTATGAGTAACATTGGCTTTGCCAATGGCAAACAACAAACGTGTTTTTCTTAATTCATCTCTTACACGATTGCTGTGCACTTCACTTAAAATAAGTTTTGTGCCACGGTGCTTCGACTCTTTATATACTTCTTCAATAGTTTTTATGCCGGTTGCATCAATGATAGGCACATGCCGCATGCGAATGACCAACACTTTTGGAGTTCGTTCAATAAACTTAATAGCGTCTTTAAATTTATACGCTGCGCCAAAAAATAAAGGACCAGTAATTTCAAATACTTCTATATTCTCAGGAATGCTGTAATTGCCGATGGCATCGTCATCGGCTTTCCTATTCTTATCATCTATTTCATTGGTGAGCATCTTTACATCGCTAAATTGTATCATCTTCCGCATAAATAAAAATGCAGCTAACACCATACCTATTTCAATGGCTACAGTAAGGTCGATGATTACGGTTAGAAAAAAAGTTGTGAGCATTACTGCAATATCACTTCGTGGGCCTTTCAACACTGCTACAAAACTTTCCCACTCACTCATATTATACGCTACTACCACCAATATACCAGCCAGTGTTGGCATAGGAATTAATGCCGCCCATTTGCCGGCAAACAACATAATGAGCAACAATACCAATGCATGTATAATACCTGCCACCGGCGTTCGGCCACCATTTTTTACATTCGTTACAGTACGGGCAATAGCACCTGTTGCAGGTATACCAGCAAATAACGATGAAAAAATATTAGCCGTTCCCTGCGCAATCAATTCTGTATTTGATTTATGATTACCACCTATCATACCATCGGCAACAACAGCTGACAAAAGCGATTCAATACCTCCCAGCAATGCTATAGTAAACGCAGGTTGTATCAAACTTTTTATCGTAGTCATATCCAATGCAGGCAGTACAGGTGAGGGTAAGGCCGAAGAAATTGCTCCAAACCTGCTTCCGATGGTTTCAACCGGCAGGTGAAACACCTGCACAATGATAGCACTGAGTAGAATCGCAATTAATGAACCCGGAATTTTGTGAGAAATTTTCGGCCATAAAAAAATGATACCAACGGTTACCGCCGCAACTGCAAGCGAATAATAATTTACCGATGATGCGTGTTGCAGGTAGGTTTTCCATTTTTCCAAAAAATCTGCAGGTACCGCTCCCATTTGTAAACCGAAAAAATCTTTTAGCTGAGAAGATAAGATGAGCACTGCAATTCCACTGGTGAAACCAATGATGAGCGAATGCGGAATAAATTTGATAACGGCGCCGAGACGGGCAAAGCCCATTACGATCAGCATAACGCCGGCCATAAATGTGGCAATGATCAATCCATTCACACCATAGGCTTGCACAATGCCATACACAATAACGATGAATGCACCAGTAGGCCCGCCAATTTGCACACGACTCCCGCCCAATGCGGAAATAATAAAACCGGCAATAACAGCCGTATATAATCCTTTCTCCGGCGATACACCACTTGCAATAGCAAAGGCAATGGCAAGCGGCAATGCAACGATTCCCACAATCAATCCGGCCAACAGGTCTTTTACAAACTTTTGCCTGCTGTATTGTTGAAGTGTATCGAGTAATTTGGGACGGAACATGGGGCGTTTTTATTCTTCGGTTACAACAATACTTTGTTCATTGAGATAACGATTGAGCAGAATTTTTGCCAACGTAATGTTGCTCCACTGTTGCGCATCTTTGTTGAACGGGTTAAATAAATTCAGTTCTTCTTTTAATCGTTCCGCAACAGCAATACGCTTCAGCTGATCGGTTTCTTTCTGCTCAATAACAGTAATGGTTGCCGCCATCAGCTCTTTTATTTCATCCTGCGAAGAAGCCCAAAGAATATCGTTTACAAGGTTCGTAATATGTGCATCAAATGTGTGGGGCATGTTTATCTTTTTTTCGAATTAAATTTTGATCCAGAATTTCAACAGCTCATTCATGTCTGTTTGCACAACATGATAACAAGGCGGTATCTCGTCTTCAAGGCTGTGATAAGTTGCCAGTCTTGTGCCCTCCGGTTTTTGTTCGAGTTGTTTATACAAATAGCGATTATAGTAATAGTATAGTTCTGAAGAATAATCGATGCTGTTATCAATCTTACTCGTACCGGTAAGATTTTCGTAAAAAGAATTGTAGAAATAAAAATGATCGTATTTGCTAAAATCGAGTTGTGTAAAATTTCCGCACATAAATTTTACGTTGGTAACACCTACTTTTTGTTGCACGGCATCGGCAATAGCCACAAGGTTTTTGCGCTGTTCAATACCATAATAAAATGCCGAGGGTTGATAAATCGCTGCCGCTAAACAAAACTTACCGGCCCCGCTGCCAATATCCAGAATGCGCATACCGGGCTCCGCAGATAAAAATTCAGCAGCACGATTGGCCACGATCACATTTGTAAAATGCTGCCGTGCTAATTCCTGGATTGCAGGCGGATACATGCGATCGAGATCAGCATCGGAACATTGCCAACCTGGTGAATCTGATTTTGTTTCTGTTAGTAACATGTGTTTATACTTGAGTTGCCTGTAATAATTTATCTCCTGTAGGATTTACTCATTTGATATTGCTGAGGCGATATCAAATCCGTTCGTTCTTTCGGTTCGGCAGGAATGATCAACGCTATCCAGCCATTGTGCTCGGGTTGTTCTGCAAGCATTGAATAATTTCCAGTGAGCAAATGATCATTCACCTGTATTACTTTTCCATCTACCGGCATATGTGCATCAACCAGGTAATCATTGTAACGGATAGTTGCAATTACATCGCCTTTCACTTTAAAGCCTAATGGATCGTTCATGATAATTTGCTGTACTTCTCTAAAACCTGTGAGTTTAAACCTGCACACGCCCACGTATGCAACCTTGCCCTGGAAGTCGATCCACTCATGATCAGCTGTATAATAAAGATCCCTGGCAGGAATACTTTCTATTTGCATATTGCAAAGTTATTTTACCTTACTACCGGTAGTGGTAAACCTTTGCAGCTTAAAAAGTAAGTTTTATCAGTTTTTAAAACCGGTATTTTTGCAGCCAATGAGTATTAAAGGCATTTTTTCAATTGACAAATGGGACTTTAAAAGTGAGTCTGTACTTGCCGATTTACCCGCCGAAGAATTTGCATTACTCACCGCCAATAAAAAGGAAAAGGAATATAAAAAGGGGGAAATTATTTTTTGGGAAGGAGCTTCACCCTCGGGCATCTTTTATATTGTTGAAGGCAAAGTAAAAAAATACAAACTCGATAAAGATGGCAGAGAACACATTATTTATGTTGCCAACACCGGTGAATTATTGGGCTATCATGCCATACTTGCCGAAAGCCGTTATCCTGATTCTGCTGCAGCATTGGAAGCCAGCAGAATTGCATTTGTACCAAAAGAAGATTTTCTGAATGCATTACACCGTTCTGAATTATTAAACCGTCGCCTGCTTAAAACCTTAAGCCATGAGTTTGAAGTATTGGCCAACAGCCTTACTTTATTTGCACAGAAATCGGTAAGAGAAAGATTGGCATTGCAGCTAATTGTATTGCGTGAAAAATATAAAGTAAACTTTAAGCCGGGCATGCCGGTAGAAATTAATATGGGACGGGATGACCTGGCCAATCTCGTTGGCACAGCAAGAGAAAATGTCATTCGCCTACTATCCGAATTTAAAGAAGATGCTATTCTTGAAACGAAAGGCAGAAAAATTATTGTGTTGGATGTAAACAAGCTGATCAAAATTGCTAACTACAGTTGATATAGATTTCCTGCAAGTCAAAGCACATAATGCATAGAAAATAAACCCATCACTTTTTCAACACCTCCATCTTCGCCGCATTGTATTTCTCCAGACGTTTAATTAAGAAGAGAAAGATGATAAGCGAAAGTGTACCAAACGAAAAACCTGCCAGCACATCACTTAGGTAATGCACACGCAAGTACACACGACTTAAACCAACAAGAATAATAAAACATAAAAGGATAAAAATCAACAACCATTTTTTCCAGACAACTTTTACATCACGATAAACTCTGCTGATCAATACGCCATAAAATATTGTTCCCATAAATGCATGACCACTTGGGAAACTCAAACCGGGAATTTCATGCAACAAAGGAATTAAGGGACGGGGGCGATTAAAGAAAAATTTTAACCCTACCATTAAACCGAAATTGCTCAGTGCAATAATAAGTGTGTTGACAAAACGCCTCTTGCTTTTTCTAACAAATAAAAGATAGCCAAGCAATGATAGCCACGCAGTAACCATAAAAACATAAGATCCGAAAAATGTAATAAACAAAGCGATTTGCGTGTTGGTATCTGTTACCAGCGTTCCAAAAGCAGCAAAGGCATTTTCATCGAACTCCATTGTTCTGACAATGAAAATACGCCTGATGAGTACAACAAGGGCGCTGATAGCTAACAGGCTGGCAACAACCAAAAAAATAACTTCCGCTGTTATCAGGGCTACCGTGCTGGGTATTTCTTTTGCTTCTGCTGTTTCATTCTTTTTCATACCTCTTGATTTTCATATGTTCATTACGGCGCATTACATGCGCTGGCAATTAAATCTTAATGGAGAATAATTCCACCGGGTCAGATTTACCTTTAAGATCAATTACTCCCATGCTCTCACCTTGCCACTCCTTCAATCCGCTGTTGTCCATAAAGGTTTTCGACATCAAAAATTTCTGATTCAGTTCATTGCATGCATTTCGTATACGTGCAGTGGTATTCATGGTATCGCCGCTCATGGCAAGGTCTTTTTTAATGACGCCGATTTGCCCAACCGTTACTTCTCCCACATGCAAACCAACCCTGAACTCAGGAACGATATCATAACTGTTGCGAAAATGCGTACCATGGTTGTGCAGGTTCTTTCGTGCATCGATAATAGCCTTTATACTTTTCTTTGCATTGCGTTTCGTAAACAGCCACGATACCACAATTTCGTCGCCCACATACTGGTAAATTCTTCCATCGTGTTCAATAATTGCCATGGACACATCATAAATAAAATCACGAATGAATTTGAAGTTTTCAACATGACCCAGTTTTTCAGCAATTGGCGTTGAATCTTTCAGATCCATAAACATAATGATGCGTTTTTCAATCTTGGGCTGCATATACTTCCCACGGATGATATCAAGAAACACACCGGGCGAATATTTTTCATTGATCTCTACAAATAATTTTGTGCTCAGCAGCAACACAAACCAATACATTATCCTTCGAACCAGCAGTTTGGTTTGTAAACTTTCATTTATCCACAGCCTTGTTGTTTCTGCCACTTCCCTGCCGTGAAAAAGAACATTCACAAAAAAATGCACCAGGAAGTTAACAAGAAAGGCCGCCAGTATAAGAATGATACTTTTAAAAACGAAGTTGATAAAGGGTGGTTGTTTGCGAAACCAGTACCGCAATGCAAACACAAACAGGTAAGCAGTAAAACAACTGATAATAAAAACAGTTGTTTCTCTCACCTGGAAATAACGAAATGTTGATTCGCCGGGCTTCAGAAGAACAACAATACTATCGATCAGCGTCCATGCAAGCGCAATGTAGAGAACGGTACGCAGCTTATATTTTACGAAACCGGTAAACCAGGAATAAGATGATGCCGAAATTTTCATGAAGCATTTTGCAGGTATTGATAAATACTTTGCTGCGCATTCACATGAGTGCCATTTTCACCTGCAACTTCTATACTTTGTTGATCGGGTAAAAACTCTACAGCCTTGTCGTTATCCTGCCACTGGATAGTAAAATAGTCAAGAATTTCTTTGCGGCACTCCGTTTCTTTCAATGGTGCACAAACTTCCACCCGGTGGTACAGGTTTCTTGTCATCAGATCGGCCGATCCGATGTACACCATTGCATCATCGCCGGCGCCAAAAATAAAGATGCGTGTATGTTCAAGAAACCGGTCGACAATTCGACGCACGGTGATATTTTCACTAATGTCTTTAATACCCGGCGCAACACAGCAAACACTTCGTACGATCAGATCAACCTTCACTCCCGCTTTGCTCGCTTTGTATAATAATTTAATCATACCCGGCTCTTCAAGGTTGTTTACTTTTATGCGGATGTGAGCAGGCAATCCTTTCTTCGCTTTTCTTATTTCAATACCAATGCGCTTCTCCAGCTCTCCTACCAAATTAAATTGCGATACCAATAGTTCCGTAAACTTCAACCTGGTTGAATCACCAATTTCTGTGCGGCCTTTCTCTAAAAATTTGAACAGCATTACCAATTCCTTAATTATAGCAGTGTCAGAAGTCATCAACACATGATCGGTATAGAAGCGGGCTGTTTCCTCATTAAAATTTCCGGTGCTGAGAATAGCGTAAGACAATTCATGCCCATCCACTTTTTTCTTTACCAATGCAGTTTTTGAATGCACTTTTATTTGAGGTAAGCTGTAAACTAATTTTATACCTGCTGCTTCCATCATACGACTCCACTGAATATTATTTGCTTCATCGAAACGGGCTTTTAATTCAATAAACACCACTACATTTTTTCCATTCTTTGCAGCACTGATCAATGCATTACCAATATGCGAATCGGAAGCCAGCCTGTATAAGGTGATATAAATATCTGTTACATCGGCATCAACCGCCGCCTGGTTAAAAAACGATAACACCGGGTTGTATGATTGATAAGGCAAATGCAGCAAAAGATCACGCTGTTCCAGCACATGAAAAATATCACCTGTGTCGGCGATGTTAGCTGCTGTAAGAGGTGGCATTTTTTTGTAATTCAGCTCCTTTTGAAAAGAAGGGAACGATGAAAGATCACTTAAGTTATGATACCTTCCATCCATAAACATCTCTTCGTGTTTTACATTAAAAGCCGACATTAAAAACAATTGCAGGTTACGTGGCATTCCACTTTCAAACTCGAAACGGCAAGGCAAACCAATATCCCTTTTCTTTAATTGCTTTTCAATTTTACTCAATAAGTTGCCACTGTATTCATCCTGCAGGTTAAGTTCGGCATCCCTGTTAAGCTTTACACTGTACACACTAAGTATGCTAAGCTTTGGAAAAAGAAGATGAAGATTTTCCCTGATAATATCATCAAGGAAAATAACATACTCCTCACCCTCCAAGGGCGTTAATGTGAAGAAACGTTTTACTTTATCGGAAGGAATATTTACGATCGCCTGCTTCAATATACCATGATCAGGCTCTTTCAATGTTACAACAAAATAGAGTTGATTATTTTCCGGTTGAAAAGATTGTGAACCAGCTTCCAAAAAAATAGGCTGGATAAAAGCCAGCACATCAGAAAGAAAAATTTCTTTGATTTCTTTTTGATGTTCCTGTTGTATCGTTGAGTTATAATAAAAAATAATTCCATTCTCCTTTAATGCGGGAATGATCTCCTCCGTAAGTACGCTGGCAAAAAACCTGAGGTGGCGATTAATTTCATTCTGAATTTTTTCAGCAGTATCCTCTGCCATTACAACGCTTGCCTTATTTCTTGTTTTTTCTTTTATTTTAGAAAACGCAATAACGGAAGGGTACCTTACTCTGAAAAACTCATCGAGGTTACTGGAAAAAATGGCTAAGAACTTCATGCGTTCGTATAAAGGCACTCTTTTATCAGATGCTTCCTGCAATACTCTGAAGTTAAATCCCAACCAACTAATATCTCTGTTATGTATCATAAAGGGTAAACATTAAAAAGGCGAAACCGCCGATGGTGTTACAGCATTACCTGAAGATGCCTGAAACATGTAATAAGCTGCCGCAAAAGCCAGCACCGAGGCAATAATACCGATCATAAACACATTATAGGCAAGTCGCACAAGCTTGTATTTTCTTGCAAGCACAACTCCTAACGTATAAATGTCTTTTATGAGTGAACCATACAGGTAATCGGTATCTTTCATCATTTCCCTCATGGCCGCATTGTATTCTTCGAAAGTCGCTTTGTAAAAATTACCAAAGAACAGGAGATTCGTTTTTTTATCGGAAATATCCTGGCTGGTAAACGTACCCTCGCTTATTTTAGGCCTAGTGGCAATAATGGAAATAACAATTGTTGACACAGCAACCACCAGGAAGAGAATGGTTGGAATAGTGAGATAAGGTGTTTCCTGCAATCTTCTTATCAGAACACTCAGAATAACAGATATGATGATGGCATTAACCGATATAAGAATATGCGCTTTACTATCGGCCATATCACTCAAATGAAAATGGTTGGTTGATGTAAGACGTAACATGGTTTGAATACCTTTTGATGTTAACCCCGAGCTGTCTTTATCCAACTTTGCAAGGCTAAGCTCTGCTTCCGCTTTGTCAGTTTCCTCTACTTTTTTAGTTAGCTTTTTCATATTCTTTTTTTTACGTTTATCAAGTAAGTCCTGGCAATACTTTGTATAAAACTCATGTTTTTTTAAAAAGTCAATTGTTTTAGTGCGCCACTCATTTTCGTCAAGATCAGGATCTTTTGTTTTGTACTCCTGCCATACCAATTCATTTGTTTCTTCAAACTTTTTTGTTCCAAGATGATAAGTATCTGCATCGCAAATGATCTGGTACAGCAAATTGCTTCCTTTACGTGGAGGACGAGTAGCCATAATACATTTCCTGATCTTTTCAATCAGTTGCGCATCGCCGCCTTCTTCTTTCATAAATTCTTCCATCAGCTCCACGCTTTTTTCTTCATGCTGCTCAGGTTCTGCAAACAGGTAGCCTGTATCATGGAACCATGCAGCCACGTACACAGCAAGCATATCGGCTTCACTTAAAAAATAATGACCGGCAATTTCTTTTGTGCGATCGACCACCTCAATTGTATGCGCCAGGTTATGGAAATACAATTCATGCCGTGGGTGATCCTGGAACAGACCGGTAACATATTGTTCGGTCTTCTTGTAGAGATCGGTGGAGTTGATTGTGAGCATTAATAAACAAGTTTAAATTTTGTACCAAGTGTGAAATTGAGTAATCGGTCTTCCGGAGAAAAACCAACAGTAAATGAAAGCATCGTTAAATTATAAGGCATAAAATATAATCCTGCACCGTATGCGCCATGCCATTTGCGTGACTCTTCTCCTTTATGCCATACTCTTCCTAAATCATAAAAACCCATCACGCCAAAGTCGCCGGGCAATACATACGATTGCGACTTAATGATCCTTACTCTTAATTCTGTGCTAGCATACATTAACGAAGAACCTGAAAAACGATTTTTACGATAGCCCCTGAGAACATTGTGAGCACCCAGGCTCAATGCCTGGAAGTATTCATAGTTCTTTCCGAAAATATGACCTGCACCAAGTCGGAAGATGGCGTTCATTGTTGCGTGATCAGTTAAGCTGGCATAAATAGTAGCATCGGTTGTAAACCTTACCATGTTTTTAGCATTGCTTCCAATTCCATACATAGGGCTTAACTCGGTGTACCACGTCATACCACGTGTTGGAAACAATTCGTTATTTATATAATTGATATCGAATCTTGCTTTTGCTCCCAGGTATTGTTTTGTGCTGTAAGTAGTAGCGGAATCAGAACCCATCAGCAAATCATTATTCATGATGCGCTTGCTGTTATCCTTTGGATCGCTCCAGTAACGGTAATAAGTTGGGCCAATAGCTATTTCAATCATACTGCCCATTTTCTTCTTCAACAACACATCTGTTTCAAGATATTTATACCGTACCCTGTAAAAATCAATTGGCAGGTTTTTGTCAAAAACAGTTTTGTTACCGAATCCGAAAAAATTATTATTGGTAGGGTAAACCAGGTCAGCTCGAACCAACAGATCGCTATTCATAATGGCTTTGGTAAAGTTGCCTGTGTATTTAATTCTGAATGCTTCTCTTCCCGGAGCATACAATGCTCTTAACCGCTGCTCTGTTGCATATGGCTCTTTCCTGAAACCATGTGTGCGGAGTGTAACACCTGCTCCAACTAAAAACAGATCTTCAGTATTATAACCTAATTCAAGTTGAGGGAACTTAAATTCATTATACTTAAATCCTGTGATGCTGTAATCATGAATACGGGGATTGGTTGAAAATTCAGTTTTACTTTTTACAAGATTGATGCTTGCATTTTTCTCCAGCGACAGATCATATACTTTATTGCGAATATTTCCTTTCAGATCAAATGTATCATTACCCTTGCCTCCAATAATGCGTAGTAAGATGCCTGAATTAACATCGTTATCTATCGCAAACTTATCACTGCCATTCAATCCAAATAAACGTATCTCTTTTGTAACCGCTTCATTAAATACTCTCGTAAACATCACCGATGCCGAATCTGTTGTATTCAGTTTCTTATACACCGTAACCTGTAAACCTTCGGGATGTTTCTTTACATGAAAATATTCTGACTTATTACTGCCCGTTACCGTTACCACTTTTGAAATAAAATTGTAATAAGTAAGCGCATCATTATAAAGTGCATCTCTTCGGCTCTTTAATTTATCCGTTACTACTTGCGCATCTAATTTATAAATAGGTTCAGGGAATTTTTTCACCGCATTTTCAATTACACTATCCGTCATCCTGCGCTGAAAATCTTTTACAATTCGCTGCCATGCTTTTTCATCAAGATTATTGATAAAGAAGCGGTCGAAATCTTTTGTTTGATAGTTAAATCCGTTGATGTCTTCAATATCTGAAGTGAACCCCTGTAAGAAAGGAACTAGTTTTTTCGATGCTTTCTTTACCAAGAATCCATCCGAGTAAGAAAATGCCTGGTCTCTTTCTTTTGGTATGGGATAATATAATTTACCAACACCCGTATCAGAAGTTCCCCATCTCCATTGATCGGCATGGCGGTCCCAATCACCAACAAGCATATCAAGCAAACGTGCAGTGAGTACTTTTTCCTGGTCGACATGATGCTCATTATCTTCCAGCATCGTATTAATAATTTTACCTGTGCTTTTTGCATCAACCACCCCGGTTCCGGGATCACGGAACTCAAGCAATGCAACAGTGTTGGCAAATGTTTTCCGGTATAATCCCAATGCAGGATCATCTGGCACATAGAAAAATTCTGGTGCTGCTGCAGGTACGCCAACAGCTTTTGCTAAGCCGGGTACCACTAATGGCGCATGTGGGTGACTTGTTGAAACAAGATCCTGCGACATTTTAGGTGCTAAAGAATTTCTTAACTGGAGCGGCACTACTTTTTCAACGTCTTTATCAACGGACCGTAGTATCCATTCTTTTCCATTCTTATCAGCAAGTTGTAATGTTTTGGAGTGTTTGCCACCGCTTAAACCTTTAATTGTAAATCCGCCTCTTTCTTTACTGATATTGAAATCTCTCATAGCAATGGGCGTGCTCCACTCCTGCTGATAATTACTTCCAACAAAAAATTTCTGAAACCCTGTCTTCGGTTTATATTTCTCACTTGCAGCTACTACTACACTGTCCCTGAATTTATAAGCCACTTCTTTTTTTTCAACGGCTGAAGCAGGCACTGTTGAAAAGTCAAGCATATGATCATAGTATTCTCTTGCCGTTGAATCACCATCAACTATGTAAACACTGGCCTGAACTTTTTTCTTCTTTGAAATATCCAACACTACATAACCTGCTTTAGGCGATGCAAACAAACTATTTTTACCTTTTGATACCCTTGAATTTTTTGCACCACTGCCACTGGTAATATAGTTATAGCCACTGTCCTTAATTATTTGAACTGAATGATCATGACCAGCAGCAAAGATTACATTCTGATGCCCTCTTACAACATTATCAACAGCTGTGATCAGTTCCTGGTAAGGAGGACTTTTTAAATCCTGTTCAACACCAAATACCGCTCTTGTTAAAGGATAGATAGAACCAACTAATGGCAATGGAATGTATAAGTAGTCCCGCATATCAGTAAACGGAAAAATATGTTGCCTCCAGGTGAAATATCCACCGTGCGGACTATAAGTTCTGAATGTGTGGTGAAAAGCGATGATTACCAGCTTGCCTGCATTTTTGGTAAGTATATCTTCTAACTGTATCAATACTTCATCTTTCGTTTTTGCAGCACAATCCGATTCAAGGCCTGGCTTTTCGCCGAGGTGTAACCACCATTGCGTATCCATCATCACCAATGTAACATCCTCGGTAATTTTTGCTTCAACAGGACCGGGACACCCATCACGTGGATACATTTTTACATTTTCATTTCCTAAAAAATCAATATAGGCCTGCTCTCTTAAAATAGATTCATAACCGTTTGAACTACCTACCGCCCAATCGTGATTGCCCGGAACAAAATATACCTTGGCTTTGCTTTTTCCTGCTATATGAATTTGTGAATCTAACGGTGCTTTTGCCTGTTCATAAGTTGGTATTGAATTATCAGGCAAACCCGTTCTGTACAAGTTATCGCCGAGGTAAACGATCGTCGTCTTCTCATTAAAAGGAATTGTTTTCTTTACCGAGTTTACAACAGGGTGCTTACCATTCGTGAGCTGCCCTGCATCGCCAATTAAAATAATTCTTGCCTGCAGTGTATCCTGTGCATTAACCACTGCATGTAATAAAAAAAGAATACAAAAGGTGAAGGCGGTTTTGCCTGTATTTAGCGTATGAGTGAAATCTGTTTTCATATCATTAAAAAACCAGTTTAATTTTTGTGCCCAGTGAAAAATTGTACAACATATTTTCTTCAGGCGAAAAAGCAACCGTGAACGACATCATAAATATTCCATAAGGCACGAAATACAATCCACCACCATAACCCGGATGCCAACGTCTTGAATCTTCTCCTTTATGCCATACTCTTCCTGTTTCATAAAAGCCCATCAAACCAACATCGCCAGGAAGTACAAATGATTTCGATTTAAATAATTTTAATCTCAATTCACTACTTGCATAAGCCATGGACGAACCGGAGAACCTGTTTTTACGATAACCTCTTAAAAAATTATGCGCACCAAGGTTTAAAGCCTGGAAATATTCATACTCCTTGCTGAAAATATGCCCGCCACCAAAACGAAAGATGGCACCTAAGCGTCCAGGATCTCTTAAAGCAGCATAAACCGTTACATCAGAGGATAGCTTGCTGAGGTTATGACTGCTTTTTCTAAATCCGTACAGTGTAGTAAAATCGGTTAGCCATGTAATACCACGGGTGGGAAAAACTTCATTATTCACAAAATGAATATCGAAACGAGCCTTGGCTCCGAGGTATTCCTTTACTCCATATATACTTGCAGAGTCTGTGCCAATTACTGCGGGATTAGCAAGAATTCGCTTGCTGTTATCTTTATACTTGCTCCAATACTGGTAATAAGTTGGACCAATAGAGAAGGAAACACTTTCATTGAAGCGTTTACGCATCAACAGGTCAGCTTCAAAAAAGCGGTAACGCACACGATGAAAATTTAATCCCTTGTCCTTATCAAAAACTGTTTCATTACCAAGTCCAAAAAAGTTTCCAATAGTTGGATTTACCAGTTCGGCACGGAGCAACAGATCATTCTTAAACAATACCTGGTTAAAAATTCCTGTATAGCGCAACTTGTATGAACCTCTTGTAGGTGCAAACAGGGTAACGAGTTTTTGTTCGGTAGCGAAAGGCTCTTTTCTAAAGCCATGTGTTTTTATAGTAAAACCTGCACCAAGTAACAAGCCATCTTCCGGATTGATACCAATATCAATCTGCGGAAACTTTTTCATGTTGTATTTGAATGCCGGCCCTTTGTATTCGTTGATTGCAGGATCAGTTGAAAACTCCCTGTTTGTTCTTTTTAAATTGATGATCTTATTGTCTTCCGTTGAGAGATCGTACACATAATTTTTGACTTTACCTTTTAAGTCAAATGTATCATCACCCTTACCACCAATGATACGTAGTTTGATCTTTGATTTAACATTGTCATCTATCTCAAACTTATCATCGCCATTTAAGCCAAACAACCTGATTTCTTTTGTTACATCGTCTTGAAAAACCCGTTGGTATAATACTGCCGTTGTATCATTGCCATCCTTCATTTTATATACAGTAACCTGTAAACCTTCGGGATGATTTTTAACATGGAAAAACTCTGATTTACCGGTACCTGGTATGGTCACAGTTTTTGAAAGAAAGCGGTAGAACGTCAGTGCATCAGTAATAAGATGATCTCGACGGCTTTTTAACTTATCGGATATAATTTTTGCATCCAGCGCATAAATGGGTTCAGGAAATTTTTTCATCGCACTATCGATCACTTCATCCGTCATCTTCACCGTGAAGTTTGCGGCAACCCTTTTCCAATCCTCTTCTTCAAGTTGATGCAGAAAAATGCGGTCAACTTCTCTCGACTGGAAATTAAATCCGTTTACATTTTTAATGACAGGTTTAAAACCTTGCAATGATGGAAGTAAACGCTTTGATAATTTCTTTACCAGGAATCCATCTGAATTAAAAAAAGTTTGATCCCTGTCTCTTGGAATAGGAATATAAAGTTTCCCCTTCCCTGTATCAGTCTCTAACCATTTCCATTGATCGGCATGCCGGTCGAAATCACCAATAAGAATATCAAACAATCTTGCATTCAATACTTTTTCCTGGTCAACATAATTGCCATCATCTTCCAGCATTTTGTTGATGAGCTTCGGTGTACTCTTCACTTCTTTTGTGCCTGCGCCGGGGTTTCGGTTTTCAAGCATCACTACCGTATTGGCAAACAATTTCCTGTAACGACCCAGTGCAGGATCATCAGGCACATACATAAATTCATATTCCGATGTGGGAATATCAACAGCTCTTGCGAGTGGCGGAACTACCAATGGCCCATGCGGATGACTTGCAGAAAGAACATCCTGCGCAATTTCTGCAGCCAACGAATTTTTAAAATGTTGTGGCATACCCTTGTTCAAATCTTTTTCAATTGACCTGATCACCCACTCTAAGCTATCTTTATCCAGTAACTGAAGCGATTTTGTTTGCTTACCGCCTCCGGTACCTTGTATCTTAAAACCTCCTCTCTCTTTTTGTACGTTAAACTCCCTCATTGCGAAAGGTGTGCTCCATTCCTTACGGTAATTATTCCCTATAAACCATCTTCTAAAACCCGACGACGTTTTATATTCCTCACTGGCCGATAGTACCACACTGTCTTTAAATTTATATTCAACATCTCTTGTAATATCAGCCTCAAGTGTAACCGGTTTTGAAAAGTCAAGTATTTGTTGGGAGAAATCTTTTTTTGCTACATCGCCATCAACCACAAAAACATTCGCCTGCACCTTTTTTTTGTTTGACACTTCAACTGTAACAAACCCTGTTTCGGATGAAGCATATAAGCTTTTGCTTCCTTTTGACACTCTTGAATTTTTATGACCGCCGCCACTGGTGATATAGTTATAGCCACTATCTTTTATGATTTGTAAAGAAGGATCATGTCCTCCAACATAAATTACATAAGGATAATTTTTAACTACTGATTCAATAGATGTGATCATGCGTTGATACAATGGATGACGCAGATCCTGCTTTGCACTAAAAACAGATTTTGTAATGGGGTATAATGTACCCGCAACCGGCAAAGGAAGATAAAGATTGGGCCGCAGATCGGTCAATGGAAATATATGTTGCTTCAACCGGAAATAGGCAGCCTGTGCACTGGTGCTTCTGAATGTGTGATGCAATGCAAGCAACACAACTTTATTCCTGTTATCGGCAAGAATATCATCTAACTCCGTCAGTATATCAAACTGTGTTTTATAAGGACAATCTGATTCCACTCCCGGCTTATCGCCTTCCTGTAACCACCATTGGCTGTCCATGACCACCAACACGGCATCATCCGACAATTTTACTTCATACGGACCAGGGCAACCTTCGCCCGGCAACAGTTTTACATTTTTATATCCTGCAGCATCTATGAAAGATTGAAGTCTTAAAACAGCATCATACCCATCAGCTCCACCCATGTCCCATTCATTATTACCGGGAATAAAAAAGACCTTTGCTTCTGTATTTGCACCTATTTGTATTTGCGAATCAAGTGGCTCTTTTGCAATTTCATAAGTTGATGAAGAATTATCCGGCAGCCCTCCTTTAAATAAATTATTACCTAAATAAATGATGGTGGTGTTTTTATCAATCGCTATGTTCTTTTTCACTGCATTCATTATTGGTTGAATGCCTCCGGCATGTTTGCCTCCACCAATTAAAATAACCTTCGCCTGCACACTATCCTGAGCACGAAGGGTCATTTGCAAAGCCGTTATACTCAACAATACGATAGCGATCGTTTTCATAAACCTTTCTTTTTATTCTTTATGACTAAAACATTAGCAGATACGTTATCAACAAATTCATTTGTAATAATGAGGTCGCCCCATGGAGTAAAAGCAATACCCTCAGGCTGAAGGTATAAGTCGGGGTCAAGTTCATGGGTTGCAATAAGTTTACCATTGCGGTCGGTGATCACCAATAATTTGTTTATCGAATTCACTATATACAACTCATTTGTTACCGGGTTAATGGCGGCTGCTGAAGGCCTTAACTTAATCAGTTTCGCATCTTTGGGATCAGTTACTGGTGATATATTAATCACTGATGACATGGAAGTATATTTTTTTGTTTCCAGGCTGTAACCCCATACGGCCACAGAATCTTCTGCATTTTTATTACAGTCTTTACATACAAGGATCAACTGTTTTAAACTGTCGTCGTAATACATCGATTCAAATTCACTCTTTGATTTGTACTCATCAGGAAACGTTATAAGACTGGTGGTAACAGCATTGTCTTTACCAAACTGGATGGTTTCAATATCACCATTGCTCACCAACACATAAAAAATGCTGTCCAGCATCACCAGGTCTTCGAAATCTCTTTTCTTATCGAATCGCCAGTGAGAGATCACATTTTCTTTTGTAAGAAATATTTTATAGAGAATTCCTGCTTCATCCTTAATAGCAAAAAGAGAACTGTCTTTGGGATAAAATACGATGCCTGAAATTTCGGACAATGCATCGGGTAAAGTAATGACGACAGGGTTTTGAAGATCATACCGGGAAGAAGCAATTACGGGTGTCTTTTTTTTTTTGACGGTTCTTCACAAGCAATTAATGCTGAAGAAAAAATAACAGTGCTGATGAACAACCTGAGAGCAGACATAGAAAATATTTTAGGCTAAATAAAATTTCTCTTAACGGGAAAATCCCTGAAAGAGATTAACTAAAAATAATGCCAAAGAAAATTAGCGTTGCAACAGCATTGCCAGTAAGAGTTTCACTGACCTTTCATTTTGAGAATAATTACAGGGATTGGGAAAAAATTTCCCCTTTCTAGTTGGTTTAGAAAAAAATGGCAATAAAAATTAAATTAAAACAATAGGCTTGGTATTTGCAATTCCCATTAAACTATCCCCCTTTATGTCTCAAACAGAAACAAAACGATCAGGAAAGTCCCGGGCAGCCCGGATAATTCTGAAATCTATAGTAACGCTATTGCTGCTACTTGTGGCGGCATTTCTGTTTGTACTTACCCCACCGGCTCAACGAATGATCACAACAAAAGTTGAGAACTACCTGGAAAAGAAACTGGCGACAAAAGTTGAAATAGGAAGAATTTCATTTGACCTCGCAGGCAACATGTCGCTTAAAGACGTTTATATTGAAGATCGCCGAAAAGATACCTTGCTAAGCGGGGGAATGATAAAAACCAGTTTAAGCTACTTGAAATTATTGAAGAACCAGGTGCAGGTAAAAAGTCTTGAACTCATTGATATTTCGGGTGCTGTTTACCGTGAGGCCAAAGATTCCGGCTTCAATTTTCAATTTATTCTCGACGCTTTTACCGGAAAAAAAACAAAGACAACCGATTCAACTGCAGTTCTTCTCGCTGACCTTGATAAGATTCGCCTTTCAAATGTAAAAATCAAATACAACGATGCAGTGGCCGGTAGCAATATGTTTATTCATGCCGGTGAGTTAGAAACAGCTTTGCACTCAAAGGATCTGTACAAAAATGATTTTAATATACCGCTTATTGATGGCGAAAATATCCAGGTCATCATCAAACAGTTTAAACCAATTGCAGCACCTGAACCTTTGGCCAAAGACATTGCAGATGCAGCTGAAGTAACTCCGCTGCATCTCGCCTTGGGCAATATCGATCTTAAGAATGTAAACTTCCGTTACGATAATGATGTAGCTGCTATTCACGCTCATTTAGTTGTAGGCAACCTGCAAACAAAACCGGAATTGATCGATATGCAAAATCGGAAGCTCTATTTTTCTGCATTTGATTTTTCTAATTCATCTGTGGTTATTCGCATCGACAAAAAAGAACAAGCAGTAGTACTTGCACAGGAAGTGGAACAGGAAATTGTAGCACAACAACAAGCAGGCTGGGATATACGTGCAGGAAAAATTATTCTCAACAAAAACGGTTTCCAGTTCGACGATAATACCCAGGCACCACAAGGTTACGGAATTGATTTTGCGCATATGCTCACCAACGATCTTACCGTTGGTATTAATGACCTTGTCTTTAACAACGATTCAATTGGCGGAACAATTACCAATGGTTCGTTCACAGAGAAAAGTGGTTTTGTTTTAGAAGAAATAAAAGGAACTCTACTCTATTCAAATAACGAAGCGTATGTTGATAACCTGCTTATAAAAACACCAGGCAGCGAAATAAAGAAAGCTGCATATTTTAAATATGCTTCAAAAGACGACTTCGCAAAACACTTTGAACGAACTGTTATTTCTGCAGATATTGATGAGAGCTATGTAAAGGTGAAAGACATCCTCTACTTTGTACCAGCGTTGCGAAGGGAAAAAGCATTTGCAAACCCTAATGCTACCTGGCGAATTGATCTAAACGGCAGCGGAACACTCGATCGATTACTCGTAAACAATTTTCGTTTCAGCGGATTATCCAATACGCAGATCGATGCAAATGGTACATTAACCGGTCTTACAAATCCAAAACTTGCCGGTGGCAATTTTACCATTCGAAAACTGCACAGCAATCAAACCGACATCAGTTTGTTCACGGGCAAACGTTTGTCAACAGATCAAATCAATATTCCGGAAGAGTTTGATGTTAGTGGTACGCTGTCGGGAAATGCAGGTGCTATTCAAACAAATCTCAACGTCAGTACTTCAGCGGGTGCCGCAACGGTTAACGGACGCTTTAATAATCTTACAGATCCCACACGTTTGAGTTATAACGCAAGGGTTCGCACCAATGCCTTGAATCTTGGTTATCTATTAAAACAACCCCAACAGTTTGGAACAGTAACCGGCAATTTTTATGTAAAAGGTTCGGGCACTACTCCTGAAAATACAAACGCTGTATTCACTGCCGATGTTAATTCTATCGGCATTAATCAATACCGCTATCGAAATATTAAACTCGATGGGTCAATTGCCAATGCCGCCTTTGATGTTATTGCAGATGTAAATGATCCTAATGCAGATGTGAACCTCGCAATAAAGGGCGGATTATCGGCCAATTCAGTTTATCAAATAAACGGAATGGTTGATAGTGTGAAAATGCAGGAACTGAATTTAACCAAAGGGCCGTTGATCGTTCGTGGTAAAGTTGATGGAACCATTGCTAACATAACAGCAAACAATGTAGATGCGGACCTGGTTATCACGAAAGGCTTATTTGTAAGTGGCCCCGACCGGTTGCCGCTTGATAGTATACAAATTAAAACCGGCAGCCGTGATTCAGTAAATTATATTTCCTTAAGAAGTGATATTGCTAATGCAGATATAAGTGGTCAATACCGGTTGAATGAATTAGGGAATATTATTATGGGCAGCATACAACCTTATTTTTCGCTAGGCCCATCTGCCCGTGTAATTCCAAAACCCGGCGCATATAATTTTAAATTTAATCTTGCAGTAAACTACTCGCCTGTTTTTAATTCTTTTATTCCGGGTCTTACTTCGTTTGATAATATTACAGCAGAAGGAAGTTTTGTTACCGGTGCAGGTCTCAATGCAACAGCGCAAATTCCATCGTTGGTTTTCCAGGGAAATGAATTCAGCCAGTTAAATGTAAAAGCAGTTACCGCCGATAGTGGTTTACAAATTAATGCCAGCAGTGCCATGATCAAGAGCGGTAAAACCATGGTACTTTATAATACAAAGGTTGACGGTATTGCTTTGAATAATAATCTTCGCTTTATAGCTTCCACCGATGATCGCAGCGGAAGAACAAAATACCGGCTAGGTGGATTGTTAACATCAAGTCCCGGTGGTAACTACAGCATTAGTCTTAACCAGGATAACCTGTTGTTGAATTATGAAGTTTGGACAGTGGCAGCGGTCAACCGTATAAACTTCAGTAAAGAAAATATTACAGCAAACAATTTTGTGTTGCAAAAAGACAACCAGCAACTGAGTATTAAAAATGCCGACGTAAATGCAGGATCATTAGATGTACGCTTCTCACAATTTCGTTTAGCTACAATTACAGGATTTATCAAAAATGATTCGATACCTGTCGATGGTTTGCTAAATGGAAATCTTGTTGTGAGCAATATCATGCAAATCCCTTCCTTCACGGGTAACCTACAAGTGAATGATCTGAGTATGCAAAAAGATACCATTGGCAATGTAGACATAAAGGTTACAGAAGGACCTAACAATCGTCATAATACAACTGCAACCCTCACCGGCCGTGGCAACGATGTAACAATCACCGGTTATTTTACACCAACAAAAAACGATATTAACGCCGACCTTACAGCAAACATCCGGCAATTGCAATTGGCATCACTGAAAGGAGCCATGGCGCAGGTGTTAACTGATGCATCAGGTGCCATCAGTGGAACAATTAATATTAAAGGCGATCTTACTGATCCGGCTATAACGGGTGATGCATCATTCAACAACGCAAGTTTTGTCCCAACGATACTTGGCACCCGTTTTCGTATTGCCGATCAGAAAGTATCGATTTCAAACAATGCATTGGTCTTCCGAAACTTCACCATGCAGGATTCTGCAGGTAATAATCTTACAGTAACAGGACGAGCGTACACCGACAATTTTATTAATTATGAATTAGCCTTGCAGGTAAGAGCAACCAATTTCCAGGTATTGAACACCGTTAAAGGCCCCGGAAAGATTTATTACGGCAAGCTGACTATAACTACAGATATTATTGTGGAAGGAACCGAAGCTGAACCAAGAGTGGACGGAAGCATTACCGTTAACGACGGAACCAGTTTAACTTTTGTTGTGCCGCAAAAAGATGTGGGCGTTGCTCAACGAAATGGCATTGTGGAATTTGTAGATATGGATGCGCCTGAAAATGATTCGCTGTTTTTGGCGCCTTATGACTCACTTAATAGGAGCGGACTAATTGGTTTTGATGTAGCAGCTACCATTGAAGTGAAAAAAGAGGCCATGTTTAACGTGGTGATTGATGAAGCCAACGGAGATCTGTTGAATGTGCAGGGAGAAGCATTATTAAGTGCAGGCATTGACCCCAGTGGTAAAATAACCTTGACCGGTAATTATGTATTGGACAGAGGTGCTTACGAACTATCATTTAATTTCCTACGTCGTCGTTTCGAAATTCAACCAGGAAGTAATATTGTTTGGCAGGGCGAACCAACAACAGGGCAAATGGATATTAAAGCAATTTATGTAGCCAACACTGCCCCACTCGATCTTGTTTCTTCACAACTCCCTTCTGATGTTAACCGGAATATTTATTTGCAACGACTTCCGTTTGAAGTACACCTTGATCTTACGGGTGAGTTGTTGAAACCCACCATTGCTTTCGACATTAATTTACCCGAGAAAAACTATGGTGTATCAAATGATATTGTTACTGCGGTGCAATCACGTTTAGATGTTATCCGGCAAGATGAAGGCGAGATTAACAAACAAGTATTTTCCTTATTGCTTTTAAATCGTTTTGTTGCAGAAAATCCATTTGAGTCAGAAGGCAATTCGTTTAGCTTTAATTCCTATGCACGTCAAAGTGTAAGCAAGCTACTTACAGAACAATTGAACCAGCTTGCTGCCGGATTAGTGAGTGGTGTTGATATCAACTTCGATGTTGTGTCAATTGATGATTATACAACCGGTAGTCGCCAGGCAAGAACAGATCTGAACGTTGGATTAAGTAAGCGGCTATTGAGTAACCGTTTAAAAATAAGCGTGGGCAGTAACTTCCAGTTAGAAGGTCCGCAAAACACAAATCAACAAGGCAATAATATTGCAGGCAACGTTGCTGTTGATTATCAGCTCAGCCAGGATGGACGTTATATGATACGATTTTACAGGCAGAATGAATACCAGGGTATTGTTGATGGATATATTGTTGAAACAGGTGTGAGCTTTATTTTTTCTGTCGACTACGATCGCTTTATGCAATTATTGCGCAGGAAAAGAACACGAATGCCAAACCCTCCTCAAAACACAAACAGATTATGACAAACCGGTTTTCTTTATTTCTTGTTACAACCTGTTTCATCATTTATTTGATGGCCTGCCGGGGTACACGTCACTTGCCCGACAATGAAAAATTATATATCGGGGCCGATATAACGGTAGAGGGCCCCTCGCTTACATCACGTCAAAAAAAATCACTCAAAAAAAGTTTAGAAGGATTAACAAAGCCCAAAGCAAACAGCAGCATTCTTGGAATGCGTCCCAAACTTTCTATCTACAATATGTTTCGCAATTCAAAAAGAGGATTGTTTAAAAACATACGTGATAAATACGGTGAGCCCCCGGTTTTGGCCAGCCAGTTAGATCTTATTGCCAACACGAAATCATTGGAAAATTATTTAGTGAACAAAGGATGGTTCAAGGGAAAAGTTACCGGCGATACCATTGTAAGAAGAAAAACGGTGAAGGCCGCTTATCGTGCTGCTACAGGTGTGCAATACAAGATCAACCAGGTGCAATTCCCAACCGACAGCAGCGATCTTTCACGCACAATTGCATTAACGGCACCTACTACTTTATTAAAACAAGGTGAGCCATTTGACATAGATGTAATAAAAGCAGAACGGCAACGCATTGATGCATCATTAAAAGAAAAAGGATTTTATTTCTTCAGTCCCGATCATTTGTTGGTTCGTACCGATAGTACCATTGGCAACAACCAGGTGAACATGTTTGTGGTGGTGAAAAATGAAACTCCTGATGTGGCACGGGAGATTTACAAAATTAACAACGTGTACATCTACACCGGTTACAGGTTAAATGCCGATCGTGTGGATACACTCAAAACAATGGGTGAATATTACAAAGGATATTATATTGTTGATCGTCGTAAAAAATACCAGCCATTTCTTTTTGAAGAAACCATGCAGTTTCAACCCGGTGAAATATATAACCGCACGGATCATAACCAAACATTAAACCGGTTGATCAATCTTAATCTTTTCAAATTTGTAAAGAACAGGTTTGAACCAGTGCCCGGTCTTGATACGCCCAGGCTCGATGCGTATTACTATCTCACGCCGCAGCCCAAACAATCGTTAAAGGCTGAAGTTGCACTGATCAGTCGCTCCAATAATCTGAATGGCTCGCAGGTAAACTTCAACTATTTCAATCGAAATATTCGTGGTAATGGATCGCAATTACAATTAACGGGGTATGTTGGCAGCGATGTGCAGTTTAGTGGTGCATTAAAAGGATATAACACGTACCGTGTTGGTGGCGAAATTGCTTACGTGGTGCCACGTTTTTCGATGCCTTTTATCAAGATAAAACATACGGGCCCTTATGCCCCACGCACCAACTTTAAGTTAGGTTATGATATACTTGACCGGCAAAAATTATATACGCTCAACTCCTATCGTCTTGAATATGGTTTTAGCTGGAAGAAAAGTTTACAGAAAGTACAAGAGTTTTTTCCAATTGCTATCACTTATGCAGAGCCATTGAATGTTACTGAAGAATACAAAGTATTGCAGGCAAGCATCCCCGGTTTGGAAAGAGCCATTGAACCGCAGTTTATTTTAGGAAGCCGTTACCAGTTTTTATATAACCAACTTGCCAATAACGTGCAGCCGAAATCAGCCATTTACTTTATGGGTACTGCTGATCTATCGGGTAACATTGCCGGACTTATCACGGGAGCAAATGTGAAGCGTGGCGATACTGTACGGTTTGGCACTGTTCCTTTTGCACAATACTTTCAAATTGGTGCCGATGTAAGACATTACCTGAAAGTTGGTTTGAAATCAACATGGGTAAATCGTGTTGACATTGGTATTGGTATTCCTTATGGCAATTCAACACAGGTGCCGTATGTAAAACAATTCTTTGTTGGTGGAAATAATAGTCTGCGTGGTTTCAGAAGTCGTTCTGTTGGGCCGGGTACTTATTTTCCTGTGAGTGCAACGCAAATTATTCCCGACCAAACAGGTGATATAAAACTGGAATTGAATTCAGAATATCGTCCACATATTACCGGGCCTTTATATGGCGCTCTATTTATTGATGCAGGTAATATATGGCTCGTAAATGATTCAACACGTACGAAAAAACCAGGCTCACAATTCAGTGGTAAATTCTTAAGCCAGATGGCAGTTGATGTGGGTGTAGGTTTGCGTTTAGATATTACCTTGTTTGTGATAAGATTTGATGTAGGCTTTCCTATCCGCAAGCCATGGGTAATACCACCATACGTTATTAACCAGGTAGATTTCAAAGACAGAGATTGGCGCAAACAAAACCTGGTGTTTAACCTGGCGATAGGTTATCCATTTTAGTACTTTTGTTTGCTCAACTACTGGAATAACTAACCTATTTATGCGACATATCATTTTATCGTTTGCCGTTTCATTAATTCTTTTGTCATGTGATCAAAATGAAGCAAAACAAAAAGAACCAGGTTTAAAAGAAAACCAAATTGGCAGCGATACTTCAATAAAATCGGCTGATCCGGTTGACACCACGACACATACAAGTGAACAAAAAGTTCTCGACATTCGGGAAGAGTTCACGAAAATTAACTCGACGAGTTTGACGGCTAAAAAGTATAAATTCTTCTGCGATACAGATGCCACAGCCACCTATTTCACTGACAAAGAAAAAGTAGTTAAGATAGCAATAGACTGGGGATTTATTGGCGATGGATCGTCAACATCGGAATACTATTTTAAAGATGACAAGCTTATTTTTATTTACAACACTACTACAGGTGGATGTGCTAACTGCCCGGTAACAAAAACAGAATACAGAACATATGTACATAATGACCGAACTATAAAGCAAATGGAAAATCAAAAGGTAATTTCCTGTTCTTCTTGCGAATTCAATGAAAATTCAAAAGAGTATAAAGCATTAAAAGCTTATAATACAAACAATGTCAAATCTGCTCTTTGCAATTGACAAAACTTCTTTCTGGCGCAAGTGTTCACTCTTTGCGGATCATTAGTGCCCATTATTCATGCCCATTTATCAAGGTTTGAAAAACTGATAATCATACACATGAATTTTGGTTTTATGGGGAGTGACCTATATTTTAGTGTTACCTGCCATTAACATATATGATCGATAAACCTACCATCAGAAAAATTGTCAAATCGGAAATGAATAGTTTCTTATTTCCATTGAATTATAAAATGCTTGCGGCAAAAGGCGAAATGGTTGCTGAATTTGTAATGGATGATGGCAAGTATTTTTATAATTTCTATTGCTTCACGGAAAAGTACAATGAGTATAAACTTATTTACGGGTTCAGCTTTGGTATTGAGAGCGTGGTTAAAATTTTAAAGCAGATCGATGCACATGTTCCTCTTTCAAGAGCCAAGTACGAGATAAAACCATCCATAACGGGCATTAATTCCGGTCGGTTATTCGATCCTTACGATCCAGGTGGGGGTTATAATTATTTTGACACAGAAAACGGTCTATTGTCTGTGATTGAAGAAATCAAATCTTTTTACAAAGAGGCCTTTGTTCCGTTTTGTGCAAAGTATTCGAGCCTGGAAGAATTGGACAAACTGATGAACACAGCTGATGATTTTTGGATCGACAGTACAGGCAAAATCATTCCGATTTCTTTTTTTCATGTCACCCGACTGGTAATTGCCAGATTAACTAATAATCCCGATTAAGACATGGTGGTTAACAAAAACTTTGAGGCATTGGAAGAACTTTGGAAAAGAGATGGCGGCGTTTATGATCGTTTTGACGAAAAGAAACCTGAAGTATTTGCAGCGAAATATCTGAAGCAACTAAGTTTTGAATAAATCGTCATCTGCGCAGTGGTCCACCTTAATGAATCATTTTTCTTTCTCCTTTTACATCACAGAACATTTTCATCCCAAGAGTTGTTATCTGTAATTACAATCTCTCCACAATTTTAATTGTACGATTGTTGTAGTTAATCAATGATGAACCTCATTCAATTTACCGATAAGGGATTGTTTTGTAAACAGGGCAATTTTTATATTGATCCCTGGAAGCCTGTGGACAAGGCCGTGATAACACATGCCCACAGCGATCATGCACGATTTGGCAGCAAATATTATCTCTGCCATCATCACACAAAAATAATATTACAGCTACGCCTCGGCGATCATCATTACGAAAGTATTGAGTGGGGAGAAACGGTAACGATGGACGGAGTAAAAGTTTCACTTCATCCCGCAGGGCACATCATTGGCTCATCGCAGGTGCGGGTGGAATACAATGGAGAAGTGTGGGTAGTAAGCGGAGATTATAAAACGGAAGACGACGGCATTAGCGGAAAACTGGAAGTGCTGAAATGCAACAGCTTTATTACCGAATCAACATTTGGTTTACCGATCTACAAATGGAAACCTCAGCAGGAAATTTTTGAGAACATGATCAACTGGATCGTTCGCAATAAAGAAAACGGGAAAACAAGCGTGCTGCTGGCCTATAGTCTTGGTAAGGCGCAAAGAGTGTTACAACACATAAAAGATACTACAGAAACTATTTATGCGCATGGTGCCATCTTTAATACACAACAAACGTTGATCGATCATGGATTCAAGCTACCTCCTGTTGTAAGAATAACACCTGAAACGCCAAAGGAACTGTTGAAAGGTGCGGTGGTGATTGCCCCACCCAGTGCAGATGGAACAACATGGATGAAAAAGTTTACACCCTACTCAGTTGGCGTTTGCAGCGGATGGATGCAGGTAAGAGGAAATGCAAGAAGGAGAAATGCAGATGCAGGCTTTGCACTAAGCGATCATGCCGATTGGCAAGGGTTATTACAAACCGTAAAAGCAACAGGAGCAGAAAGAGTTTTTGTAACACATGGCTTCCAGGCAAGCTTCAGTCGTTATTTAAATGAAGAAGGCATTGCAATCGCCGCAGAAGTAAAAACAGAATACGGAACAGAAGATGAAGATGCAGGAAAAGAAGAAGAAAACGAAACACCTAAAAGCCATGAGTGAAAAGCAAATAATAGATGAAGAAAGTGTGGCATTGCAAAGCGATGGTCTTGCTATGTTTGCTGCATTGGTGTTTAAGGTGAGCGGCTCCACAAAAACAAATGATAAGATTGAAGCACTGGCTGAATATTTTACCACTGCAGAAGATAAAGATAAAGTGTGGGTGATCGCTATCTTTTCGGGGAGAAGACCAAGACGTATTGTAAGCACTACCCTGCTTTCAGGTTGGTGTATTGAACTTGCAAAAATTCCATCATGGTTGTTTGTTGAAAGTTACAGCACCGTTGGCGATCTCGCTGAAACAATTGCATTGCTGTTACCCGAAGCTGAAAATAAAACCAGTAAAGGAGAAAGCCTGTCGTATTATTTAGAAAAATTTATCGAGATAGAAAAAGAAGATGAGTCGGTTAAAAAACGATTTATCCTGGAGAGCTGGAAACAAATGAATCATGCAGAGCGATTTGTTTTTAATAAACTCATTACAGGCAGTTTCAGGATTGGTGTTTCGCAAGGTCTTATGGTGAATGCACTTACAAAGATCGTAGCACTTTCTTCATCTGTTATTGCACATCGCATCAGTGGCAACTGGGATCCTTCCACCACTTCGTTTGCAAATATGCTGAATACGGAAGTTGTGGATGTGGATCATTCAAAGCCCTACCCTTTCTACCTCGCCTATGCATTGGAAGATGAGCCGGCAACACTCGGTAATCCTGTTGAATGGCAGGCCGAATGGAAATGGGATGGTATTCGTGGACAAATGATAAAACGTGATAACAAATTATTTGTGTGGAGCCGTGGCGAAGAACTGATGACAGAAAAATTTCCAGAGTATTTTATTTTAAATGATTTGCTGCCTGATGGAATTGTTTTGGATGGAGAGATCATTCCCGCACAGGATGGCAAGCCCTTGCCATTTGCTGTGTTGCAAACGAGGATCGGCAGAAAAAATATTACGAAGAAACAATTGACCGAAGCGCCAATTAGTTTTTTTGTTTATGATCTGCTCGAATATAATTACGAAGACTGGCGGGAAAAGTCGCTGGAAGAAAGACGATCGAAAATGGAAGAGATTGTACAAAACATCAATCACAAAGCAATTCAGCTTTCTCCCATCATAAATTTTTCAACATGGGAAGAGCTTGCAGCGCTCAGGAATAATTCACGTGAAATGAATAGCGAAGGTGTGATGCTCAAAAGAAAAAATTCCATTTACCAGGTAGGAAGAAAAAGAGGCGACTGGTGGAAATGGAAGATAGATGCATTGACAATTGATTGTGTAATGATCTATGCACAAAAGGGAGCAGGACGAAGAAGTAACTTATACACGGCTTATACCTTTGCTGTAAAAGATGGTGATCAATTGGTTCCTTTTACAAGAGCTTATTCAGGATTAACCGACAAAGAATTTGCGGAGGTAGATAATTTTGTAAAAAGAAATTCACTGGAAAAGTTTGGCCCGGTACGAACGGTGAAGCCTGAACTTGTTTTTGAAATTGCGTTTGAAGGCATCGCTGCAAGCAAACGACATAAAAGCGGTGTAGCACTACGCTTCCCGAGAATGAGCCGCTGGCGAAAAGATAAAAAGCCCGATGAGATAAATACGCTTGATGATTTGAAAGCTATCTTGAATATGTATGGGAAGTGATATAATAAAAAAGAGGCGAACATGACGCTCCCCTCTTTCATTTCATCCAATCTATTTACTTACTTGTAACTGAATTTTTATTCCCATGCACAATACCTGCCAGCAAACGACCTTGTGGTGTTTCTTTTGAACTGTAATAAAGGTAGATAGTACCGTTACCCAATTTCTCCTGGGAATCGAGAATTTCTTTTACAGGCACAGTAACAGAAAAATCTTTTCCCTCGCTATTATCAAACTGCCAGCGCTTCACTGTTTTTTGATCGGAGTTTTTTAGTTCAAGAATACGGCTTTTGCCCGCCATACCACAATGATAATATTTCACTTTCATTTCGCTTTTGCTATTGGCTGCTGTCAGCTGAATATTCTTGAGCTCTTTCATCTCCTGGTTAAACTGTTGCAGTATTAGTTTATCATCAACATAGATCTGGAAACCTTCACCGCCGGCTGCGGGTTTCACGAATGAATAAATAAATGAACTGGATGCAACCATGAACACAACTGCTAAAAAATGTTTTGCTTTCATAACTATTCAATTTAAAAAATGAGGTAGATAAATGACAGTACAAAACTGGGAAAGCTTTTGGCCCTGTTCTAATTTGTTTGACCAAACGCTTCTGTTACTTGATGTAATGTAATGGTAGCACACTCCTGCCCCGCAGCGGAGTTTTATCTATGGCCTGTTTGGCTGATTTCCAGCAATCAAGTAGTTTTAAACGACTCAATTCTTTTATATGCATTGGTACGAGATAAACAATATCAACACAATCGATTCACCAGCCTTGGTGCTTTATAAAGAACGTATACAGCAAAACATTGCGCATGCAGTGAACATGATTAAAGATGTGAATTTGCTACGGCCGCATGTGAAAACCAACAAGACCTCGGAAGTATGTGCAATGATGATGAAAGCTGGTATCAGCAAATTCAAATGTGCTACCATTGCCGAGGCTGAAATGCTGGCCATGCTACATGCAAAAGATGTGCTGCTGGCCTATCAACCTGTTGGGCCCAAAGCAGAACGTTTATTAATATTAACACAGCAATATCCACAAACAATATTCAGCTGTTTAACCGATAATATTACTACGGCAACTGCTTTGTCTCAACTTTTTACAGCCGATAACAAAACCATCAATGTATTTATTGATCTAAATACTGGTATGAACCGAAGTGGTATTAAACCTGCTGATGCATTTACATTAGCTGAACAATTGCTCGACCTGCCCGGCATTCAGTTCAAAGGCTTGCACGCATACGATGGACATTTAAGAGATACTGATCCTGTTCAACGTCAGCAAAAGAGCAATACAGCTTTTGATGAAGTGCTTGTGCTTGCAAATAAAATTGAAACAGATCTGAAACAACCTGTTACCATTGTTGCCGGTGGCTCACCTACTTTTCCAACACATCTCAAACGAAATGTTGAATGCAGTCCCGGCACATTTGTTTATTGGGATTGGGGATACAAACACCAGGTACCCGATGAGCCTTTTGAATATGCTGCGCTCGTGATTACAAGAGTGATCTCCATTGTTGATGAACAAACCATCACCACCGATCTTGGGCATAAATCTGTAGCCGCAGAAAATCCATTTCCACGTGTTCATTTTTTAAATACCCCCGATGCAACACCCTTTTCACAAAGTGAAGAACACTTAGTGTTAAAAGTTGCCGACAGCAAAGCATTTCAAGTAGGTAATGTGTTGTACGGAGTACCTGTTCATATTTGTCCAACTGTTGCATTGTATGAAAAAGCAGTGGTGGTTGAAAACAATGAAGCAATCGCCACCTGGAAAGTTGTTGCAAGAGACAGGTCAATAAAATTGTAAGATCCAGTTCAGGTAAACTGTTCCCTCCTTTTATTCCAATAACAATAAGGAATTTACATGAATAAGATCAGTTACAGCTACATGTTCTTGTTGTACCTTATGCCATATACCCGCAACTTTTACCCGCATGAAGCATAAAACCGGCTCTTCAAACAAACTGATAAAATTCTGGAAAAAACTTGGCCCCGGTTTAGTTACCGGTGCAAGTGATGATGATCCTTCGGGCATTGCAACTTATTCGCAGGCAGGTGCAGCTTATGGTTTATCCACACTATGGACTTCCATTGTTGCATTTCCGCTGATGGCTATCATTCAGCAAATGTGTGCACGCATCGGCGTAGTTACATCGCAGGGTTTAACTGGCACCTTAAAAAAACACTATCCAAAGCCGGTGCTTTATCTTATGCTGTTGTTCAGCTTCCCTGCTATTGTAATGAATATTGGTGCTGATATTGCGGGCATGGGTGCTGTGGGCAACCTGTTGTTTCCTGTTATTGATGCCACGTATTTTAGTGTGCTGTTTACAGTGATATTGCTCGGACTTATCATTTACCTGCCTTATAAAAAAATTGCGGCTGTGTTAAAATATCTCTGCATTGTAATGCTGGTGTATTTTATTGTTCCGTTTTTATACAGGCAGGATATCGGTGAAATTTTTAAAGCCACTTTTATTCCCGTCATTAAATTCGATAAAGATTTTATTGCACTGCTTGTTGGCATTCTCGGTACAACTATTTCGCCTTATTTATTTTTCTGGCAGGCTTCGGTTGAAGTGGAAGAAATGAATCACAAACGCAAACATTTAGTTGTTGATAAAAAACTCGTGCATAGCATCAATAAAGATGTTGATACGGGCATGACGTTTTCAGGACTTGTGATGTATTTCATTATCCTTACCACCGGCACTGTTTTGTTTAAAGAAGGTGTTCACCAGATCGATACGGTTGAACAAGCCGCCAGTGCATTAAAACCACTCGCCGGAAATTTAGCCTACCTGCTTTTTTCCATTGGTGTTATCGGTACGGGTCTTATCGCTATACCTGTATTAAGTGGTTCTATTTCCTACATCATCACCGAAACATTTGGCTGGACGGAAGGGCTCGATAAAAAATTTCATGAAGCAAAAGCCTTTTATGTCATCATCGCTATTTCACTTATACTTGGTTTATCGCTTAATTATATTGGCATATCACCGATAAAAGCACTTATTTACACCGCCATCCTTTACGGCATTACCGCTCCTGTGCTCATTGCCATTATCCTGCATATTTCCAACAATAAAAAAATTATGGGCGACAATGTAAACACCCGTTCAGAAAATATCCTGGGCTTCGCTGCATTTGCAATTATGACCGCCTGTGCAGGTGCGTTATTGTACCTGCAGTTTTTTACGGCTTAAGTTCCACAATACAAAATTAATTTCTTGTTTTAGCATACCTGTAAGAAAGCTATTCACAATTTTCTTTTTTTTCAACACCACGTGAATAACAAGTTCTGTTCATTCAGGTGAATGGGGTTTATTTTACAGTCCGTTTCGGTTGACAATATGCTTTTCAGCACATTGCATTAAAAGGGAATCAGGTGTAAATCCTGAGCTATCCCCGTAGCTGTGAGTTCTTTTTGTGAATGGTCAATAGTCAATGGTGCATGTTTCCTTTTTGGTAACATTATTCACCGTTCATAATTCACCACTCACCTGCCAGCTTCCACAAAACCACTGTTCCGCCTGAAGCGGAATGGGAAGGTGCTCAGCAGAGAACAAGTCAGAAGACCTGCCGGAGGAAATAAATTTTAAGTCACAAAGCTTTCGGGTAGAAAAGCATTTGTACTGATCGTATTCGCCACTTCAAATGTGGCCTGTCCTGTCAGCACTATACTTGTCTCCCGAAGTCAAAACGTAAATAAGCACATGAACCACGAAGAAGAAATCCTGTTAAAGGAAAACAAAGACCGTTTTGTTATTCTGCCAATCAACTATCCTGAAATATGGAAACATTATAAGCAGCACGAAGCAAGTTTCTGGACTGCGGAAGAAATTGATTTAAGCGGCGACCTGAAAGATTGGGAAAACCTCAACGACGGTGAACGTCATTTCATTTCGCATGTACTCGCTTTTTTTGCAGCAAGCGATGGTATCGTAAATGAAAATCTTGCGGTGAACTTTATGAGCGAAGTGCAGTTGCCCGAAGCAAGATGTTTTTATGGTTTCCAGATCATGATGGAAAACATCCACAGCGAAACGTATGCGCTGTTGATCGATACCTATATTAAAGACCCTCAGGAAAAATATAAACTCTTTCACGCTATTGATACTGTACCAGCTGTTAAGAAAAAAGCAGAATGGGCTTTGCGTTGGATCGAGAACGGAAGTTTTGCTGAACGCCTTGTTGCATTTGCAGCAGTGGAAGGAATTTTCTTCAGCGGAAGTTTCTGTTCTATTTTCTGGATGAAGAAACGTGGGTTGATGCCCGGTTTAACCTTCAGCAATGAACTCATCAGCCGTGATGAAGGTTTGCATTGCGAATTTGCGTGCTTACTCTACAGCATGTTGAAAAATAAACTCAGCGAAGAACAAGTACGCACCATCATTACCGATGCAGTAACTATCGAAAAAGAATTTATCACCGAAGCATTGCCTGTTGCATTGATTGGTATGAACGCAAAACTGATGCAGCAATACATCGAGTTTGTTGCCGACCGTTGGTTAACAGAACTAGGTTGTGCGAAAGTGTACAACGCTACCAATCCATTCGACTTTATGGAAATGATCTCCCTGCAAGGAAAAACAAACTTCTTTGAAAAGCGTGTAGGCGATTACCAGAAAGCAGGTGTGATGGGCGGTGGCGAAACGCAGGTGTTTTCAACAGAAGAAGATTTTTAGGATTTCGGATTTGTGATGTAGGATTTATGATATGTCGCAAATCCGAGCTAACAATTAAAGAATAGCACTATGACAAAGGAAGAGTTGAAAATCAGGACCAAACAATTTCATGTTGAAATAATAAGGATCTGCGACCAACTTCCTAAAACGACAGCGGGATTTGAATTGGCAAAACAGCTCATCCGATCAGGAGGTTCTGTAGGTGCAAATTACCGGGCCGCATGCAGAGCAAAGTCAACGGCTGATTTTATTTATAAACTGGAAATAGTAATAGAAGAAGCAGACGAGAGTATGTATTGGTTAGAAGTAATAACGGAAGCGAAATTAATTGCTGCGAATATTACGGAGCCCTTACTCAAAGAAGCAAACGAACTGGTGAGCATTTTTGTTGCTACGGTAAAAACAGTAAAGACGAACAATCAAAAATCATAATTCATACATCACAAATCATACATCCCCCATTATGTTTGTAGTAAAACGGAACGGCAAAACAGAATCGGTAAAATTCGATAAGGTTACAGCAAGGATTGAGAAGCTGAGTTACAGCCTTAGCTCCATGGTGAACCCTATTGACGTTGCCAAAAAAACAATTGAAGGTATTTACGAAGGTGTGGCTACAACCGACCTCGATAACCTCGCAGCAGAAACAGCTGCATCACTCACCATCACACATCCTGATTATGCAATTCTTGCTTCACGCATTGCGGTGAGCAACCTGCATAAGAACACGATCAAGAGTTTTTCACAAACCATGAAAAACCTTTACAACTATGTTGATAAAGCAACCGGTAAAAAATTACCGTTGATTGCTGAAGATGTGATGCGCATTATTGAAGAGAATGCTGAGTTGCTCGACAGCACCATCATTTACGATCGTGATTTTGCATTTGATTATTTCGGTTTTAAAACACTGGAAAAATCATACCTCTTAAAAATCGATGGAAAAATTGCTGAGCGTCCGCAACACATGTACATGCGTGTGGCAGTGGGTATTCACAAAGAAGATATTGAAAGCGTGATCAAAACCTATCACTTAATGAGTGAACGTTGGATGACGCATGCTACTCCTACTCTCTTTAATGCTGGTACACCAAAACCACAAATGAGTTCTTGCTTTCTTTTGACCATGAAAGAAGACAGCATTGATGGTATTTACGATACACTGAAACAAACGGCAAAAATTTCGCAGAGTGCAGGTGGTATTGGTTTGGCTATTCATAATATCCGTGCAACAGGTAGCTATATCGGTGGTACCAATGGTACAAGTAACGGTATCATTCCCATGCTGAAAGTATTTAACGATACTGCACGTTATGTTGACCAGGGCGGTGGCAAACGCAAAGGCGCATTTGCTATTTATCTCGAACCATGGCATGCAGATGTATTCGAATTCCTTGATCTGCGTAAGAATCATGGTAAAGAAGAAATGCGTGCAAGAGATCTGTTCTTTGCATTGTGGATCTGCGATCTGTTTATGAAACGTGTGGAAGCAAATGGCGAATGGAGTTTGTTTTGTCCCAACGAAGCACCGGGCTTAAGTGAAAGCTGGGGCGAAGAATTTGAAAAGCTTTATAACAAATACGAAGCTGAAGGCAAAGCAAGAAAAACAATCAAGGCGCAGGATCTTTGGTTCGCCATTCTGCAATCGCAGATTGAAACTGGTACACCGTACATGTTATATAAAGATGCTGCCAACAGCAAATCAAATCAGCAGAATCTTGGTACCATCAAAAGTTCCAACCTGTGTACAGAGATCATGGAATATACAAGTCCTGATGAAGTGGCTGTATGTAACCTTGCATCATTGGCGCTTCCACGTTTTGTGATCGATGGAAAATTTGATCATGAAAAATTGTACGAGGTAACTTATCAAACAACAAAGAACCTCAACAAGATCATTGATTATAACTACTACCCTGTTGAAGAAGCAAGAAACTCCAACATGCGTCACCGTCCTATTGGTTTAGGTGTGCAGGGTTTGGCCGATGTGTTCATCTTATTGCGTTTGCCGTTTGAAAGCGACCTCGCAAAAATGCTGAACAAAAATATTTTCGAAACCATCTACTTCGCTGCAATGACAGCAAGTAAAGACCTGGCGAAAGAACAAGGTGCTTATGAAACCTTTGCAGGCTCGCCGGTATCGAAAGGTATTTTCCAATTTGATATGTGGGGCGTAACACCAACCGACCGTTGGGATTGGGCTACACTGAAAGAAGAAGTAAAACAATTTGGCGTACGTAACTCGTTACTGCTGGCACCAATGCCTACTGCTTCTACTTCGCAGATCTTTGGCAACAACGAATGTTTTGAACCATACACGTCAAACATTTATACACGCCGTGTATTAAGTGGTGAGTTTATTATCGTGAATAAACATTTGCTGAAAGACCTGGTGAGCCTTGGCTTGTGGAACAACAACATGAAGAACAAGATCATTGCAGCGAATGGTTCGATCCAGAACATTGATGAAATACCTGCTGATATTAAAGAACTGTACAAAACAGTTTGGGAAATCAAGCAACGCAACATCATTGATATGGCTGCAGATCGTGGAGCTTACATCTGTCAATCGCAATCGTTGAATCTGTTTGTTGATAATCCAACTGCATCTAAACTTACCTCCATGCATTTCCACGCATGGAAGAAAGGTTTGAAGACAGGCATGTATTACCTGCGCACACAGGCAGCAACACAGGCGGTGCAGTTTACCGTAGAGAAACAAGCGAGTGCTGATATCAGCCCGGTGATTCCTTCAACCGAAAAAACAAACAACGTACAAACCACAACCGACATTGAACCTACACAGGTTGATGGCCCAACCTGCAGCATGCAGGACGGTTGTATCAGCTGCGGTTCGTAATTGAATACATGTTGAAATAGAAATCCCTTTGTTATGAAGCAAGGGGATTTTTTTGTTTTGAAACCTTTGAGAAGTTTGGATTTATCGTATGTGGCGCATATTTTAGTGAGCACAAATGAGATTTCCTATGGGACTATTTTCAAACTTATTCAAATCAAAGCCGAAAGTTACTTTTGATAGTCCACTCGGATTATTTACCCTCGTTTATAGCAAGGGGAACAGAAATACATGGAACAACAAAAGTGGTGAAATACTATTGTCAGTTCGGGGGACGGCGACTCAGCCTGATGCAGATCAATTAAAATTTTTAGAAGAGTGGCAAACAGGACTTCTTAAGTTGGATGATAGAATAACCAAACGGTTTGTTACGGAGTTTAAAGAAGCTGGCTTGCTTATAGATTTCATTCAGTGGAGCGACAAGTTCAAAATTGTAGCCATAGAGACAATTCTAATATTTGAGCAGAAAGCGTACTGGAACATAACATTTGAAGAATTGAAAGAACCATTTGCACATTTTACTTTATTCATCGAGGGTGAAAAGCTGACAGATTTTTCGATTGACACTTAGTCAGTCAGCAAATTTCCTTGACTTTCTTATCAGATGGTGACCCAACGAACCTAAATAAACTTTATCAACTACGCTTTGGTGAAAGACACCAACGAGTGAAAAAATACAAAAGCCAAACCAAAACTTAGGAAATGCCTTCGATACCAGATAACATCAAAGCAAATATTTCTCCTGCAGAATTCGAGTTACTTGTTAAAGATTATTTAGAAGGTGCAGGTAAAAATCTAAAAGACTTCAAAGCCGAGCATGACATTCATCTACTTAAAAGCGATGGAGACTATCAAATTGATATATATGCTGAATTTGAGGTACTAGGAGTTTCTATTAAAGTTTTAGTCGAATGCAAAAGGCATAAAAATGATATTAAACGTGATGTTGTTCAGTTACTTTATGACAAATTAAGAGCAACAGGAACACACAAAGGGATGATTTTTTCTACAAGCGGATTTCAATCAGGAGCTTACAAGTTCGCCGAAGAACACGGAATAGCATTGATAAAAGTTATCGAAGGCCGATACACTTACGTTACAAAATCGCAGGGGGAACAAACATACGATCCTCCTCCTTGGGCAGATATACCAAAATACGTTGGACAATATACAAGAGGAACTATGACTACATTTTTACAAAAGGATTATTTTGAAACGTTAGGAGAGTTTCTTTTTGGAAATACTGATCAAGAAAGCAAATAATGTTATGCCAAAACTTGTTTTCTTTTCCTAGCGGTCGGTGTTTCCAACCTAAATAAATAACAAACTAAAGATTGGTGTCGGCACCGATAAAAAAAAGTCTTTATGGGGATATTCAATTTTTTCAAAAAGGAAAGTGCCAATTCGGACAAGAATCCGGAGCCGGAGCTATCTGTTAAGCTACAAGGTCCAAAATATCTGCGTGAACATTTAACTACGGTTACTTCAGATATTGTGGGCAACTTTAAAATAAACTATCCCAACATTCAATGGATTGGTCAACTGATATCATCAACGAAAAATCGTTTATTCCAGATCAAATACTATGGAACTTTAATGAATGATGAAACCATTATTGATTCCGAAAAAGATCTCTTACGAATCATAATCGAGGACACAGCTAGCGGTGAAGAAATATTGCTCTTTGACAAAATGTTTCATGGGTGGGATGCCTTTATATGCAATACTTACGCAGATCAAAAAAATATTCGTCGAGAGTCGCCCAACTTATATAAACCGAAGAACAAATTCCAAATAGTCGTTTTGGCCTTTTATAACGAAAGCACAAAACAAGAATTGATTGAGTCATCAACAACTATTGGAACAATTGAACTGGAAAACGGCTTAACATTAAACTTGCAAGATGCCTTTGATGATGCCTTTGATGCTATCCTTATTTACGCAATTGACGAACAAGGAAATAAATTTCAAATAGTCAATGAAGAATTGGCCTAGAAATTCTGCCTTCTCTTCTCGGCTGGAGGAAACAAGCCACTTTTGTTATTTTGATCCACAGTTTATTTTTACATGTATGAGTCAAGAGAGACTAATATCAAGAATCGCTGATCTTTGGGAAGAAGGAATAAAAGAAGACGTATTAATTATTGAAAAGATTCAACATGAATTTCAACTTTCAAGGAATGATGCAGAGTGGATCCTTGAACTAACTCAAGCTGGATTTCTGCGAGCGGGCTTAATAATTTCGAAAGTAAATTACCCTACCAGTAATTTAAACAACAATCTCATTGTCAAAACAGCAACAAAAATTGCCTTAGAAAGACTTGGTAAATCAGACTTATACAACGAGCCGAATAATCGGTATAGATGGTGGAAATTCTGGAAATGATTATGTAACGCTTTTAGGCTCGTGTCTCTGCTTGTGCAGGTAAATCACTTAATACCCATCAATCATTTCTCTATTATCACTTCCGTTCGCTAAAGACTAAGATCATTCCAACAACACTCACCATTAATGCGGCAACAGCTAAAGGCAGCACATTTGCAATCATGAAGTGATTGATCACTGTTCCAATTAAAGAACCAACAAAGAAAAACAACGTACCATATACCGAAGCTGCAATTCCTGCTTTGCTTCCCATGGGTTCCAGTGCCAATGCACTGCTGTTGGGATCGGCTGCAACGGTAAACGCCATCAACAAACCAATACACACAACAAAATACCAAAGCGGAAGTGGATTATCGATAATGTAATGCAATGCTACAAACAGCACTGATACCAGCAAGTAAGCAGTTAAAAAGAAACGCAACACTTTTTTTGCTCCAAAGCGTTTGGTAAAATAAGAATTGCTTAATGCGAACACGGCCATCACTGCACCAATTGTTCCGAATATCCAGGGAAACATGGAAGGTTGCATGTACAACTCTCCTATGATCCGTTCAGAACTTGATACATAAGCAGTAAGTATAGAAAAGATAATGGTGGCGGTAACGCAATACCGCATAAAAAGCCGGTTGGTGAGTACATACCATAACTGCGGCATGCTCTTGATAAATCCTGTTTTCAAACGTGCTTCTGCAGAATGTGTTTCTGCTAAACGGAACGACCATAAAAAAACAGGAATGGCAAACAAGGGCGGAATAAGAAATACAACCTGCCACGATGCGTGAAGCAACACAAATGATCCCAATGCAGGTGCTATTACAGGTGTAAGCAACATGATCGTTAATACAAAACTCATCACTCTCGCCATTTCACTACCGGCATATTGATCACGAACAGAAGCAATGGCTGTCATTAATACTGCTGCTGCGCCCATACCACTAAAAAATCGAAGCAAAAGCATGATGCTGAGAGCGGGTGCAAACACAGTTGCTATTCCGCAAACAATATAAATCACAAAGCCAAGGCGCAAAATGGGCAACCGGCCATACCTGTCGGTTAAATAACCAAAGAACAATTGTGTGATCTGTCCCATGAAAAAGTAAGAGATCAGGTTTGCAGTTGCCGGACTGTTATCGGGCAAACCGAAATGCTGACGGATAGCTCCTAAGGCCGGCAGCATGATATCAATACCGAGTGCAGTGAGTATCATTGAACAGGAAGTGAACACAATCACTTCTTTTGTAGAGACAACGCTTCGCTTTTTTTGCATGAATAAAATTGGGCTGCAAGCTAATGAATCGAAAGAATATTTTCTTCGATCTAACTTGTGAAAGCGTTCGGGCAAGTGGATCGCTAGCGCCCGAACAAACAACGAAAAGTATTTAATCAGGATATTCCTCGGAACCCAACACCCAGATAAAAGACTGCAGGTCGATATAATCTTTCGGCCGGTAGCTCTTTGTATCTTCTTTTATAAGCTTTGCAAACTGTAATAAACTTTCATACGTATTCCAGTTTGGTTTCGATACATAATTAAAATCGTAATCATATTTTTTTGCAGCAATCTTTGTAACAGTTGGTTTAAGGAAAATGTGCTCTTTAGGATTCGCCAGAAATCCAAATACGGTCACCAACGGCCAGGTTAATACACGTGTTTGCTTGCGGGGAAGATTTTCTACAACAGCCACAAAACGGGTGAAACGTTCTTTTAAGTTTCCGGAACCATATACATAGTCGAACAAGCCGGTTGCAAACGCCTTTGCGGCTTCCTCCGGCTTCACTGCATCACGCAATGCCATTTTCTCGAATGAAAACAACAGGTTTGTCCTTGATTCAATTCTTACCGCTATTTCTGCAATGCTTCGGTAATCAGCTTTCTCCATCAGTGCTTTGAAAGCGTGTTTATTTAACTGTTCCTGGAATTGCCGGTGAGCTGCTTCTTTATACTCACGCTCCCAGGAAATGTACTTTGCATCGGAGTAGCCCTTTCTGAAATAATACAGGAATTTCTTCAGGCATTTTTTTCGGCTTTGCGTAGTTGCGGAGCCACGGCTGGTTGTCCTCTTTATCATAACTCATCTCTCCCTGCCGTTATTAAAACAAATAGTGTGCGAGATAAAGCAAGGGCAGTTTATACCTGCCCTTCCCTGCTTCAACCCAATATACATGGCAACTTCACACAAGATCCAAAACGATAAATTTGTACCTTTCTATGTAAACATTCATTCCTTAATGATGAAAAACAAAACAGGTATCATCAGCGGTTTTCTTATTGGATTAATTGGTTTCCTGTTGGGCTTTAAATTTCTGCTCCTCAACCGGATTCCACCCGAAGATGAAGTTCCTCCGGGAATTGTATTGCTTGCAGCCATCGTGAATGGATTTTTGTTTTCATTCATCGGCGCAAAAATTCAAAGTCATTTTACAAAAAACAAAAACTCAGGAATTTAAAAGCAATCAGTAGGAATAAACATGAAAATTATCGGGCTAATTTATACCAGGAGTGCAGATAATTTTATTGTTTCTACTACGTGACATAAAAACAATAAAAAAGAACACATGAAAAAAGTAACAGGCATTGGCGGAATCTTTTTCAAATGCAAAGATCCCAACAAAATGAAAGAGTGGTATAAAACGCACCTGGGAATAGATGCCGGCCCATATGGCGCATCATTTGAATGGTACCAAGATGCCGAAGGAAAAAATAAAGGCATCACGCAATGGAATCTTAATTCAGAAGCAGCGAAGATGTATGAACCTTCAACCAGCAATTTTATGATCAACTACCGGGTTGAAAACCTGGAAGCATTGGTGGAAGAATTTAAAAAAGAAGGCGTAACAGTTTTAGACGATATTGAAAGCTATGATTATGGCAAGTTTGTGCACATACTTGATGAAGAAGGAAACAAAATTCAATTATGGGAACCAAAAGATTGAGCTTAGTACTCATTTGCCGCCCGCTCCTATCCTATCATTCGTTTGCCTGTCAAGGCTTACATTTGTTCATTACAGACAACTAAACGACCAGCCTCAATAACAAATGAGATCCTTAAAAGAAAAAATTGAAGCACGTGAAAACGGCTTACTTCTTTATAGTTTTGCGCCTCCCAAAATCACCACTGAAAAAGAAAAACTGCAGATCATTGCAGGCAAACAAACTGCCCGTATTAACAATCTCGCAATTGATGGACTGATCTTATACGATATACAGGATGAAAGTCAGCGTACCAATGAGCAACGCACGTTTCCTTTTATTCAAACTGTTGCGCCGGAAGAATATTTCCGTGACTACCTCGGCAATATAAATGTGCCCGGGATTATTTACAAGAGCATTGCCAATCAAACAAAAGAAACGTTTAATGAATGGCTTTGCAAAAACAATCAGCTTGAAAACTTTGTGTTTGTAGGTGCCTCTTCCAGTGCGCAAATTGCAGAAACCAATTTTGCATTGACCGATGCATACGATCTGCGAAAAGATTTTCATACGCATTTAATGCTGGGTGGTATTACCATTCCTGAACGACATTCTAAAAAAGGCGACGAACACAAACGAATTTTTTCTAAAACAGAAAAAGGTTGCAGCTTCTTCGTGTCGCAATGTGTTTACAATGTATACGAATCAAAAAATCTTCTCTCCGATTATTATTATGATTCCATTGAAAATAACTACGAGTTGAAGCCGATTTTCTTTACCCTTAGTCCGTGTGGCTCCATTAAAACGCTTGAGTTTATGAAATGGCTGGGTATTGAAGTACCAAAGTGGTTGTACAACGATTTGAAAAATGCAAAGGACATTTTAGAATCATCTGTAAAAACATCGATAGTGATAGCAAATGAAATAATAGAATTTGCTGCACAGAAAAACATCCCGGTTGGCTTTAACGTAGAAAGTATTTCCAATAAAAAAGATGAGATAGATGCGGCAACGGAAATACTGAACACGATTGCGGCACGCTTAAAGCCGGTTAAAAAGAAAACGCATACTGATGCAACAGTTGCAGCAGAAATATAAGCAATGATATTTTTATAAATAAAACCCCTTGTAGATTTTACAAGGGGTTTTATTTATATAGCAGGCGACGCTTCAGTTAACACCATTACTTTATACCGGCATTGGCGTAAGCACGTCTTTAATCAGCAATCGCTTTAAACCTGAAGGCATTTTCCAAACTACTTCTTCTCCTTTTCGGAATCCGATTATAGCCGCCGCCATCGGCGAAAGTACCGATACAAATTTTTGTTTGATATCAGCAGCCGAGGGCATCACAATGGTAAACTCATGCAGCTTCTTTGTTTCTGCATCTTCAATACTCACTTTTGATCCAATGCGGATAGTGTTAGGTGGAAATGAATCATTCTTTACAATAATAGCTCTTGCTATTTCGTGAGCAAGACTCATTTCAGATGATGTGCCGGCTCCGGTGAACGACACAAGTTGTTTCAGCTTAGAAAAATCTTCTTCGCAAAGAACCACTGGGTTCAATTCGTTGTTCATAATTGTTGTATTTAATGAAAAAAATAAAAAAGGAAGTCCCTATCAGTTATCAACAACCAACAGGGTGCAGAGGGAGAAAGATAAATATGTATCTGCTGCAGTAATGCATAAGCGACAAAGATAACTCAATGCAAAAACTAAAACACCTGATTTTTTTGTGATGCTGCAAAATACCAGGAGAATCGGGCAGTTTTAACATTTACTTGGTGAATAAAAAATAAAGTTCATGCATTACTTGATATATGTCATTGGACCACCCTCTCCCCCCGTTCTACCTTTGCATTGTAATTCTTATGCAGCCTCAACATCTGCATACTGCCTGACATAAAGCAGGCTTTTCTATCACGATAAAATTTAAGGCAATGAAAAAACTGGAGAACAAAGTTGTGCTCATCACCGGTGCGGGGATGGGCCTTGGATTGGCAGCAGCAATTGAAGCAGCAAAGAATGGTGCGTTACTATCATTGATCGATTACAATGAAAAAGCACTTGCCGATGCAAAGGATGATATCAAAAAACAATTTCCTGGAACAAAAGTATTAACGATCAAAGCCGACGTTTCTAAAGAAGCGGACGTGAAAAATTATGTTGATGAAACGGTAAAACAATATGGTCGCATCGATGGATTTTATAACAACGCCGGTATTGAAGGTAAACAGGCTTCATTAACAGAATATGATCTTGACGTATTTAAAAAAGTGATCGATATTAATTTGCTCGGTGTGTACTATGGTTTACGCTACATTTTACCCATAATGGTAAAACAACAATATGGACGTGTGGTAAACGTAGCTTCTGTTGGCGGTATAAGAGGCGTTATGAATCAAACACCTTACGTTGCAACCAAACATGCTGTTACGGGTATTACAAAGAACGCAGCGCTTGAATACGGACGTTACAATATTCTTACAAATGCAATTGCACCGGGAGCTATTCTCACACCAATGGTAGCTGAAGCATTTAAACAAGTGAATTCTGAAGATCCAAAGAAAGCGGAGAATGAATATGCACAGTTCAATCCAACAAAACGATTAGGTCTTCCAGAGGAAGTAGCAAAGCTGGTGAACTTCCTGTTAAGCGATGAAGCATCGTATATCAATGGGCAAACAATTGCTATTGATGGCGGGCAGTCAAATTCTTATGGTTTTGTGTGATCGGCATAAAACAGGTTCGATGGTTTAAGGTTTAGAGCCGTGCTTAATGCATGGCTCTTTTTTTAAACTACATAAGAAAGATGATGACAGCTGTAGCTCTACAATTTAAAATTCAACGTTACACTTGGTATAATGGGGAACAATGATACCTGTCTTGCTTCCACTTCTAATGTCCCCTGGTAAGGATTACCCGTTTGATCGTAATAAATAAAATAAGGATTTTGCCTGCTGTATGCATTATACACGCTAAACACCCACTCTGTTTTCAGCTTCTTTACTTTCTTCGGCTGCGGGGTATAAATAGCTGAAAGATCAAGACGATGATATGATGGTAAACGATATTGATTAATGCGGCTGTACTGCTGCGTTAGCACACCATCAACCAAAAAGAAACGTTCAGGTAACGTAAACGCATTACCTGTACCAAATACAAACACTGCCGAGTATTTCCATTTTTTATTTTTCTGATAGTTTGTCACCACACTCAAATCATGCCGGCGATCATAACGACCCGGATATTTATCGCCATCGTTTAATTGTGGAAACCGTCGCCATGTCCATGATAAAGTATAACCGATCCACCCGGTGAAATTGCCTCTTGCTTTATTTACATAAAACTCAGCGCCATAACTCCAGCCTTTCCCAAATACAAAACTTTCTTCGGGATCGCCAATACCGGGTGTGTAACCTTCTTTGTATTCAATTTGGTTCTGCATGGTTTTGTAATACAATTCCACTGATGTTTCCCATGTATTGTCGGAAAAGTTTTTAAAGAACCCTGCTGCATACTGCCAGCCTATCTGTGGTTTTACACGATGCGTACTCGGCACCCATATATCTGTGGGCAATGTTGTACCTGCATTGCTTACCAAATGAATGAACTGCAGGTTTCGTGTAACTGCAGCTTTAATTGATGTTTCATCATTCAAGGCATATCGAAGGGTGGCACGAGGTTCAAAACCACCATAGTATTGCACGCCTTTTCCTTTTCCATAAACGGTACTGTCGAGCTTATTACCATCTGCATCTTTTACATACAAAGTATACGGTCCAACCTGCTCAAACAAACTATACCGCACACCATAATTGATCTTTAGTTGATCGTTAATTTCCCAATCATCCATGAGGTAAGCTGCCACTTCATGTGCAAACTTATTATTTACACTTTGCGGCTCAAATACCACATCACCACTTTTGCCACTGGTGGTTTGTGGATTGAATTTATGATACGTATAATTGATACCATATTTCAATTGATGACCCGTAACAGGATAATAATCGAAATCAATTTTTGCACTCACATCACGAATGGCTGAATTAAGATTGATCTCGAAATCGCTTTGTGTGCCGCCAAAAGCAAAACGATAATCGTTCCAAACAAGCGACGTGTTTGAAAACAATTTACTGTTGAACACATGATTCCAACGTACCGTGCCTGTTGAATTACCCCAGGGAATTCGTGCACCAAAACTTCGTTCTTTGTTGTTGAATGTAAATACATCTCTTCCAAAATAACCGCTTGCATACAATCGATCCTTTTCCGAAAATTTATAATTGAACTTTGTATTGAGATCGTAGAAATAATAACCGCTTCCGTAAAAGTCACTTTCTTTTTTAATGAACGGCTTTGCAAGAATATCTACATAAGTACGACGTGCAGAAATAATGAACGAAGCTTTTTCTTTTACAACAGGACCTTGAATGGAAACACGAGAGGAGATTGTTCCAATTCCACCTTCCACCTGGAACTTTTTATTGTTTCCTTCCTTCATGGCAATATCCACCACGCTGCTGATACGGCCTCCGTAGTTTGCAGGCATACCGCCTTTGATCAAACTCACATTCTTTAATGCATCACTGTTGAACACGGAAAAGAAACCAAACAAATGACCGGGATTGTACACTACTGCATCATCCAACAAAATCAAATTCTGATCGGGACCTCCACCACGCACATACAAACCGCTGTTGCCTTCGCCTGCGTTGCGCACACCTGGTAATAATTGCAAGACTTTAATAGGATCAACTTCTCCAGCCAATGCTGGAACAGATTTGATCTGGTTCATGCTTAGTTCAAACTTGCCCATTTGTGCGCTTTTCACATTCAGGTCACGCTTTTTTGAATAGATGATCACTTCCTGCGCAATGGCTATACGTGGAGCAAGATCAAAATTGAGCTGTGTATTTGTGGTGAGATCGAGTTCTATTTCCTTGGCTGTAAAAGCTACATGCGATACCGTTAGTGTGTAGTTGCCTTTATCAAGTGTGATGGAATAAAAACCGTATTGGTTGGAGCTGATGCCTTTGCTGCGGCCTTTCACGCTAATGGTGGCACCAATAATGGTTTCGTTACTGGTGCTGTCTTTCACATATCCGCTGATGGTAAATTTCTCCTGCGCTGAAGTTGTGAAAGTAACTCCCACACAAATCAATAAGGCGATAATAGGTTTGAAAAAATACATGCGGAATGTTTCCCGTTTTAAAATCTCCTCTATTACAAGTAATCGGCAATAATTGTTTGAATAAAAACCCACCCCATTCAATCATTACGCTGCGTAAAAACCTGCTGCCCTTCCAGGGAGGGGATAAACAGCCTGAAAGTTTTATATATACGACTAGTTGAGAAATACATGATCAGAACTAAACAACTTAAAACTTAGAACTTTCTTTAGTATTTCAACGTCTCTTTTACTTCACCGCAAGTGAGCATTTTCTTTCCGAAGTAAGGATTCATAATGCTATCGGCATTGCTTAACCAGTATGCACCTTTATCGTTAAATGCCATCGGGCAGTACTGATAATAAATTGTTGCCCCGGTAGGTTTAATTACTCGCACCATATCATAAAACGCATTCGATACCATTTCAAACGATTCCCTTTTTTTCTCCAGTTCTTTTTCACCAAGCATACCACTAATTTCTGCAGCGACATCGCCGGGACGACCGTTAATGCTTGTGAAACCAAGTGTATCAAATTTCTGCACTTCATCAAGCTTTAAACTATCGAGTAATGATTTCAATTGAACACCTGCTGCATTTACTTTTACTGTATCACTTGCAACAAACGCATCTTTCAGGTTATAATACGCCGATAACACACTGTTCATGGATTGATTAAAGGTTTCACTGTACGCATAACCTGCGGAAGTTTTCGCTTCCGGCGTGGTAATGGTTTCGTCAGTTTTTTCTTCTTTGTTTTTACAGGCTACCGCTGAAAGGATAACAGTGAGGATAAGCAAAGTCTTTTTCATGTGCATATTTTTTATTGTTTTTGGCCACATGTTATTCGCCCCAATTAAATATCAATTCCTGTTTCACAAAAAAATGAATATTTAATGATGGCTCATTTCATGAAAAAATTTTGGCAAAGATAAGACCTATGAGGTTTGCAGCACGACTGAACCGCCGCCAGCGGCTATAAGCCCTGACGGCGGTTATTTCGTACCTCTTATCCCGTACTTCTTACCTCTCTCCTCGTACTTAACCTTATCTTTGCGGCTCATTTTTAAGCAAGAATTATGTTAGCTGGTTTTCAGAATGTAACGTTTGAGTTTGGTGCGAGAGCAATTATTGAAGATTCGACCTGGCATATCCATCCCAATGAGCGTATTGGTTTGATCGGGTATAACGGCACGGGTAAATCAACCCTGTTGAAATTGCTTGTGGGCGAATACCAGCCCTCAAAAGGTGAAGTGATCCGTAGCCGCAACACCAGCATTGGCTACCTCCATCAGGATCTGCTGAGTTTTGATACCAGCGAATCGATTTTACAGGTGGCGTTGGGTGCTTTTGAAAAAGTGCTGTTGCTCGAAAAAGAAATTGAAGAGCTGGGCATCCAGTTAGAAAAGAATCATGAAGATGAAGCGCTGCTCCATCTTTATTCTGATAAGCTCCACGAAATGGATACGCTGGATGGTTACAACATCCATCATAAAACAGAAGAAATTTTACAGGGACTTGGTTTCGCCAATGCCGATCTGCAACGTCCGTATAAAGAATTTAGTGGTGGCTGGCGTATGCGTGTGCTGTTGGCAAAAATGATCCTGCAACAACCTGATCTGTTGTTACTCGATGAACCGACAAACCACCTTGATCTTCCCAGTATTGAGTGGTTAGAAAAATATCTGCTGCACTACCAGGGTTCCGTTGTGATCGTCTCGCATGACCGTTGGTTTCTTGATCGCATGGTGACAAAAATTGTGGAAGTATTTCAGCAAGGCTTGCATATTTATGGAGGCAACTATTCTTTCTACCAGCAGGAGAAAGAAATACGCATGGAACTGCAGATGAAGGCTTTTGAAAATCAACAGGATTTTATTCGTCAGCAGGAACGTTTTATTGAACGCTTCCGTGCAAAAGCAAGTAAAGCTGCTGCTGCACAAACTGCCATTAAGAAATTAGAAAAGCTTGATGTAATTGAAGCACCGACTAATGATCGTCCGAATATACGCATCAACTTTTCGGTTGATAAAATGCCGGGCAAAGTATTGTGTGAATTGAAACATGTTACCAAACATTACGGAGCGAATCATATCGTCACAAATGCCACAGCAGAAATAGAACGTGGCGATAAGATAGCTTTGATCGGTGCGAATGGTAAGGGTAAGTCTACCCTGCTGCGAATTATTGCAGGTGTTGAATCGTTTGAAGGCGAACGTAAATGGGGACATAATGTTGATGAGAGTTTTTATGCACAGCATCAATTGGAATCACTAGGATTGAATCATACTCTGCTTGATGAATTAAAAACCTGCAGCACACAGAAAACGGACCAGGAATTACGTACGCTGCTTGGTTGCTTTTTGTTTGGTGGCGATGATATCGATAAAAAGATCAAAGTATTGAGTGGTGGTGAAAAAGCAAGGATCGCTTTGGCGAAAACGATCATAAGTAAAGCCAACTTCCTGATGCTCGATGAACCGACGAACCATTTAGATATGCACTCGGTTGAATTGTTGATCGAAGCATTGAATAAATACCAGGGCAGTATTATCCTTGTAAGTCACGATCGCTTCTTTGTATCGCAAACAGCCAATAAAATCTGGGAAATTGTGGATGAAGAGATCAAAGAATTCAAAGGCACCTACACCGAATATTTAGAATGGAAAGAACGGATGGCCAGGAAAGCAGCCGATAGTAAAGAGTCTGCAGCTGTTAGTGAAAAGAAAGAAGCGAAAAAAGTGATGGAAGAAAAACCTGTCGTGCAACAACCTGTGGTTACAGAACAAAAACAGGTCATCAATAAAGAAGCGAAGAAGGAATTGCAAAAACAGCAACGCATTTTACAACAGCTGGAAGAAAAGATGAATGCTGTTACGATTGAAAAAAATAAAATGGAGGCGCAACTCTCCGACCCTGCTACCTATTCTGACAAAGACAAATTCAAACAAACAGAAATGTCTTACCAAAAGCTGAGTAAAGAGTTAACACAGCTGAATACAGAATACGAAGCAGCTTTTGAGAAAGTGATGGAGATGGAAAGTAAATTGGGGTGAATTGATGTGAATGGTGATGGGCAATAGTGAATAGACAATAACGTCACAAAAATCATTACTTACATTTTCTACCAACAGCTTGGTCTTACGGAAAAAAATTAATTATTGAATCCATTCTGAAAGTGACAATCCCTTCTCACTTTTTACTTTTCATTTTCAACTTTTTTAAAAAAAAAGCCATCCTTAAGAATAAGGACGGCGTATTTACCTATAAGAGAACCAACAGTTCGTTGAATATGTTTAGAATGATTGCTCGCTTACAATTCTGTAAGTGCCATCATTGTTCATTTGTTTAATGCGGTAAAATGTTTTTGCGGAGGTTAGTTTCTTTGCTTTGTACTTGTATGTATAATATTGATCGCTAGCAAAGCCACCTAATACAATGGCAGAAGTTTTAAATGCCTTCCCGTCTGCACTGGTTTCTATTTCGTAGTAAATGTCTTTGGGTTCATTATCAGCTTTCCATAACAGCACTACAGAAGAACCTTGCTGTTCAAACTGAACATCATATACTTTCGGCCAAACCTGTTTAATAGAAATAGTTCCGGAGGTGCCTGTGTTAATAAACAGCAGGATCATAAGTGTAGCAATTACAGGTACAAATTTCGTTTTCATATACAAATTGATTATAAAACAACCTTAGGTATAGGAATGGAATCAATTTGGTTAATAGAGGAATTTTGGAAGGGGCTTCCGGATATGAGATATTAAAAAGGGAATTAAATCGGTGGAGAAAATTTGTTAGGGCCGGATTCAATTCTGACCGTAAAATTACTGTCTTCTTTTACAATTGCAAGTTTTTCTGAAACTATTTTAATCTTTTTTTCTTTGAAGCATCCAATATTCTCCTGAAATGCACTGCAGCAAAGGGTTTGCGTTATTTGTAATTAAATTTCATACCCACGCAAACAAAGAAATAATGTGGAATATAATTCGCTGAATAGTAAAAATTTCCTTTTTTGAAGCGCTTGGTATTGTACTCAATACCTCCTATCCAGGAGTTTGCATTTTGCGCAGTGTGACTGCTTGATACCTGTTTACGTACATAACCACCATACATCCGAACGGCTTTGGAAATTTTATAACCAACCTGAAGATTCATTAATAAAGGCTGTGCATTATCAATTAATGCAAAATAACCAATACCAACAGTCATTTTCTTTTTTAAGGAATAACCAACCTGCAGATCGGCACCTGCATTTCCATTTGTTGTAACCCCAGCACCACCTTGTAAATAAACCTGCGAACGGGCCGAATTCATTGCAAGCATAAACAGGCAAAAACCTAAAACCTTTTTCATTCCATTATCTTTTTATATAAGCAATTTGGATTATGGCCTTTCTATAGATAGTGCGGGTTTTCAGTAGAATTGGATATAGCTGTAACAGCTCAACAAATGAAAAGGTTGGGTGAAATTGGGTAGCGGATGTTTGTCGGAGGAGATTGGTACGGTTGGTTCTTAGAGGTGAGCCAGCAATCGTTCGGATATAAATATAGAAGTAATTTAAGTAACAAGGTTGTAGTATTTTTCCGACAGCATGAAAAACTTCAGGGAACAGGCTTACTAGCCTTACAGAGATCACGTTTTAGTGGGATCATTCACCTTATTTGAAGTTCCTTGCATCAGGAATAATCTTTTCAGGTGGCTTTGGATTTTTCAAGGCATCGATATGCGAAAACCGGGGAAGCAATACCTGGTTGGGGTCGTTAACTAATAACCCATGCAACATTCTTGTGATGTTATAACACCTGCTTACCATAACATGAATCACATTACTTTCAATCTGCAACTTACCTTCCACCATTAATACTCTTGATTGAACAATTTCCTTTTTAAACTTTTCCTGCACAGGTTTAAAGATCACCAGGTTCGAAAACCCGGTCTCATCTTCCAGGGTAATAAACCAAACTCCTTTTGCTGTTTCAGGACGTTGACGAACGATAACAATGCCTGCTACTTTTACTGTATCACCATTTTTCCTTTTGGCTAATTCCATACTTCTTAAAACATGCAGCATCGTAAGTTTTTCACGGATAAACTGTAAAGGATGAGCTTTTACTGATAAAGAAGTTGATGCATAATCCTGCATTACATGTTCGGCCTCACGCATGAGAGGCAATGCAATCTGCTGCTCCTGTTCACGATTGTTTTCAAAAAGTGCAACAGGTTTATCTTTTACTGAAAGATGCCAAAGCGCTTCCCTCCTGTCAATACCAACAGAACGGAATGCATCAGCATCGGCAAGTTTTTCCAATGCAGCATCTGATAAACCAAGAGTTGTTAGCGAAAAAATATCAGTAAAGTGTTTATTTCTTGCAGCTAATAATAATTTTATTTCTTCTTGCTGCAAACCTTTCACCTGCCGGAAACCTAAACGAAGTGCTTTGTATTTTCCTGATTGTTCTTCGAGCGTATTATCCCATTGCGAAAAATTAATATCAACAGGTCTTACTTCTACTCCGTGCTTTTGCGCATCAATCACCAATTGTGCAGGCTGGTAAAAACCCATAGGCAAACTATTAAGTATTGCACAGGCGAAGATATCGGGATAAAAACATTTGATCCACGATGAAACATACACAAGCAGTGCAAAGCTGGCTGCATGACTTTCAGGAAAACCATAACTTCCAAACCCTTCTAACTGCCGAAAGATGCGTTGTGCAAACTCAATTGGATAACCCCGTTGCAACATGCCGTTGATAAGTTTCTTTTCAAAGTCGGACACCATTCCTTTTGCTTTGAACGTAGCCATACTTCTTCTCAACTGATCTGCTTCTGTTGCTGTAAATCCTGCAGCAACGATCGCTACTTTCATGGCCTGCTCCTGGAACAAGGGAACACCTAATGTTCGTCCTAAAATATCTTCCAGTTCTTTTGATGGGTATTCTACTTTCTCTTCGCCATTTCTTCTGCGCAGGTAAGGATGTACCATATCTCCTTGTATAGGACCAGGCCGCACAATGGCTACTTCAATAACAAGATCGTAAAATGTGCGTGGACGCAAACGTGGTAACATTGTTTGTTGTGCACGACTTTCAATTTGAAAAACCCCAATAGTATCGGCATTACTGATCATCTCATATACTGCAGGATCATCCTGCGGAATAGTTGCGAGTGTCCAGTAGTGATCATAATGTTGTTTTGCAAGATCAAATGTTTTACGGATACAGGTGAGCATACCAAGTGCCAGCACATCAATCTTTAAAAAACCCAATGTTTCAATATCATCTTTATTCCATTCAATATTGGTTCGGTTTTCCATTCTGGCATTTAAAACAGGACATAGTTTTGATAAAGGATGACGACTAATAACAAATCCACCTGTATGTTGCCCAAGCTGCCGTGGGAAACCAATAAACTGGTTGGTTAGTTCAAATACTTTCTGCAGGTACCGATCATTTTCATTCAAACCAATTTCTTTTGAAGTTGCATTTGTATTAAATCCTTCGTTACTGTAATGTGTAACCGAACCTGATATTTTACTGATGGTATCAACCGATAAACCCATTGCTTTGGCTACATCACGTATAGCGCCTTTTTGATGCTGCTGAGTAACAGTAGCAACTATAGCGGCACGATCTCTTCCATATTTTTCATAGATATACTGGATCACTTCTTCCCTTCGCTCATGTTCAAAATCCACATCAATATCCGGCGGTTCATTTCTTGCAGCAGATAAAAAACGTTCAAACAACAAATCGAATTTTTCAGGATTCACCGAAGTAATGCCTAAACAAAAACAAACAGTTGAGTTGGCTGCCGATCCACGCCCCTGGCATAAAATATCTTTACTTCTTGCAAACCGTACAATATCATACACCGTGAGGAAATAAGCGGCATAATTCATTTCTTCAATGAATTTCAGTTCATGATTAATGGCATTCACTGTTTTTTCAGGAAGAGGTTCGCCAAAAAAATCATTTGCTCCTTTCCATGTGAGATAAGTTAACTCTTCCTGTGGCGTGCGTCCTTCACTGGTGATCTCTTCAGGATATTCATATTTCAATTCATCAAGAGAAAACTTGCAGGCATTTACAATTTCCTGTGTACGTAATATCGCTTCGGGGAATTGACGAAACAAACGTTTCATCTCATCCTCATCTTTTAAATAGCGTTCAGCATTCGGATAGAGTTTAAATCCCGCAGTATGAATGGTGCATTTTTCTTTAATGCAGGTGAGCACATCCTGCAATTGCCTGCGTGCAGGTTCATGATAATACACATCATTGGTTGCAACAGTAGGAATATTAAAAGAAGTCGCAAGTTGTGTAATACGAAAAAGTAATTTCTGATCATCGCCATGATATCTACGTTGCAGTGCCATATACAACCTTTCACCAAAATGATGTTGATATTCTTTCACAGCTTCTGTAAAACTTTCTTCTAATTCAAACAGATGATTCAATTGATGCGGCGGTTGTAGAATCAACACAACTTCTTTCAACAATGCAAACAGATCAGCCTTATACAAATGACAATCCCCTTTTTCTGCACGACGATTACCGAGTGTTAATAGCTCGCAGAGTTGTGCATATCCATTTTTTGTTGTGGGGAAAACGAGTAATGAAGGGCCGTCAAGTAATTGAAGTAAACAACCGGGTATTAAACGAATGTTCAATTTCTTTGCTGCTGCATGTGCCCGCACAATTCCTGCAAGTGTATTGGTATCTGTTACTGCAATAGAAGTATAGCCAAGTTGTGCCGCCTGCCGCATCATTTCTTCCGGATGAGAGGCGCCACGCAAAAATGTAAAGTTTGTTGTTACCTGTAATTCTGTGTAATCCATTTTCTATTCATTTCATTACGCACAATAGCCATGCAGAAACCAGCCAGCAGTTTTATCTGCTTCATAATGTCCTTCACGATACAGCCAGTAACGATAACCTTCTTCATCTTCAACATAATAATAATCCCGATGCTCACCTTCCTGCAACCACCATTCCTGTTCCATACGTTCAGGGCCATCTGCTTTTACGATCTTATGCACCTTGCCTTTGTACCGAAACAACATCGGCGGATAATCAGGAACAGGTGCAGCAACGGTAATTGAAGCCGGAGTTGTGAGTAACAGTACCGGTCGTGGTCGTTTAATATTCCAATCAGTAGCGGGCATTTCATCAAGTGAGTTTGCTTTTTTTAATGAACGCTCCGGCCAATAATGTTCATCGGGCAAATAGCGATGAATCTTGTGCACCCCGATTTTATTTGCCAGCCTGTCTAACAATTGCGCAAGATGAGGATCTTGCAAACCGCCTCCTGTGTTAAATAATTTTTCCTGTACAGGTAAATAAACATCCACTTTTGTTGCTTCCAATATAAATAGTTCGAAACCTAAACCCGGTTCAATTGTTTCGAGTTTTTCGTAAAAGAGTTTGAAGAGATGTTGTTCATTAAGTGTTGATCGATTCGTACCAATCTGTAACGACTGTACCTTACCATCAACACGATAAGTTGTGAATGCAACCGAACGAATACCTTTTTGTTCCAGCATTAACCGTTTGCATAATTGTGTAAGCAAGTTTGTTAAGGCTATTTCTATTCCAGCCCTTGTGCCAACAGGATCAAAACAATTCAAACGTTCCACATAAGCCGATGTAACAATTACCGGCTGAATCAATTCTTCTTCGTAACCCAATGCCTGGTTAATGCGTTGAATTAATTCTTTACCAAAACGCCTGCGCAAAACAGAAGATGGCATTTGAAAAAAGCTACCGATCTGTTTCAATCCTAGTTTGTATAAGCGTGCTGTTATTTCGTCGCTGATGCGTAAGGCTTGTGCAGGTAATTTTAAAATGGCTTCTGCTTCATTGCCATTACTGATAATTGAAAAATTATCGCCATAACGTGTAACTGCCCATGATGCAGCAATGGTACCAGCCATGCTCATACGAATACTGTAGCCCGATTGTTTTAACCGATCAGTAATGTGCAACAAATATTTTTCTTCGCCACCCCACAAGTGTGCGCAACCTGATGCATCGATGACCAAACCATCAATTCCATCAGTTGCAACCACAGGTGAATAACGGATAAACCATTCTGCAAAATGCGTGATGAGTTGTTCAAACTGCGCAGGCTTTTCTTCTATCGATTGAATGGAAGGAACAATTGCTCTTGCATCAGCCAATACTGTTCCTGTATAAATACCTTCTTGTTCTGCCAGTTGATTTGCAGCTGTTACAATCATGCGACCATGATCTTTTGCATACAACACAAATGGCGTTGTTGCTAACGATGGCTGTCGACGAGTGAACCAATCCGTTTTTAGATAACGAAACCATATCGTAACATATCGTTGCTGCATGGCTCACCCCGTTTTCTGATGCAACTGTTTTATGTTGAAAGAAATAGCAGCTGCTTGTACTTCCCTGAAACGATTACCCGTCCATTCAATTTCCCATTCGCCGGGTTTACCATTACGCATCTTTCTTAATTCTACTTTCCATTTTGGAAATCCAACGCCGGGTAAACCATTCTTTTGTTCACTTGGTAATGAACTTATTTGCCATCGGCTAACACAGGCATTGGTAGTTGTTTTTGTAGACGGCGTTAAAATAAAACCGCTCACATGGCTCTTTTCAACTGCTAATTGTAATCGTCGTGAGTTTGGAAAACTTAAATGATTCAGTTCGGCAACCACTGCACGTAACCCCTCACATTTCAATGCTTCTTCTGTAACCCATAAAAGTTCCTTTTCATTTGCAGGATGAATAAAAATGACCTGTTGAGGTTCGAGATTGTATAACGGGAGAACTGCAGGAAAAACCCTTGGCCTTAAACTGATCCATACAACTACTCCTTTTGCTGAAATACAGGTAGACAATAATCCACTGATAAAAGCATTTGTGGCTGCAACATCTTCCTCCCGGCTATAAATAAACTCGTGAACAGCAGCTGTGGGAAAAACCGCCAGCGGTAAATGTTCTTTTAAAAAACTGATCCCGGGCGGCAAAACAGCCTCTTTCAACTGCTGCTTTGAAGCGGCATGCAACAGAATTTCTTTCTGTAGCTCTGCAATGATATGTGCATTTGCCGGAGACATGGGAGACAAAGGTAAAATAAATACTAAAACTTTTAGTTTTTACTATCCTCAATTAATAACCCCAAAAATGAAAATGGACAAACCGAAAATCGATTTGTCCATTTTTGTGATCCGGATTGGATTCGTTGCAATGCCCTCCCGATTTGGAAATCGGGATGCTCTACCCAGCTGAGCTAACCAGCAACTCAATATATTTTCGGCTTTTCTTCTTTTTAATTTCTAATTCTCTTTTACGGGCAAGGGCTAACTCTTCAAATGGCTCAGCATAAACCAATTTCCAAGGTGCCCCTGTTCTGGTAAATTTTTCTTTTCCCCGATTATGATCATGCACACGCCTATGTAGATCGGGTGTGGAGCCGACATAATATTTATGTAGTTTGATACTAAAAAAAATCCCGTTATTCAACGGGATTTGTGTTTTGTGATCCGGATTGGATTCGAACCAATGACCCTCAGCTTAGAAGGCTGATGCTCTATCCAGCTGAGCTACCGGACCATGCTGGATGTCACCCTTTTTGCAAGAGCGGCAGCAAAGGTAATTTTTTGTACCATTGCATCCAAACGTATTGTGCATGGATGTTCAGATAGAAGATAGTTGGAAAGAAGAATTGAAACAGGAATTCAGCAAAGCCTATTTTCAGCAGATCGTAGCCTTTCTTAAAACAGAAAAAATACAGGGCAAAACCATTTATCCCCCAGGCTCACTTCTATTTAATGCCTTTACACAAACTCCTTTCGACCAGGTAAAAGTGGTCATCATTGGCCAGGATCCCTATCATGGACCGGGCCAGGCACACGGACTTTGTTTTTCTGTGCAGGATGGCATTCAACCACCTCCTTCCCTCATTAATATTTATAAAGAGATAGAAAAAGATATGGGCGTAGGTATGCCGCCGAAGAACGGTAACCTAACTAAATGGGCTCAGCAAGGTGTGTTATTGCTCAACGCTTTTTTAACGGTGAGAGCAAACGAACCCGCCAGTCATTCAAAAATCGGCTGGGAAACGTTTACTAATGCGGTCATCAAAACAATTTCCGATCATAAAAAAGGAGTTGTGTTTTTGTTGTGGGGAAAGTTTGCACAGGAAAAACAAGTGCTGATCGATGAAACAAAACATCATGTATTAAAAGCAGCGCACCCCTCGCCATTTAGTGCCGATAAAGGTTTCTTCGGTTGCAAACATTTTTCCAAAACGAATGAGCTGTTATTAAAAGAAGGACTTGAACCAATAGATTGGAAACTGCCATGAACGTTTTAAAAAATATCCTCGGTCGCATTTTCGCTTTGTGGGCGATGCTTACGTTTATTGCTACCATGCTCATCATATTAATACCAACATGGGCAATGGGATTGTTACCTGAACCTAAACGCACACGTTGGTTTATCGCACTGTCCAGAATATGGATGGGTGTTTGGTTACCACTGGCCGGTATTCGCTTAGTAATAAAAGGAAAAGAAAAATTTAAAAAGGGCGAGAACTACGTGGTGGTGTGCAATCACAATTCTTTTATGGATGTTCCTGTTACATCGCCCGGCATACCTGGTGCCAATAAAACCATTGCAAAAATTGAAATGGCGAAGATTCCTTTGTTCGGAATCATTTACAGGCGTGGAAGTGTGTTGGTTGATCGTAAGAGTGAAGAAAGCCGTTTAAAAAGTTATGCCTATATGAAGCGTGTGCTTGATATGGGTTTGCATATGTGTATTTATCCTGAAGGAACACGTAATAAAACTACGCAGCCATTGAAAGAATTTAAAGATGGTGCATTCCGTTTGGCTATTGAAACAAAGAAAGCTATTGTTCCTGCTGTGTTATTCAACACTAAAAAAGTATTACCGCAACACAAAACCTTTTACTTCTGGCCTTCAAAAATTGAAATGCATTTTCTTGATCCTATACCAACGGATCATCTCAGCAAAGAAGATGTAAAACAACTTCGTGAACATGTTTACGAATTGATATGGAATTATATTGAATCAAGAAAATAACGTTCTTACTGAGGTAAATTGTAGAAGAATTTTGAACGATTGATTCTTAGATCACGCAGCAATCCGGATTTAGGATTAATACTGATACTGAACGAACGATATATACCAACCGGGGTAATATTGATCGCCAGCTGCCAGCAATGCAGATCTCTCGAAAGCGATGTAGTTAAATACTGTAATGTTTTTGTTTGAATATCAAATGTACCATTGGCCTGCACCTTCCACTTCTCCGTTAAATTAAAATCGCCATTAAAGTTCACCGACTGTGTTACCAATGTTTCGAATCCTGAGTAATCACGTTTTAATTGACGGGTAAGATTTAATGAATAGCTAAGATTCAAACTCCAGGGGATATTAAAGTCAGCAAACTCACCCGGGTTACGTTGTATTGCATTCAGTTCACGACTTTGCTCATCATAATCACCATTGTTACGCCTGTTGCGTTCTGTTTCCTGTTTTTCTTTTTCTTTCTTCTCATCTTTTGGTTTACTTCTGAACTGTGTACTCACCGATACAAAGCCACTTGTAAATCGACCCAGGGAAAATTTATCGCCTTGCCACGCATATTGTCTTTTCCTGAAGCCTGTTTGTTCATCAACCTGGTAAGGCGATACGTTTGCACCGGCTGTTAAACTGATCTTTTCAAATAAATTACTACGCAGGTAAAAATTGAAATCACTCAATGCAAATGAATCGGCAAGCATGTTATAACTGGTGCTCACACCAAAACCATCAATAAGACGGATCTTCTTATCACCTGCTTCGGATGTATCTTTTTTATCACGCACTTTCATCTCCAGGTTATTATCAATTGCTAAATTGATAGAACCTGAACGTCCATCGGGAATACTGCTAACCTGCGTACCATTAAATTTGTCGAACCACATTTGTCTGCCGGTTGAATCAACCTGCGCTAAATACCATTTGCTCTTATTCATATCCGGCCGGTATCCTAAACCAAATGTTGGACGAATAACATGACGCAGTGCTTTTACATTTCCTTTTTTAAAATCAAGTTTCCCAAACACAGCTGTGCTGAAGTTTAAACCGAAACTCATTTGACGTTCCTGGTAAAATCCCTTTTTACTGATTGTTTCAACCGATTTTGTTGCAGGATTCCACTGCCGCACAAAAGTGCGTGAGTGCCATGTTTCATCGTAGCTTATTGCCGGCCCAACCTGCAATGGTCCTAATGCTGGCAATGAAAGTTGAATGGGGATACTGTGCCTCGCACTCCATGTTGCCGTATCGAGTAAATGCTTGAGTGTAAAAGTTGAATCAGTAAATGAGAACTGGTTGCGGAATGTACCATTATACGACACACCTAATTTTTCGTACCATTTTGGTGAGCCAACAAATTCTTTTTTCTGAAAAGGATAAAGCGTGTTGACGGTAAAACCAACATCAGGTAAGCTGATATTATACAGTTTCTGGTTGGTGTTTTGATTATGATTTGCAGTAACAGATAAATTAAATGGCTTACCTATCCATGTGCGTTGATATGCAATAGATGATTGCAGAGTATTATTAAAATTCTGTGCTGCATTATTCGGGAAATAGCGGTTGAATAAACTGGTTGCAACGTTTACGCTTGCACTAAATGTTTGTCCGGGTCTTGCTTTACCATCCAATGCATGATTCCATTGAACAGAAAAGTTACGACTTGCCGGTATATAATCGGGATCGCCTTTAAAACCGATTTTGGTATTAAGATAACTCAGGTTAAACCCGCCACTATAACGATAACGTTTACGATAGGTTGGTGAAAGAAACAAACTGTAAGAACCGTATGAATAAACATTGGCCCTGATGGTAGCATCCCAATATTCTCCTATCGTTTTATAATAACCCAATCCTTCTAAACCAAAACCCAATTGGTCGTTGGCAACGGGTTGAGGTGGCAGTAAGCCCGTTCTTCTTCCCTGCTTCATGGGGAATAAACCAAACGGTAAACCAAGTGGTATTGGAATATTTTCAAATTCGGGCCGAACCAAACCTGTAACAGCCACTTTGTTGCTGATGAATTTTACTTTACGTGCTCTGAAAGCAAAGTGTGGCGTATCATAATTACAGGATGTAAACCTTGCCCTTTCTGCAAAAAACACAGTTGGACTAATACGTTTCACTTTCTCTCCATAAATAAACATCTCCCCTTCCTGTGTATAAGTGCCAATAGTTAAACCACGTTGTGTTTTAAAATTATACCGGATGGTATCAGATGTAAAAGCACTCTCGGCTTGTTTAAATGCCGGCACACCAATTCGCTTACCTGCACTGTCTTTGGTAGAATAAGCTGTAAGTATTTGCGTAGGCTGATCAAGCTTTATAACGGAAGCACCTAATTCAACATCTTTAAATTTCACTGATGCTTTATTATAAAGAAAGATCTGTTTGCCGGGTATATCAATCACCATTGAATCTTCAGCTTCAAAATCAACAGGGGCATCAATGGAATCTTTCGATATTTTAAAATCAAACGTATCGATCTTCTGCACCAATGAATCTTTACGTTGTAAAGAATCGACAAGTGTGATTGAATCTTTTTTTATTGGTACCGTGTCAATTAACATTCTGTTTTGCGGCGATGAAGAACCTTCTCTCGTCTGTAATACAGGTTTGTTGATGGGTTGCTTTGTTGGTTTAACGGGTGTTGTATCAGCACCTGAAAATGTTAAAGCTTCAAAAAAATGCGACGTTGAATAAAATGAAGAACGACCACTTACCGTTAGGCCATAGAATAGCAATACTGCAACAGCTACGATGAAAACAGATTTATGATTAACTTTACGGCGTTGGAACATATATGGTGGCGACAAAAATAGCCACAAATGCATTAACGAACTGTGAATGTTGCTTTTGAATTACTAACTCAAAAACGAAATTCGAACTATGAACAAAAACTGGTTTCCCGGAATCGCCTGTTTGCTTATGTTGGGTGTGGTGGCTTTCTCTTTCACCAGTGAGAAAAATAATACAGTTGCTGCAGGAAAAATCAGGACGATTGTAATTGATGCCGGTCACGGTTTTAAAGGAACGGTTGGCGCACGTCATGGATCTTTTGGTTCAGAAGTATCGGAAGACCAGATCTCATATGAAGTAGCCAAACGCTTGGTAACAATTCTTCAGAAAGAAATGCCCGATGTAAAAATTCTTGAATCAAGACCATCCATTTATTTTGTTGAAAACAAAGCCCGGGCTGAATTTGCCAATAATAATAAAGGCGATTTGTTCGTGTCCATCCATTGTAATTTCGTACCCAAGTTGCGGGAGGTGGTTAGGGAAGGTTCACGTAAAGAAACCTACTACGTTACTACGGGTAAAGGCAAAAGCAAAAAACGTGTAAAGAAAACAAGAACAGTTCCGGTTTATAAAACTTATTACCACGCCAACCCTGCACACGGCACAGAAACTTATGTGTTTGCTGCCCACAAGCAAGACGATAAAGAAGATTTTATTCTTGAAAACGGCGACATCTTCAGTAATGAAGAAGATGATGGTACCATTAATGCCAACATTAACGACCCCATTGTTAAGCAGCAGGTAGCTTTATGGACCAAGCAGTTTTTTGGCAACAGCGTAAAACTGGCTTCTATTGTTGAAGAAGAATTTGTAGGCATCGGCCGCTTCAGCCGTGGTGTAAAGCAACGACAGAAAGGTATTTGGGTGTTACAGGCTACTGCCATGCCGAGTATTCTGATCGAGCTGGGTTTTTTATCACATCGCCCTGAAGAAGAATACCTCATCAGCGAACAAGGCCAGCAACAAATGGTTGAAAGCATTGCCCGCTCTATTAAACGCTACAAAGACCTGGTAGAAAAACCAGCCTTGCAAAATGCGGCTAATAATTCCCGTAAGTAATTAGTTTACAATTTTTAACAGCAGTTTCTTCCCATCTTAGCTGTGGCGGATAAACATTTCTTATTTTTGGCTCAGGGAAGGCAACCAAATTGCTTTTCTTTCACCAATTAATGAAAAGAGCCATAATGTTTTCATACAGCTGCATCAGCCGTTTTTGAAGATTTTTATGTCGAGTAATCCTGGTAAGTACCGGGGTGGCTAAAAAGCAACTAATCAAACATGCAACTTTCAAACGAAACCAAAGTAGGCGCCTTAACCGTTATAGCTGTTACCCTTTTGATACTTGGTTTTAATTTTTTGAAGGGAAAAACACTTCTAAAAAAATCAAACGTGTTGTATGCACGTTTCCCCGATGTGGGAGCACTTGAACCGGCTAACCAGGTAAAAATAAAAGGCTATCGTATCGGCAATGTTTATAAAATCGATAAACTCGATAAAAATGTGAGCGAAGTGGTTGTAACCATTAACCTCCTCGACGAGATAAATATCCCCAGCAATTCAGTGGCGGTCATTAATGCCAGCCTTACAGGTAATTCATCCATCAGCATTTTACCGGGTAACTCCAATACCTTTCTTGCAAAAGGTGATACGTTGCATAGTAGTGAAAACCCCGATCTTCTATCTAAGCTTTCAAACAGCATTGATCCGGTAATGGCGAATGTGAAGCAGGCGGTTGATTCATTGAAACTATTGTTGGGGAATGTAAACAGCATGTTTGATGAAAACACGAAATCGAACCTCCGTCATACCATTGCAAACCTGAAAACAACATCCGACAACTTATCGGTAATGCTCAACAGTAAAAACGGTGCTTTGTCAAAAACATTAACCAATGTTGAAGCCTTTACCACCAATCTTAATACCAACAACGAAAAGTTGAATACCACTATCGATAACTTTAAGAACACTTCTCAAAAGCTATCTGAACTTCAGTTAAAGGAAACAGTTACAAATCTTAACAACAGCATCACACAATTACAAGGAATTTTGCAGAAAGCCAATAGCAAGGATGGTTCACTTGGTTTGCTCATTCATGATCCGAAGCTTTATAATAACCTGCAGAATACAACCCGCAGCTTAAATATTTTGCTCGATGATTTTAAACTGCATCCTAAGCGTTATATAAATGTTTCTGTCTTTGGTGGAAAAAAAGATAAAACTGAACCATTAAAAGCTCCATTGGCCGATAGCATCTATAACAATCAAAAATAATTGAACGTGTTTGTTCGCATTGGTTTATTGTGCTGTTTGCTTATTTCTGTGAGTGTATTATCTGCCCAGCAAAAAACACTTCCACCCCGCCCCTCACAAACAAGTGATACGGTAAGGGTGGTTGAAATCCTTAAAACCAATCGTTTCGATTTTAAAACAATTGATTCTGCAACCCAATTACAGATACTTGTAGGTAATGTGCATATACGCCAGGGCCGGACTCTATTTTGGGCCGATAGCGTAGTGTATAATGAAAAGACAAACTTTATGCAGTCCTATGGCAACGTACATATTAACGATGCCGATTCTGTTAACATCTATTCCCAATACATGCAATACGATGGTGCAAAAAAAATTGCCACCTTTCGTGAAAAAGTAAAACTCAGCGATGGCAACAGCACGTTGTACACCGATGAGATGGACTACGATATGAATGGCAAAGTGGGCACTTATCGCAATGGCGGACGTATTGAAAGCAAACAAACCACGCTCTATAGTAAAGAAGGTTTTTATTATGCCGATATCAAAGACATTTATTTTGTTGGCAATGTAAAAATGAGCGATCCTGAAGTGGCATTGGCAAGTGATTCACTGTTATATAATACCAGCAGCCAGGTGGCAACGTTTATTGCACCAACAACGATCAAAAGTGGTCAATCAATCATTAATACAAGAGAAGGTTATTATGATCTGAAATTGAAGAAAGCAAAGTTCGGCAGTCGTTCACGCATGCAGGACAGCACTTCAACCATGATTGCCGATGATTTTGCATTTGATGACAAAACAGGTTTTGGTGAAGCAAAGGGAAATGTACAATATAAAGACACGGCACAAGGTGCACTGCTCTTTGCCAACAGGGTGTTCTTCAATAAGGAGAAAAAGAATTTTCTCGCTACTGAAAAACCGGTGATGGTGGTAGTGCAGAATAAAGATTCCGTATTTATTGCTGCCGATACCATTTACTCGGGATTGATGAGAGATCTCGCCGGTATGAAAAGCGGGTATATCAGTGCTTTTGACACTTTAAAAGGAAAACAAATTATCCAGGTTGATTCAATCTTAACCAACGATTCAAACAATATCATTAAAGATTCTGCTGTTATTATTACCGATAGCTTTGCTGTTGTAAATACAAAAGATACAATTGCAGCCGTTGTTAAAAAACCAGTGATCGTTGCACAAAAAGATAACATCACTAATCCTCCCCCAACGTTAAAAGTAAAGCCAGTACTTGTATTAGGTGATTCAACAAAAATGCCGGTTGCCGACAGTAGCGTTATTGCTGTTATTGATTCATCAACGATCAAAAAAATACGACCGAAAGAGGAAACAGATACGCTGCGATTTATTACTGCATTCAGGCATGTGCGTATTTTTAATGATTCATTGCAAGCTGTTGCCGATAGTTTATTTTATTCTGGAGTGGATAGCATATTTCAACTCTTTCATGATCCTATTGCATGGAGTAAAGGCAGCCAGGTAAGCGGCGATACGATTTTTATTTTCACGGAAAACAAAAAGCCAAAACGACTTTACGTTTTTGAAAATGGTTTATTGGTGCAGAATGTAAGAGAAAATGCAAACTTCTTTAATCAGATCAAAGGACGCACCATCAATGGTTATTTCATTAATGGTGAACTTGATTTTGTTAAAGCAAAAGGAAGCGCCGAAAGTATTTATTACGCACAGGACGATGACAGTGCTTATGTTGGTATGAATCGCACCACTGCCGATATGATCGATATGTATTTTAAAGAACGAAGTCCGCAGAAAGTTAAATTCACCAGTTCAGTAAAAGGCACCACCTACCCCATTCGACAGTTACCCGAGGATCAGAAAAAATTACAGAACTTTCAATGGTTCGAAAGTAAACGACCAAAAACGAAATTGGAATTGTTTCTATAAGAAAACTCAAAACTTTAGAACTTAAAACTTACAAGTTCTTCACTTCGTTGGGTTATCTTCGTGAATGCCTTTCCATTTCCTGAAGCGGGCTTTCATTTCTCCCCTACTCGAATTTATTCACGACAGTCGGGCCGTTGGCATTATGTTGCTGGTCTGTACAATTATATCATTGATCGTCAGCAATAGTATTTGGGGCACGGGTTATCTTTCATTTTGGAATACTGAAGTGCATGTATCATCTTTTCTGCCACATTCAGTTTTGCATTGGATAAATGATGGACTCATGGCCATCTTCTTTTTCCAGGTGGGCATGGAAATAAAACGTGAACTGGTGAATGGAGAATTATCTTCTTTAAAACAATCGATATTGCCTGTTGTTGGCGCTTTGGGTGGTATGATTGTACCCGCTCTCATCTTCACCTTGTTTAACAGCGGAACAAACTATGCAAATGGATGGGGTGTACCAATGGCAACCGATATCGCTTTTTCACTAGGCATTGCTTCGTTATTGGGTAAACGTGTACCTGTTGCGTTGAAAATATTTTTGACTGCACTCGCCATCATCGATGACCTGGGCGCCATTGTTGCCATCGCTGTTTTTTATACCAGCACTATTCATTTGCTCTATTTATTTATAGGTGTGTTCATTTTTACAGCACTCCTTTTATGGACGAGGTTTAAACTGCCTTTTGGCCCCCTGCATTTTTTATTGGGGATTGTCATGTGGTTTTGCTTTTTCAATTCGGGAGTACATGCAACAATAGCCGGTGTATTGTTTGCATTTACTATCCCTGTTAAACGATTGAACGGTATTGAGCATGCGCTTCATAACTATGTCAACTTTCTCATCATACCCATATTTGCCTTGGCTAATACGGCTATACTCATTCCGTCGGGTTTCGTTGGCCACTTAACTAATTCGTTGAGTCTTGGAGTGATGTTCGGTTTGCTGATTGGCAAACCTGTAGGAATTGTTTCCTTCTGTTGGTTATTGGTGAAATTCAAACTGGGCGAGTTAGCAGAAGGTATCAGCTGGAGACACATGATCGGTCTGGGTTTGCTTGCAGCCATTGGTTTTACCATGAGTATTTTTATTTCAATGCTTGCATTTAAGGATTCTTTCACACAGGATATTAGTAAGATGGCCGTTATGGTAGCGTCAGTCATTGCAATCATTCTTGGATATGCCTGGTTTAAATTTTTCATAAAAGAAAAACAATAACATCATTGGCATCATTTTCGGTGATTGTGTTCAACGTTTAAAATATGATGTCGTTACGCAAGCTTCTCTTTATTCTTTTGCTTTCAGTGGTTGGTTTATCTGCGTCTGCGCAATACCGTCACCAGGTCGGTGTTCGCTTAGGTAGTGCCGACCAGGTTGTATCAACCGGTTTTACTTATCGTTATCATTTCAATAATGGTAAGGCAGTAGAAGCTATCGTGAACCTTACTGATCCTATTGCACTTGGCGCCTTGTATGAAGTGTTTAAACCTATTAACGCAGTGCCTAACATGCATTGGTTTTATGGCGGCGGTGCGTATGTGGGTTTTAAAGGCGACGATAACTTAGGTATAGCAGGCATTGCAGGTGTCGATTACCAGTTTACTGACGTTCCAATTAATTTATCTATCGACTGGAAACCTGAATTAAACTTTATTCAATCGGTTCGTTTTCGTGCAGCAACCGTTGCAGTATCGGTTCGATTCTCGTTTCTCAAAAAATAATTTCGTTCTCTTGGTTTCGGTAAAAGGTCTGATCTTCATCGGGCCTTTTCTTTTTCATGAACGCTATTGTAACTTTAGACGATGAAAATGTTTACTGCCGACCAGGTCAGGGCCTGGGATGCATTTACGATTGCAAATGAACCGGTCGCTTCCATTGATCTGATGGAACGTGCTGCAACAGCCTGTAGTAAATGGATACTGCAGCATCAGTATTCAAAAAAGAAACTGCATATTTTCTGTGGCAAAGGAAATAATGGCGGCGATGGTTTGGCCATTGCAAGAATCTTATTACAGGAAGGCATTGCTGTATCAGTTTACATTTTTGAAACCGGTGCAAAGGGCACGGATGATTTCCAACAGAATCTTGAACGACTGCATAGTTACACTTCCGATATTCATTTTATTCAATCAGCTGTTTTCTTTCCTGCATTAACTGCCGATGATGTAGCCATTGATGCTTTGCTGGGCACAGGGCTCAACAAACCAATCGATGGTTTGATGCTTCAACTCGTGCAACATATCAGCAACTCCCCTGCATCTGTAATTTCTATTGATATACCAACGGGAATGTTTGCAGACAAAAGTTGCAAAGAACATACATGCATGAGAGCCGATCATACACTGAGCTTCCAGCTGTATAAACTCTGTTTCATGATGCAGGAAAATGCCGATTGGTTTGGTGAAGTTCATTTGCTTGATATTGGTTTGCACCCGGCATACTATCACGAAACAATTGCCTACCATCAACTCATCGATCCGCAGATCATTCATTCTGTTTATAAGAAAAGAAAAACGTTTTCACACAAAGGTGTGCATGGGCATGCGTTGATCATGGCTGGTAGCTATGGAAAAAACGGCGCAGCAGTTCTATGTACAAAAGCAGCGTTACGTAGTGGTGCAGGGTTAGTTACAACGCATTCACCAAAGTGTGGTTATACTGTTTTGCAATCGACGGTGCCTGAAGCAATGCTTGAACTGGATCATGAAGAGCAACATCTTTCAACAATGCCGGCCGACATGTCGAAGTATACTTCCATAGGTATTGGCCCGGGCATTGGGTTGCATGAACAAACAGCTGAAGTATTGATGAACCTGTTGCACACCGCACATCAGCCAATCGTGCTTGATGCAGATGCATTGAATCTTTTATCGATCAAAAAAGATCTTACTGCACATTTGCACGAAGAATGCATCCTCACTCCTCACCCGAAAGAATTTGAACGTTTATTTGGCAAAACAAATAATGATTTTGAACGCAAAGAACTGGCACTGCAAAAAGCAGAAGAGTTAAATTGTGTAATTGTGCTGAAAGGTCATCATACATTTATTGCTAGCCCTAACGGCGATGCATGGTTTAATAGTACCGGCAATGCAGGCATGGCAACTGCCGGAAGTGGTGATGTATTAACGGGCATTTTAACCGGTTTGCTGGCACAAGGATATAATGCGGAGGATGCAGCCATACTTGGCGTATATATTCACGGTGCAGCAGGTGATATGGCCGCTCAACAATTATCGCAGGAAGCAATGCTGGCAAGCGATATCACCCAACATCTCGGCAATGTATTTCTTCAACTGTCTCAAACAATTTTATAGATGCAGCTGAAGTATGTATTGAAAATTAAATATCTGCTGCTATTTCTACTGTTAATGTTTGATTCTTTATCACAAACAAAAAATGATTCATCAATAAACAAAAGTCATTTAATTGCATTGCCGGTTATTTCCCGTTCCATTGAAACAGATTGGTCGTTTGGCGCAGGCGGCAGTTATACCTTTTATACAACCAGAAAAAAAGATTCCACCACACGCACTTCATCTATTCGTTTTCTTGGAAGTTATTCATTGCGTAAACAATTTTTGTTTACTGTAAGCGGACCCGTTTTCTTCCCCGGAGACAAATATATTCTCAACAGCCATTTTTCATTCAGTTCTTTTCCTGATCGTTTTTGGGGAGTGGGAAATCATACGCCCAACAGCAACGAAGAAGAATATATTTTCAAACAATTCTATGTGCGACTGCATGGTGAACGTTTACTCGCACAAAAATTATTTGCAGGATTGATCTACGATTTTCAACGTGTCATCAACATTAATACAAAGCCGGGAGGTTTGTTCGATCAGCAGGATGTTGCAGGACGCAATCCCTACCAGGTATCAGGTGTGGGATTAAGTTTTTCTTGGGATACACGCAACAATACATTCTGGCCAAACAAAGGACATTTATTTTCATTACAAGGCACGCATTATTCTTCCCTTTTATTTTCTGATCATCGTTTCAACAATATCATTGCCGATGCAAGATGGTTTAAGCAGATTGCAAGAAAACAGGTTCTTGCATTGCAAGGATATATCTTTTTAAATACAGGCGCCGATGTTCCCATACGAAGTATTGCATCACTTGGCGGCGCCGATCGTATGCGTGGATTTTACAGCGGTCGTTACAGGGATGATCATTTGCTGAGTTTACAAACAGAATACCGCATCCATTTATACAAACGTTTTAGTGCTGTTGGCTTTGCCGGCATGGGCGATGTGGCTGGGCGTTTCAGCAAACTTTCATTGCAACGTATAAAATATTCCTATGGTGGCGGACTTCGTTTTGCCGTAAACAAAAACGAAAAACTGCATATCCGTTTCGACTATGGTTTTGGAAATGGTAAAGGCAACAATGGTTTTTACCTTCAGTTTGGAGAAGCGTTTTAAAACAAAGGCAGCCCGTATAAACGAACTGCCTTTGAACTTAACCCCTGCCCGACAGCAGGCGGGAAAAACCAACCAACTTAACTAATCTTGATTTCCTGTTGTTTTGTTTGTGTTCCTGCAATAACAGGTAAGCTCACCTGCAATACACCATCTTCATACTTAGCTGAAATAGCAGAAGCATCAATGGTTTCATCTAACGTAAACGTACGTACAAAACCACCACGGCTGTATTCACGCAAGACCCAATCAAATTTTGGAAAACCATCTGGCGGTGTGTAGGAAATTGTTAATTCATTTCCTTTTACATTCACCGCAAAATGTTCTTTAATTCTGCCTGGTGCAAATACCAGCATTTCATAACTGGTTTCGGTTTTGTAAATATTAACTGCGGCTCGTTGCATTGAACGGTAAAGCAGGTGCCGTTTGCTGCTTCCGTAATGATCGCCTTTTGCGGCGTGTGACTGGTGATACATAGTCATTTCTTTTTTGTTAGAAAAAATGTTTACTCTAAAAAAGACGGTCAGTTAAAAAAAATACTTTACTCATTAATGTCTAAAAATTATTCATGGCTAAAACCAACACTTCTTCATTGTATAACCCGGTTTGTAAGAACCGGGTTAAAGAAAACATTTCGACGGCTGTAACCATGACACTTCATAACAATAAAAAAGCCCGAACAGTTTGTTCGGGCTTCACCGTGATAAATGCTTTTATAAACTTTGTTCCTGTGTGGGTTTACTTTCCGGTTTTATTTCTTTTTCTGTTGGATAATGACCACAACGCTTCCACCACTCCTGTTTGAACTTTGCTTTTTCTTCATCAGTCATATTGCTCCAGTTCTGTTTCCAGCCTGGGCCGCCTCTATGCCTTCCTTTTCCACCAAAACCACTGAACAATATTTTGCTCAATACAAGTATGCCTATTGCCTGCCAGAATGTGATCACATGAAAACCTGTGGCCGGCACCAATGCCGTATTCCACAAAAACATCACGAGCCAACCAAACACAAATACCGCTGCTACGATCAGCACTGGTATAAAGGCCATCCATTTTTTATTCTTATTCCTCATCATCGTTAATAATATTAATTGTTTAAAAAATCGTTGTACAATGTTTCAAGCCTGGTGCGCAGGTGCAATACTGCATACCGCTTGCGGGAGATAATGGTTTTAATATTTTCATTTTCACGGTCGGCTATTTCCTGCAGCGTCATATCTTCCAGTTCGTTCCAGACAAATACGTTTCGTTGTTTTTCCGGAAGCTCCTGCAGCGCATCCATCAATTCATCCCAAAACAATCGCTGCATACTTTGCGTTTCAGCATCTTCATCATCACTCCGGAGTATGGATGAAAAGAAACTGACACCTTCATCATCTTCATAACTGTAATCATCCAGCAACGCATCTTTCTTCTTTCGTGATTTATCAATAATACGGTTGCGGGCTACCCGGTATAACCATCCTCCAATATTATTGATATCATCCACAGCCGGCAAATTGCTGAACTGGTACCACACATCTTGCAGAATGTCTTCGGCATCTTCGTTCGTTTTTACACGGCTGCGTATAAAACCAAACAACTGCCTGCTGTAGTTGCTTATGGTTGATATGATCGTTTGCTGATGAGCCATTGACTCCATGCCATCGTACATTTGTTTAAGAAAGAACGAAGGCTGATTGATTTTACTTTAAAGATGCAGGAAAAATTGGAAACCGGATGAAAGGCAAACTTTCAGACCGACATAGCCCGGTTCGACGCCAAAAAATTATGAACTAGGTTGTAAAAGCTTCTGCTATCGGCAAATGTTTTTTAGTTTTAGGGCAAATGAAGAAAAATTTCCTTTTATTAATTGTTTACTTTTCCTGCGGTTTCATCAGTGCTCAAAACCGACCCGATCCGCAGCCTGCCATTGATACCTACGAAAAGTTTAAACTGGCATTTGCAGGCTATACATTTGTCAATTTTGGAATTGATACAGCTCTTGCTACCATGCAACGGACCGATGTCCATTACCTCTGTGTGAAAGATTTTCATTTACCATTGAATAGTACCGCCGAACAAATTGCTGCCTTTCATGCAAAGCTGAAAGAAAAAGCTGTTACTGCATACGCTGTTGGTCCCATTTATATGAAAACTGAAGCAGAAGTTGACCGGGCATTCGACTATGCAAAACGTGTTGGTGTAAAATTGATCGTTGGTGTTCCGAATTATGAGTTATTGCCTTACGTAAATAAAAAAGTGCAGGAATATGATATGAAGTACGCCATCCATATTCATTGGCCCGACATAAAAACCTATCCCGATGCAGAAGATGCCTGGAATCATATTAAAGATCTCGATCCACGTATGGGTATTTGCCTTGATATCGGCCACGATACCCGCAATGGAAAAGATCCGGTTGCCGATCTGAAAAAATATCACAGCAGGATATTTGATATGCACTTAAAGGATGTAACTGCACCAACGAAACAAGGCTATTCTGTAGAAGTTGGCCGTGGCATTATCGACTATCCTTCTTTTGTAAGAATGATGCGGGAAACAGGTTATTCAGGAATGCTGAGCCTGGAACATGAAAGAGATATGAAGAACCCGTTTATGGGTATTGCTGAATCTATTGGATATATAAGAGCAGTTATAAGGACAACTAAAAAATAAGCTTTCGCCTTTGTGGCCAAACCTCCGGGGTTTAGCAAAACCGCAGGTTATAAACTGAGCTGCGCAATTGTGCGACGCAAAATGATCGTTGGCTTCTTTGTCTGACCTGCATATTGCCAGCGTTTATATAAAATTATATACAGCCGCAAGAAGCCAGCACACTTTACTACCTACCCCCATCTCTACGCCAGCTTCCGATTATCAATCACGAAGGGGATAAGGCCTACTGTTGTAATTTCCTTGAAAGGCGGCAGAAATGAGTAAGCTCTGGGATGAAGAAAAATCAGGGCAACATGCACAATGGCTCGCTGCCCTGATACTTGTTGTAAGGTTTAGTGTATTATCGTATAAGAACTCCAACTGGTTCCATCATATATTCTCACATAATAAGTTCCTGCAATAAAGCTATAGAGATTTATTGTTGTGGAAGTAAGATTTGTGTAACTATAATTTTGGTAAAAGACTGATGTTCCGGTAGAAGCCTGAACTAATTCTATTTGCTTGATGTATGTACTACCACTGCAACTTGAAGCTACATTCACATTCACATAATATGGTGCAGGGTTGGGTGAAACAATAAAGCAAGGATTAGTTGTATTGCAGGCACTTGAAGAATACGCAACAAACATAGACTTAGTAATAGTGCCGCCGCATCCATCTGTAAAGGAAACATTCATCGTTCCTGTGGAAGGACTTGTTCCATTTGGAGAATTTACCACGCACAGATAATCGCTTATATAATTTTGTGTAAACCCTTGGGGTATTGACCATACATAATTAGATCCAGTGGCTCCAGGCGTCATATTAGTAACTGCAAAACCATAACTCTTATTTGGACACCACGGCAAATAACCGCTTATAGAGCCATTAGCATCTAACCGATAATCTGAACCAGTATATGATCCAACATGAATTGCTTTAGTGAAAACATTATTTGTAAAATTACAACCTGTGAGTGTGGCAGTAAGTGTTACATTTCCGTCGGCTATTTTTGTAAGGGTAACACTTTTATCAGGATTTGTGGTGAGCGTAACTATACCAGATGGAGAGGCCGACCATGTAATTGTAACTGCTCCATTTGATGGAAGTTGTTCAAAATAATAATTGTCGCTATTGCAAAATGAACTCGGCCCATTTATTGTAAATCCAGAAGGCTGACATTGGCTGGAACAGTTTAAATCGTTTGGAGTAATGCCCTCCATTTCATTAAATACCCAATTGGCATTTCTTGCTGTAAAGAAGCGATGTTCTTTGTTATACAATGTTGTGCTCCCGGGCCCTGGATAAGATTCTTGTGCTTTAAATGTTTGTGCACGGGAAGGATTACCAGGACTTACTCCCCCACTATAGGTTGCAAACAATGAGGTATTATCAGCTGTTGTAATGTCCAATGAACTCGTAATGGGAACAAAACAAATTTTTTCTTGCAGTGTATAGTTCACATTGGTAATACTTAATCCTAAAGGCACAACGAGATTACGTGAATTTTTATCCCCTAACCTTTTTGCGACATCGACCGTTCCACCAGGCGCACCATCCAAAGGCAAAGCCCCAGTCGGAGAATATGCATCGAAGCTTTCTAATGTTTTAGTAAAATTGATAGCACCCCATAGCATATTTATTGAACGGGATATTTCTAAATGAGCAATGTTGCTTGAAAAGCCATTTGCAGGTAATGATTTTACAATTGCGGTCAGTTTTATAGCACCTCCTGTAAAAGGGAAAAAAGGTAGCGGAACCACGGTGAAACCTGAAACATTTATAATATCTGACCCCGCAGCAAATAAAGGAACCCCGCATTCTGAACCCGATGCAATGGCAATAAACCTGTAAGTTGGCTGCGGATCTGTTGGAGCAAAAGTCACCTTGTTACGATAAGTTGTTGCGAGAAAAGTATTTGCTGAATAAGTTGTGGGACTTGTTGCTTTATAAATTAGTAATTCTGCACTGGCAGGCTCATCCAATAAGGCATTTCCCTGCCTCACAATATCAAGTTCATTTAGAATCATACCACCAATCCCCCCTCTGGTTGCCAGAAAACGGGTCATATATTGTAAGCCTAATGGTGTATTGGCACCTTGATGAGGACTGTCATGACTGATAAGTAAGCGAGTACCCGTAGCGATATTTTGTTTTGTTAAATCGGCCAGTGCATAACGGGTGATCATCCCACCCATGCTTAAGCCCAACACTACATTATCTTGTGGGTTCGGGTTACCCGCCTTAGTTTGATTTACCCAACCCAGCACCTGTTGAAACAAAGCGGCATTACGCTGTAGATTATCAGTACCGTTATTGAAGTCAAGGAACACCAGATCGTAACCTGCGATGTCGTCCAGATTTCCTACAAAATCATAATTTTCTGGTTGATTTCGAATAAGCCTTAATAATTCAAGATAATCAAGCGGGTCTTTTATACTTGGTGCAACCCTGCTTGCATCGTACCCTTCCACAATTATAAACGGTTTGTTCAATGTTCGTTCCGTGCCTTTGCGGCTATACCATACGGTTACCTTTCCACCGCTGTGTGCCCAGGGCCCGGGTCCAAGCACTTCATTAAATTGTTGCTCAATAATGTCCGGGTTACTCCCATATCTTGATGGCACATTACTGGTTGCAGCGATATCTGTTACCTGGAAGTCCGTATAACATTCATACACACTGTTATCGGTACAGGTAAGTTTTACTTTCCAGCGTTTATAACCCGTATCGGTATAGGTTTTAGTAAATGGCGTATTCAACGATATTACCACATAACCATTACGATCGTTAAAATCAACGTGGATGGTACTAATGGTTTTGCCGCTGTTTGTATAAAACAGATCCGCTTTAAAAAGCACCTGCACAGTTCCCGTATTGCTATGGTTTACGGCAGGCGTGGCACCAAATAAAAGTCTTTGCTGATAGGGACTTTGAGAACGGCCAGGCACATCAAATATCTGGTTGTTACTTACGGTAAACAGATTTTGTTGTACAGCATTTTGGTTGAGAATGCTATAATTCATAAGTAATAATGGCACAGCAAAAATATTTGCGGCATTATTACCAGCTGTTTTCACGCTGGTAATTACAGTAGGGAGCGAAGGCAATGATGATGTGCCGTAAATTTTGGAAGCTTTTATTTGTCCGTAGATCAATTGCCAACTATCAAAATTAAAACGGTTACTGTCTGTAAGTAGACCATTAAAAGAAGTAAAGGGTACAAAGCCGGGACCGTATTCTTCGAGGTAGCCAGTAGGTATCTGGCTTTTGTCTACATGCTGGAAAATGGCATCTAATTCATTTCTTAATACATCGGTAGTTTGGGCTTTCAGGTAAAGGCAAAAGAATACCTGTACAAGCAACATGCTTGTAAAACATTTCTTCATAAATGATAAATTTTTGATTAATATTTCATGTCAAATCTTCCTTGGGTTATTCTCACTTCTTGGCAATTAGCTTTTATTAAAGAAAACTCGAATGCTCCCGAAATAATTCTTTTCTGCTTGTCAAGTTTAGTAATATGTAAAAAGGCATTGTGATTGGGTATAGTGTCGTACCATTCATAAAAGCATGAGCCGCTTGGACGAATAGCGATATCATATCTTCCAATTTTTTCAGAAGTTATATTTAACTTATACATTCCAACAGCCGTTATATTATTTCCTGCAACTACAAATCCTGTTGATGTTGTAGAATTGGGTTCATATCTATATCCGTTTATATTAAAAGCCCCTCCCAAAAATGACTCATCATAACTACAACTCAGGTTTGGGTAACCGTTATCACCTCTGGGTAACCAGACTTTTCCATTTACTAAAAAGCCACAGGTGTTTTTCCCTTCCTGTGAAGCTTCAGGTAATTTTTCGCCAAACAAACCGCCTTTTTTACAGTTGCTGCTGCATGTAAGAATGAGCACTAAAATTGTTATAAGAGAAATATGTTTCATGGTTTATACTTTAGAACTTTAGTGATTAATATTTCATGTCAAATCTTCCTTGGGTAATGCGAATCGTTCACAGCCTGTTCCTACTCTTGTAAGTGAAAATTCAAAGGTTCCTGAAACAATTCGATTTATTTTATCAAGCTTTGTAATTTTTAAGTACGCATTGTGATTAGGAACTGTATCATACCATTCATATATCCAGCAATTTGAAGATGTAGAATTGTAAGTGGCAATTAAGCCTGAGGAAAGATTCAGTTTGTAGCTGCCAACTGTTTGGATATTATTACCCCAACCGCAAAACCACTGGAATTAGTTGCACCTTGTTCGTATCTATAACCCGCAATACTAAATGCTCCTCCAAAATATGTTTCATCATAATCGCAGACCAAATTTGAAAACCCGTTATCACCTCTAGGTAACCAGACTTTCCCATTTACTAAAAAGCCACAAGTGTTTTTCCCTTCCTGTGTAGCTGCAGATAATTTTTCGCCAAACAAACCGCCTTTTTTGCAGTTGTTATTACTAATAATTATTATGAGGAGCATTGGGATGAGATTAGTATGTTTCAGGCGCATCGTTATCAAATAATGATAGCATAAAGCTATAATGTCATTTAAACATATTTTCACCAATCTTTCTCGTTATAAACGAAATACTATCTTGTTTTCTCGTTTAACGATAATTTTATTGATTATTGTAGCCTTTTTCTACTTTTAAGAGTATTTCTCAAATATGGAACAGATGCAACAACCTCAAACAGAATTTCTAAAACAGTTACAGGGTAAATTGCCAACGAATCTAAAATTGCCTGATGCCATTGCAGATATTCTTGCAATCAGCAGAAGCGAAGCATATAAAAAGATCACAGGCAAAGCTCTTCTCACTTTACCGCAGATACAATTGTTATGCGATCACTTTAATGTCAATTTTGCCATTCATGGGCAGCAAAACAGAAACAGTAGTATTATCAGCTTTGCACCATTTCACACTGGAAAGATTGGCGTTAAGGAATATGTTGACAGTCTTGAAAAATTCTTACAGGACATTGCAGAATCGAACCAACGAAAACTTCTTTGTGCTACTGACGACATTCCCCTTTTTCATCTTTTTCAATATCCTGAACTCACTGCTTTTAAATTGCATTTCTGGCAAATGCGTGTGATTGATAAAGCTCCTTTTAAATTTAAAATGAACGATTGGCGGCCAGCGATCTTACATCCTGCCGCTCACATGCATGAGCTGTATTTGCAAATCCCCAGTGTTGAGGTATGGACAAAAACAAGTCTGCTAAACACACTTGAACAGATTAAGTATGCTGCCGAAGCAGGTATTATTACTGATAAAAAGTTTGGGCGTTTGATTTGCTCCCAACTAAGAGAAGCCTTGAGTAATATTGAAGTTTATGCCGTTAACCGCAGCAAACAACTAAACAAAGAAGTACTGTTCGATTGGTATTTTTATGATATTATTGGCACTATCACTTTCCTCGCTGAAATGGATGGCAAATTGGCAACCTATGTACGTTTTAATACTTTTAATACTATTCGTGAAGAAAACGGGCCATTATGCACCGAAGTAAAGCATTGGTTAAATAGTCTCATACAGGACGCCACAGGTTTTAGCGGCCAGGGCAGTGTTCAACGCAATAAATACTTAGCAAAAGCATTTGAGCAGTGCGATGCAATGGCCGATTTGTTTTGAAACAATATCTTTTTTCCTGTTTTCCTAGAAAGACTTGGCATAGGATTTTACTTTTTATTAAGTATCTTCTCTAGCAATGCTACCTTCTCCCGTTCTGTTTGTAGCAATCGCTCATAAAGCTTCTTATTTTCTTCAATTGCTTCAATCCATCTTTCAATTGGGTTAATTACAGGATCATATTGAAAAAAAGCAACATTATCATTGTTTGTAACTGTATTGCCAATTACATTATATGCAGCTTCTTCAGTGAAGTTTTTTATTGCATCAACAGGCACTTTCAACGCCTTGGCCACATCCTCCAAAATCGGAGTTTCAATGCTTTCCTTTGCTTCCAGTAAAGAAATTTTCTTTTGATTCCATTCATCACCTAACGCACTTGCAAGCGCCTCCTGCTTTATACCCAGCATTTCACGGAATCGTTTTACGTTGCGGCCTTCATGTATTGTTTTCTCAGTCATGGTCATTAGGTTAATGAGTTACTATCCAACAGCGTTAAAATCAAAGATAACTTTCAGTAAGATAAAAATAATACATCCATTAATTAACAGCTAAACTAAAATACACAACGATTAGTATAAAATATCCTCAACCAAAATAGGACAGACAACAAGAGCATCGTTATTTTATCAAACTTAAAATGCTGAACATACATCTATCCCAACCTTTATTTTCAATGCTAATCAAAACAATTTTGGCAAAAACGATAACCCTGCTTCCCAGTCTTTTGAAAAAGGGCAACTTGCCTTCCACATCGGTCAATGCCTTCAACCCATCCCACCCAAACAACTCTGCCGCTGCCTTTGGGAAAGCTTCCTTCACGCCAAACTTCAACGGACTTGTAACCGAAATGCTGGTTTTATTCGCCCGGCTCGATGCTGAGGGAAGACAGGCTAGCCGGAATTGTATAGCTTTTTTAAGATTAACCGTTCAGGATGAATAGCTAATTCAGGATTTATTCACTCACCTGTATAGTTATTTTAGGACTAGACATTTCTTCATCTTGACCCATCCTCAAGGCAGGATACTCCCACCATACTAGCTAGATAAAGCGTACTTAAAGCGTTAACGACGTATAAATCCGACAGCCGAAGCAAGCCGCTGCTTCCACCTCAAGGCCGGATTGTGCTATCGGCAACCAAATATCATATATCAAAAATCATAAATCAGACATCGACTTCTCCCGTTTTCCCCACCCTCCAACAGTACCTTCATTTTTACCCTCATTCCCCTATCTTTGCCGCCCTCGATCTCCCAGCTGTAAAACAAGGAGATTGTTGCTAAAAAAATCACAACACGAATAATTGTTTATGGAGAATTTGATTTATCTCGTTCCCGCTATGGCAGTCGTGGGGTTGCTGTACATGTTTGTAAAGTACAACTGGGTTTCTAAGCAGGAAGCCGGTAATCCACGCATGCAGGAAATCAGTAATTACATTGCTGAAGGTGCAATGGCCTTCTTAAAAGCTGAGTGGAAAGTACTTGGCTATTTTGTGGTAATCGTTGCCATTCTATTAGGCGTTATGTCAATGGCAAACCCTAACAGTCACTGGAGCATTGCCCTTGCCTTTGTTATGGGTGCGGTGTTTAGCGCTACAGCCGGTTATATAGGTATGAAGATCGCTACAAAAAGTAACGTACGCACTGCTCATGCTGCTCGTACGAGCTTAAGCAAAGCGTTAAACGTGTCGTTCACGGGTGGTTCTGTAATGGGCCTCGGTGTGGCAGGTTTGGCTGTGCTTGGTTTGGGCGGCTTATTTATTATTCTCAAAGCCATCTTTGTTCCTGCAGGTGCAGATGTAAATGGTGCAGAAATGCTCACGGCTATTGAAGTGCTTACCGGCTTTTCATTGGGTGCTGAGTCAATTGCCCTGTTTGCCCGTGTAGGTGGTGGTATTTATACAAAAGCGGCCGACGTTGGCGCTGACCTGGTTGGTAAAGTGGAGGCTGGTATCCCTGAAGATGATCCACGTAACCCTGCCACCATTGCCGATAACGTGGGTGACAACGTAGGTGATGTGGCGGGTATGGGTGCCGATCTGTTCGGTTCTTATGTAGCTACTGTATTGGCAACAATGGTGCTCGGCCAGGAAACCAAATCAATTGATGCATTTGGTGGCATGGCTCCTATCTTATTACCGATGATGATCGCTGGTATTGGTATTCTGTTTTCTATCGTTGGTACCTGGATGGTTCGTGTAAGCGACAGCGCAGGCATCAGTACAGATAATGTGCAGAAAGCCTTGAACATGGGTAACTGGGGATCGATCGTTCTTACAGCTATCGCCTGTGTTGGTTTGGTTTATTTTATTCTTCCTGAAACAATGGTGCTGCGTGGTGCTGAATTTACCAAATGGGGTGTATTGGGAGCTATTGCAGTTGGTTTGGTAGTAGGTGCTTTAATGAGCATCATTACAGAATATTATACAGCTATGGGTAAACGCCCCGTGCTGAGTATCATCCGCCAGTCTTCGACAGGTCATGCTACCAACGTTATTGGCGGTTTGGCAGTAGGTATGGAATCTACCTTCCTCCCAATTCTTGTATTGGCTGCTGGTATTTATGGTTCATTCTTATGTGCTGGTTTATATGGTGTGGCTATTGCTGCCGCTGGTATGATGTCGACCACTGCGATGCAATTGGCGATTGATGCCTTTGGACCAATTGCTGATAACGCCGGTGGCATTGCGGAGATGAGTGAGCTACCAAAAGAAGTGCGTGAAAAAACCGACGTGTTGGATGCGGTTGGTAACACTACTGCTGCAACAGGTAAAGGTTTTGCCATTGCTTCTGCGGCCTTAACAGCGCTGGCTTTATTTGCTGCCTTTGTTGGCGTTGCAGGTATCAGTGGTATCGATATTTATAAAGCTGATGTATTGGCTTGTTTATTTGTAGGTGCAATGATTCCATTCATCTTCTCTTCGCTGGCTATTCGTGCAGTGGGTGAAGCAGCAATGGCAATGGTGGAAGAAGTGCGCAGGCAGTTCCGTACCATTCCGGGTATTATGGAAGGTACAGGCAAACCTGAGTACGATAAATGCGTGGCGATTTCAACAGAAGCTTCTATTAAAAAAATGATGTTGCCCGGTGCTATCACCATTGCTTCTCCATTGATCATTGGTTTTGCAATGGGACCTGAAGCTTTAGGTGGTTTCCTTGCTGGTGCTACTGTAAGTGGTGTATTAATGGGAATGTTCCAGAACAATGCTGGTGGTGCGTGGGACAATGCGAAGAAGAGTTTTGAAAAAGGTGTTGAGATCAATGGTGAAACCTACTATAAAAAATCAGAGCCACATAAAGCATCTGTAACTGGTGATACTGTTGGTGATCCGTTTAAAGATACTTCTGGTCCATCAATGAACATTTTGATCAAGTTGATGTCTATTGTTTCACTGGTAATTGCGCCTACTCTTGCACAGATGTACGGCACAGGTGGCCATGCAAAGCATGAACAAAAAGTAGAAGTAAAAATGGAACAAACAACTGCATCAACCGATACAAAATTTGAAAACCCGTTTGTTGCAGCAATTGTTGCTGATGGTTTGGTAGATGCAAAGAAATTCAGCATTGAAGTAAAAGACGATCAACTCAGCATTAACGGTGCTGTACAGCCGAAAGAAGTGTTGGAGAAATATCAATCACTGCTGAACGGTAAAACACAATTAAAGATCGAAGTGAATTAACGATCATATTATTTTTTTTTCGTGAAGGAACCCCGGAATTTTACTCCGGGGTTTTTCATTTATAGCCAAAAAAAACACGATAAACTCCTCTTTTGTTAAAACTGGAATGATGTTTGGATAGTTGCAAGCGAATTGAATTCTTAACAATAAAATTTACTTTATGAAACTGAAATTCAGTACCGTTCTTTCTGGATTTGTAATCATGGCTACAGTATTACTGGCTGTTGGCTGCCAGAAAAACAAGAGTAATGGTGATAAACCCCGCTTACAGGTTCGTTTAACGGATGCACCGGATCCTAATGTAAAAGAAGTTTGGGTTGATATTGAAGGTATCGCTATTAAAATGGGCGATAGCGCTGAAATCACTTTAGCAAACTCTTATCCCGGACTTTACAACCTCCTCAACTTCACTAACGGTAAGGACACCATCCTTGCTGACGCTGAAATTCCTGTAGGTCGTATTTCTCAGATCCGTCTCCTGCTTGGCGATAACAATTACATCATTACAAAAGATGGTCAGAAAATTAATCTTTCTACCCCAAGTGCACAACAGTCGGGTTTGAAAGTGCAGATACAGCAAGATGTTACAGGGGGTATTCTTTATCGTATGATTCTTGATTTTGATGCAGGTAAATCAATTGTAAAAGCAGGCAACAGCGGTAATTATATTCTGAAACCTGTAGTGCGTGTACTTTCATTTGTTCCATCGGGCGGTAGTGTGAAGGGTGTAGTTGCTCCGGATTCTATTGTGAGCACAATCTATGCAATCAAAGGACCAGATACAATTGCATCAACATTTACACAGGTAGGCAATGGTAACTACCTCATCAAAGATATTCCTGCAGGTAGCTATACGTTCTCTTATGTGCCTAACGACACTATTCATAAAACATCAACCCGTGCCGTAGCTGTAACCCTTGGTCAAATCACCATCGTGGATTCAGTGAAACTCGAGAAAAAATAATTGTTTCCTTTGATGTCCGTTACAAACCGCTCCTCGTTGAGCGGTTTTTTTGTGCCCTGCTTTGTTAACCTATTCTGAATTTTACAAACGGTCTTGGTTTTTACGAATGGGATCGTATATTTGATACGAAACAAGTCGTAAATAATGAATATTAAGCAAACGAAGCCTACAGAAAGTGAATTGGAAATTCTTCGTGTTTTATGGGAGCGTGGCGAAGCTACCGTAAGAGACGTGCACGAAGAATTGAGCAAAACAAAAGATGCGGGTTACACCACCACCCTTAAACTGATGCAGATCATGCATGAAAAAGGAATGGTGAAACGTGATGAAAGTAATAAGACGCATAAATATGCCCCGCTCATCTCACGTGAAAAAACGCAAAAGCAATTTGTAGGCAAGATGATCGATACATTGTTCCAGGGTTCTTCGTCACAATTAGTGATGCAGGCACTGGGTAACCACAAAGCATCGAAAGAAGAGCTCGACGAAATTCAAAAACTAATCGATAACCTGAAACAGCAGTAATCGTATGCAGGAACTATTCCAATCTGCATTTTTACAAGCATTGGGAAAAGCAATTGCCGACAGCATCTGGCAAATGGGGCTGTTATTTTTGCTTTATCAACTGCTTGTATTTTTATTTCGCATTAAACAGGCCACTGTAAAAAATTTCATCAGTACTGTTTTTGCATTAGGCGGGTTTGCATGGTTTATTTCTGGTATTTCGTTACGTTGGCAACAACAGTTGCAACATAAAACATCACTTATCATCAGCGAAGGAAATCTCAATAATTCTTTGCTGAGCAGTTTTACAAAAGATAATCGCTGGGAACTTTTCTTCAACTGGCTCGATTACAAAATTCAATTTGTTCTCCCCTATCTCTCCATTGCTTACTTATTTGTATTGCTTTGGTTTGGTATGAAATTGATCGTGCAACTACAGGCTGCCAATTCTCTTCGCTATAAAGGCCTGAGTTCCGTTAATGACGATATGCAGGAGTTTTTTGCGTACCTCGTTGAAACAATCGGCTTGCAACGGCCTGTTCAACTTTATATCAGCAAACAAATTGACATACCTGCTACCCTTGGCTTTTTAAAACCAATTGTTCTTTTACCTGCAACAGCAGTTACGCATTTAACAGCTGCACAATTAGAAGCTGTATTGTTGCATGAATTGGCACACATCAAACGCAACGATTATTTCTGGAACCTGTTGCTTTCTGTTTCAGAAACCATGTTGTTCTTTAATCCCTTTGCTTTATTACTGATCGGTATTGCCAGAAGAGAAAGGGAAAACAGTTGCGATGATCAAGTAATGACCTTTCAGCAAAATGCAGCGGTATATGCTGAAGCATTGTTAAATGTGGAGAAAGCAAGAATTCAGAATCCACAACTGGTAATGGCATTGGGCGATAACAAACATCACCTCATGGATCGTGTAAAGCGTATTCTGAATATACCTGCTGAAAAAAATAAGATCAGTACAAGATTGCTTGCCTTGCTCCTCTTTACAGTTGTGTTTGCATTAATGGGTTGGTTGATCAAAGAACGTCAACCGGTAAAAGAAGTAAAACAGGTTGCATCAAAAGAACAGCCGCTGAAAGAAAAAATAAAGACCGTTTATTTCACTACAGACGAAGTAATGAAACAAAAAGACCAAGCGGTGCTCCTACGTGATGAAACACAAAAAATACGTCTTGAACTAAAGCCAGAGTTAAAAGAGGAAGATATTCTTGTTTGGAATGAAATTGAAGACAAAGAAATTAAGTTTGATAAAGTGATCTTTGATGATATGCCTGCTGAATGGTTTGAGCAACTGGTGAAACCAGGCATGCGTGTTCCTTTACCTGAACCAGGACAAAAGCCAGGTGTGAGAATGTATCGCCGCTACGATTCTGCTCTTGTTTCTGAACGTGGGAAAGAGATGGAAGTATATGCCGATAATGTTGAGCGCTTAAAGAAATGGCGTGAACATTTCCCTCAGCAAAAAATGCGCAACAGTGGTGGCACAACTATGATGCAATATCCCAAAGGATCAAATTTTGATTCACTGATGCATAAATTAAATGGCCAGTTCAATTTTACATTTGAAGGTCATCCACTTCCCGAAATTATGTTCCGTGAATATTTTACCAGCGAAGATTTTTACAAACACTCAAAAGGAAATGGTCAGCAGCAGGCTGCAGATGATGAAAAGAAAGAACGTATCAAAACTAAATTTACCATCAACCGTAAACCAAGAAAAGATACTACCGATAACGCACAGGTGAAAAGCCGTCTTCGTTCTTCAACACCTGTAATTGCGTACTTGTATAATGAACAAGATTTACGTGAAGAACTGCAGATGGCCCAACAACATGTACAAATCATTTTAGAAAATAATCATCTCCGCACGATGAATCAGTCACCTTGCGGATGTCCTGATTCATTGCAGGTTCAAATGCAGGGGCATGGACAAAATCTTCAGCAGCAAGCTCCTCCTCAACCAAAAAGAATCATAAGAAAATTAGAAGTGATCAGGTTGTAACGTTACCAAACACGGCGTGGACAAAGATCGCCGTACTTGTTTCCCAACAAAAAGCCGATCACAATTTCATGTGTGCCTCTTTGTGCATATTGCAGGAGATACTTTGAATTATTGACATCGTAAGCATAACCTACATTCACCACGTTTGAAATATTGAAACCAGCCATGGCAGCAAAGCCTTCTTTAATACGATAGTTACCTCCTATCCAGAAACGATCCTGGTATTGTGCTTTTACATTTACATCAACATACGCAGGCATGCTTGGAATATAACGCAGCATAACTGATGGCATCACATTCACATCTTCGCCCACAAGCACACGATAACCGGTTGTAACAAATACATGCGGTATCAGGGTTGATTTATACAGATCATTATCAACTAAATTTATTTTCTGTGGAATGATCTGCTGCACTGATGCACCTGCAAAAAACTGATCAGAATAAAGCCACACACCTGCATTGAGCTCAGGTTTTATTTTACGCAGTTCACTGGTGAAGCCGCCAATTGCAGGATCAACAGGATTTGCCAGTTGTATTTTAGCCGCATCAACATTCACTCCCGAAATACCTGCTGCAAAGCCAGCCGATAAATTAAGTTTCGGCGACAGTCCTAAGTGATAAGCATAAGAGGCAGTTGCAAAAAAACGGTTGATATAGCCTGTTTTATAATTCACCACACTTGCTCCTACCCCGTGATGCGCCGGGGCAGCGGTATACTCTTCCCAATATTGTTTTCCTCTTGGATTTTCGCCCGGCACCGCAAACGATGTGGCGCTGGTACGATAGTCTTCTTTACCTATGGGTGTATGTATAGTTGCATAAACCGTTTGTGGTGCTCCGGGAAAACCCACCCATTGATTACGGTAACTGAGTTTGATGTCGGTATAATTTTCTATTCCTGTTAATGCCGGGTTAAGCACATAAGGATTTAAAATGTACTGTGTATAATGCGGACGTTGCTGTGCTGTAGCCACTATTCCCATCACCAACAAACCAACAACTAATAATTGCTTTTTCATCTTTCCTGCTGCTTATCGTAAAATAGTTACATAACCTTTTATCTGCTTGCGACCATTCTTTGGATCAAGTACATAGTAATAAGTACCTGCCGGCAATGGTGATCCTTTGAACTTTCCATCCCACGGTGTGGAATAACCGATAGAACGAAACATGATTGTTCCCACTGTATTATATACTTCAATCACTGCCCCGGGATAATCATTCAGGAATTTAATTTCCCAGAAATCATTAATACCATCGCCATTTGGTGTAAATGTATTTGGTGGTGTTGGTGCTTTTAGAATCTTTACAAACAGATCGTCTGTTACCTTACAACCATAACCATTAGTGACGGAGAGTGTGTAAGTGATATCGTCTTTTGGTTGCAGGATAGTTGGTAATTGCAGATTTACATTATCCAGGTAAGTTGAAGGCGACCAAAGGAATTGCAAACCTGTTCCACTGGCTATAACATTTGTAATCTTGCGGACGCCATCTTCAAGCACAGTAAGATCGGCACCTGCATTTACAGTTGGTATTGGCCACACTTCAATAGTTTGATCGCTTGTGCTTACGCAACCATTGCTTGCATTAAATGTATAGCGGATGTTATGTGTGCCAACACCTGCATTATTCGGATTAAATAATCCGTTTGCATTTACTCCCGGACCTGTATAAACGCCTGTCCCACTCAAGCCACCCATTTCATTACCCTGCATTAACTGGAAAGGCACATCGTTCAAACAAACTCCAAACAATGCATTGAACTGCGTAAGCGGACTTGCATTAATTGTGATTGTTTTAATCACTTCATCAACACAAAGAATACCCGAATAAGATTTATAACGAACCTGGTAAGTTTTAGTCAAAGGCGATTGAAATTCAGGATAACGATGTTTGTACACTTTACCCGGCGCTGGCTGATCATCTGTTTCAATAACAGTTGGTGCAGCAGCATTATCCCAATAAATTTCCACTTTGGTTATATTACCAAAATCAACTGTTGATCTGTCTTCCAATTCTACATCCTGGTTACTGCAAAGTACACTTGCTGAAGGAACAAAGAAATCAGCTTTTGGAATAGAGCCATTCACAGTGAAAGGGATGCCAGTCACTGAATCACGACAACCATCTTTTGATGTTACTTGGAGTGATAATAAGTAGTCAGCTGCTTTATTAAATTTTACCGATGGAATTTTAGATGTGCTCGTTACCGGGTTTGGACCAGGTGCAACAGCAGGAGAACCTGTATTGAATTTCCAGAGATAACTCATCTGCGCTGCGCTGTTATCCGCAATCGATGATGTATCAGTAAAGATCGCTTGTGCATCACTTAAACAAACTTCAGGTAATATAAATCCAACTTTAGGTAAAGGGTTGATCTGAACTGTTTGATACAACGTATCGCTGATACAACCTTTTGAATTTTCAGCAACAACACGAATGTTATAATTGCCCCACGCCGGAAAAGTGTGAAGAGCAAATTGATTGCTGGATATGATGGTGCCGGCACTTATATACCAATCGGTTCTTGTAATTGTTCCTACGTTGGAAGTGGATGTGTTTGTAAACGTCACTACATTTTTTTCACAAAGCAAACTGCTGGTTGTAAAACTTGCAGTTGGTCTGGGATTCACAACAACAGTTTTGACAACGGTATCACTTACGCAATTCTGATCGGTGAACACCCAAAGTGTTGCGGTATAAGTTCCGGGATTTGCAAAATTCTTAACGGGATCTTTTTGCGTTGACGAAGTACCATCGCTAAACCTCCACTCCCACTTTGTAACAGGATGCGTAAACCCGTTTGAAGCATTGGTGAATGCTACTGGTGTTTGCCAACATACTTCAGCAGGTGCAGTAAAATCGGCTTTTGGTTGCGGATAAATTTTATCTACTGCTTTTGTAGTTGAATCAACGCAACCATAAGGTGTGGTGATTTTTAATTTCGCATTGAAGGGGCCAACAGATGGATATTGGTGCGATGGATTTTGTATCACCGCATTGTTCAACGCTCCACTTGCGGCATCACCAAAATTCCAGAGATAGCTAAATTGGCTTTGTGAACCGTCAGCAATAGTTGAAGTGCTGTTGAAATTGATCACAGGATTAGGCATACAACCATAGGAAACATTAAAATCAACAACAGGATTTGGCCTGATGGTAAATGGCAACGAATAAACAGGACTTAAGCAACCTGTACTTGATTTCAATTGAAGTGTAGCCGTATAGTTTCCGGTTGCGGCAAAACTTGAGGTAACGTTTGCAGCTGTTGTATTATTAATTGCAGCACCCGTCCCGGTATTCCATGTCCAGTTGGTTATGGAACCAAAACCTCCAGGTAAGAAAGACGAATCTTTGAACGTAAGTGTTTTGCTAACACACAATGGATCGATAATACCAAACTTCGCCACGGGTGCCTTTGCGACAGTTATGAATTTTTCTGTTGTATCACTTAAACATCCGGCATCTGTCATGGCAACGTATCGGATCTTGAATTGACCGGGATTAGTAAACGCCTTTGAAGGATTAAATGTGTTTGCAGTTGTTGCATCGCCAAAATCCCAATAATGTTTTATGATGGCTCGGCCGCTGCTTGTATTGATACCCGTAAAAACGATCAACGAATCGGTGCAACCTGCCGCAGGCGTATTGGCCCATGAAAAACTTGCCGTCGGTGGATCAAGCACTTCAAGATCGAAGTTGATGATCTGTTCACCCAAACATCCATCAGGTGTAGGATTGTTTACAGTAACTACTACCGGATACTTCCCTGCTGTATTATAAATGTAATTGCCGGGCAGCTTAAATACATAGAGTGTTTTCCCATTCAGTAAAAATGTTGAATCAGCCACCGGTGCATTGTCGATCACATCCGGATAACCTGTGAAATCCCATTTCATACTGATGGGTAAATAAGGAAGTGTGAGCGATAAAAAGAATGGGGAACTTTTACAGGTAATTGGACTTTTAATCACGGCATTTGCATTCTGCGTGGTAACATATTGATACAAGTCGATCACATTAGTACCTGCATTGTAACCATACGATTCAGCATTGCCAAAACCATAGGCAATAGCATTAAAACCAGAATCGGATTGAATGGTGTAAATTCCTGAAGTAGGCAACGCTTGCTTGAGATAAGAATAGTTTGCATCGCCTGGGTGAGTGGTGAAGGTTCCTGTTGGCAATGTATTTCCGCCTGCATCTTTCAAACGAAATGAACTCACCCCTGTGCCTTTGTTTGGTATCACCACATTTATATAATGCTGCGTAATGGCAAAGTTTGATGTAGCATTCCAGATAACCTTATTAATATTTTGTTCAACGGGACTTAAATAAATTACTTCAGGATCTCCCGGCGAACCATTTCCGCATGCTCCCTGCGAAGTGAAATATTGGGCAACTGTAATCGGGTTATCGGCTTCAATCAGCATGGGTTGATTGGTTAACGGTAAATCATAATAAAACCCACCCGTTAATGAAGCAGCAGGAAGCGCTGCACCATTTACTTTCACGACGGTACTTGCGCTGGATACACAGATCCTGTACAGGTTATACGATTGAGGGTTCGATGCTGTTGCTGTTAAATATTTTTTACCCCATGCATTCTTAGGAAATGCCTGCGCCATATAATTATCAGACGATGAAGCATTGGTATTGTTAGGACAAGTGATACTGATACGACCGCTTCCCGAAAACACGGCAATTTTTTTACAACCACTACCGGTATTAATGGAGCGGATTAATGTACCAGTCAAATCAACACCCGAATGGTTCCCTCCTGTAGCGGCATTTGTAAACTGCCCCATAACATTATATACCTGCCCTTGTGTGAGCTTTACCGTAAAGGGCACCCCGGCAGCATGGTTAAGTGTTGGCTGACTTGGGATAATTTCAACGCTTGTTGTTCCCGTATCGGCTGCAATTACATATGCCCATGAATTAGCATTTACTGTATTTGATCTGTTTTGAAAATTGATGGAGTAATACTCACGCCCCAATGTATTAGTTGGAAAAAGAATGGTAGCACCAGATACACTCTGATTATAAATATGAGCATATGCCACAATAGGCTGATCGCTGGTAATATGAATGCCTTTGTTTTCGGGAGCGGAACTTTCATTCATCAATCGGGCATCCTGTGCTCCTGCTTTTGGCAAAGGACCAGATGCGGTAACAGAATTTGCAGCAACAGCATAAGTAGCCGAATAACCTAAGCCTGGAATTGTTACTGTAACGTTAGTGGCTACATCGGCGGCAAAGTACAACACCATTTCCTGGTTGTTGCCCGATGTCATCACCTGGTGATAACCGTAAGCAACCCAAAAGTCTCTTCCTTTATTGGAGAAATCCTGGGAGAAGGAGTACAGATTAGTCAGCACGAGGAAAGCTGACATCAACATCAATTTTCTCATTACGCAAGCATGTGGATGTGGACGTACAAGTTAAGTGTTTTCTTGTACACGACAGCAGCCCGCTTTACTAAGTTGAAGAATTTTTTATACTGCGGAGATAAGTTGATGCAAGTGGTCCTTCACATAAAAGCAAATCGAGAATACTTAGGTTGGCCGCAAAACCATGACGTTCAGAAAAAACCTGTTGGTAAACAGGGAATATTTCTGTCGGCAATGTCTCCGGTTTTTTAAACCTTTGAGCAGCTTGCTGATCCACTTCTTCCTCAGGATAAGCCAAAATGTCAACCTTCAATTTCAATCGATCAAGGCAATAGTTCATGGTCGCAAGGTTAAGGTCGAGCAGGAATTTCTCCTTTTTTAAAAACAGTTGTTCAAGACCCGGAGCATAGTCATCGAACCAGGGAGCTTTCCGGTAATTGTCGTGGATACCCCGCCAGTGAATCCGTTGCCAGGGTTCGGCATAATTGATCTTCACATCCTTCCATTTTGCTTTTTGATCACGCCCACCTTCCAAAGGAACGGAGAGAGGGAGGGGCCCATTTGCACCCATCAGCCTCGTACGGTTAAAATGTTGCCCACGGAACCAGCTTTCATATGGAGAAAAAAAAGCATTTGAAGAATTGATAAACTTTAAATAAGAGTAAATATCGCCAAAATATTGTATTTCAGTATGTATTGACATTATTTTACGATTCTATTTTTCTATATCCAGCTATATGAAATAAAGGCCGAATGATTGATTTTTAAGCGCTTATAACTATTAATTTAAATTAGATTAAAATTCATTAACTATTTTAAAAACAGCTATTTACCACAAACAAGTACAACTACAATTTTGGGCTTCCTTTTTGGTGGCTCCTCACTCCTTTCCCCACTAACTATTTTAGCGCAAATTTAAGGCTTCTTAGAAAGCTGGCTGAAGAAATATCCGTGGGTTCGCTTAATTTGCAGCAAAACAAGATGACCGTGTACCGACTCGCTTCACTCCTTTTTTTGATTGCCTTCTTTGGCCTTTCCTGCAACAGTTTTAAAATTCCGGAATACAAGGAATTTCAAAACCTGCGGCTCGAGTCGATCGGGTTAAATGAAACAACCGTGTACATGGAGCTGGTGTACAACAACCCTAACCGAATCGGTTTTCGGGTGAGCCACACCGAATGTGATGTGTATGTCGATGACGTTTTTTTAGGAAGGGCGGTTAGTGATACCTTGATTAAGGTTGCCAGAAAGTCAGATTTTATTATTCCCCTCCGGATCAAAACCGATATGAAGAATGTGTTCAAAAATGCCTGGTCGGCCATTTCGAGTCGTGAGGTTACGGTGAGAGCATCGGGAGTGATTACGGCCGGAATTGGGGGAATTTATAAAACTATTCCGCTGGCATATGAAGGAAAACATGAGGTGGGTTTATTTGAGCCGAAGCCATAAATTTTAGATCTTGAGCTCCTCGTGCATTACTGATCAGTTCGTTTTTATCTTGTTACGGGTAGATATCTGTTCTCTTAGGTAAGCGCTCTAAATACGCTTTAAGCGGCTTTATCCTGCCTTTATCTTTCCGTTTCCAGGCGATAGTGTCATTGCCTTTCTTCAGGTCTGGTTCGTACCTTCTTCGGACCTTTGCCGTGTTTTGTTCGGAGTTATCCGAAGAAACTCCGAAGAAGCTGCGAAGGAAACACGGAAGAGACAAGCACGAGCGAGAAAGTTGCAGGCACAAAAAAGCCGGGTGCTTGCACAACCGGCTGATATAAAATTCTAATTCTTCTTCGGTGGTCCGCCACCATCTTCCACACGTTTACAGCAAATACCTAAACGTTTGTACTGTTCTTCGTTCGCCTTTTCATCGTCAGCATCGAAACCAATATTATTGATCGCTGCACGAATGTTTTCAATATTGGTGCGATCACTGAGGTAAGTGATGGTGGTTATTTTTTTACGAATGTCCACCACAACTTTGGCCACACCCTCTTCCACTTTCATGAACTTCTCGATCATGTCTTTGCACTCGGCACATTGTGCCTGGGGTGTTTTTATCTGCACTACAACGGGCTTTTTATATTGCGCCGATACACAGAGGGTTACAGCCAGAAAGAGTACGCTTAATAATGTTTTCATGCGGTAAATTTTGAATGAAATTACTCGATTCCCTTCCAATTGGCCGGGTCGGCACTCCATTTTAACAAAACTTGCTGTTCACCCGCCTCCACAATATTCTTTTCAATGGCCAGTTGAATCAACGTTGGATAGTTTGTAAGCGATTTATATTCCACGCCAGCTGTTGCAAAGGCATTCTTTGCCGCATCAAAACCATAATTGAAGATGGAAACCATCCCGATTATTTCCACACCGGCGGCTTTCAACACCTCCACCACCTGCAGGCTGCTTTTACCCGTAGAGATCAGGTCCTCGATCACCACCACCTTTTGTCCCGGTTCATATGATCCCTCGATCTGGTTGCCCAATCCGTGCTCTTTTGGCTTTGGCCGAACATAGATATATGGGAGTTTCAACTGGTCGGCTGCCATTGCTCCCCAGGCAATACCGGCTGTGGCTACGCCAGCCAACAATTCAGCATCAGGAAACTGTTCAAAGATCACATTGCACATCTCACTTTTAATGAATTCACGCACGTGCGGAAAAGATAATACTTTGCGGTTATCGCAATAGATCGGGCTCTTCCATCCACTGGCCCAGGTAAAGGGCTCTTTTACATTTAAACGAATGGCCTTAACTTGTAATAATTTCTCGGCTACAGCTTGTTCATTTGTCATGCGGCGAAGGTAGAGAAAGAGCTGCAAGCTGCAAGCGGTTAGCTGTTGGCAACCGTCAATTGTCAACAAGCATAAACAATAAGCAATAGGCAACAATCGGCTTCAACCTTCTACCTTTAACCCATAACTTTTAACCTGCGTATGTACATCAAAATTTACTTTGGCGATAAGCCGGTTTTTCTCTGCAACGAGATCGATGAAATGATCCATGAGTATATGCATCACCCAGATGCAGTGTTTATTGACGAGATCTCCGGGCCCGCAATTAAATCATTGTTACATGAGATAGTAAAGGAGGAGTTTCACGCAGGAATTCTATGGAGCGAAGACCTGGAGAAACTGAAGAAAGCATTCTTCAAACACTTTACCATTGTAACTGCAGCTGGTGGATTGGTAGAGAATGAAAAAGGGGAATATCTACTCATCCACAGGCGGGGGAAATGGGATTTACCAAAGGGCAAACTTGATCCCGGTGAAACCATTGAGCAATGTGCCGTTCGTGAAGTGGAGGAAGAAACCGGTTTGCAAAAACCGGAACTGAAAAAGCCTATCACCATCACCTATCATACATACGATGAGTTTGGAAAACATATTCTCAAAGACTCACATTGGTATAAAATGAAAGTGAAGGGACCGCAGAACATAAGGCCACAAACCGAAGAAGATATCAATGACATAAAATGGGTGAAGAAAAAAGATCTTTCAACTTATATGCAGGATACTTTTCCGTCGATTAAAGATGTATTGAGTTTGATTTAAAGTGAACCCACCCCTTACACTTACTCCGTTTTCGTAAAATGCTGCGGCACCTCCAGGGAGGGGATAAACATTCTGACAGTTTGAGGTTATTTGGAGGAAGGTTCAATCATATCCCAGAGCGTGCCGTACAAGTCTTCAAACACCGCTACAGTTCCAAATTCCTCAACCGACGGCTCACGCACAAACTGTACTCCATCGGCTTTCATGCGTTCATAATCCCGTAACAGGTTATCGGTGTGTAGGAACAGGAACACACGGCCTCCTGTTTGATTACCCACGCTTGCCAGTTGCTTTTCGTTGGCAGCTTTTGCCAGTAATAAGTACGTGTTACTGTTACCCGGCGGTGCCATCACTACCCATCGCTTTGTGTCACTGAGCTTTGTATCTTCTATTAAACTGAATTTGAGTTTATCCCTGTAAAATGCAATGGCTTCGTCGTAGTCTCTCACTACCAATGCCAGTTGGGCTATTCGTTGCTGCATAAGATCAATTGAGCGATAAATATAAGAGCTCTTGTAATATCTGATGAACCGTGATCCCGAGCCAGCAAAATAAATCGACCGAAGCGGCCGATAAAAGCTACCTTTACCTGTCATTTGAGTAACTCTTGTAAGCGAATTATCATTTTCTACTTCGTATTTTTCTTTTACACCAGTATTCTGCTCAAGATCAATTATATAAATTCTTTCGGTATGAATATTTATGTCTCCAATTTAGGTTTTAATGTGCAGGATGCAGAGTTAAAACAGCTTTTTAGTTCTTATGGCGAAGTATCGTCGGCAAAAGTAATTATGGATAAGTTCAGCAACCAGAGCCGGGGTTTTGGATTTGTGGAAATGCAGGATGATGCTGCAGCACAGAAAGCCATTGATGAATTAAACGGATCATCAGCCGGAGGCCGACCAATAAAAGTTACGGAAGCAAGACCCCGTGAAGATAAACCACGGACAAACAGGTGGTGACACTTACTTACAACGCATTTTTTTATCCTTACAACCGGAATACAGCATGACGAATGACATGATCGAAAAGTTTATTGAAGCAAAAACGGGTAACCTCACACAAGTGAATATCCATTTTAAACAACGTAATACAGTAAAGGGTGTTTTTATCCGCAACCACGATTATGATGAGCTGAAAAGTAAGAATTTTTGGCGCATTGTGTCGGAGTCGAAACTTGAAGAGTGGAAAAAAACCAAAGACAGCAGCCTTGCCCGCATTTTTAATGGTGCAGAATTTACACGTTTAAGTGAATCAAACTAAAACCGGTAATAAAAACTCTGAATATGTTTACACAAACCTGGAAGAAATATTTACCCGTTATTTTAATCCTGATGAAAAAATCGGCGCAGGAAGATCAGGTATTAAAGGTAAATCAAACCGATTTTGAGCGTGCTGCAGGTGGCCGCAAAATCAAATACAGCTTCAACAATATTGAATTGAAAAAAGGAAGATTAAACTCACACGCAAAACATTCTCCGTTTGCTAAAGAGTTTGCAACTGTTATGCAGGAAGATGATTCAACAAGAGGTTATCTTTCGCAACGTTGGTTTGAGTTTTCGATGAATAATGACTTTCAACTTACCATCAAACATCATCCACTTGAAGTTGAGCCAACACAAGATGGCACAGAACTTGAAAATAATGAAATAGCAGTGGCTGAATAAGAGCTATAAACTCATTTAGCTGTCCTTACACTAACAGCCTATACCGCTGTCTGCAACACTTGCAGGCAGCTTTTTTACTTAAAGGATTATTATATGCAACGATCTGTTATTACAGGCACAGGCTCTTACATTCCACCAGTTGTTCAAAGCAATGCAGATTTTGCAAAACATTTATTTTATTCTGAAGATCATCAGCCGCTTCCTACAGCTCCCGCAGAAATAGTTGAAAAGTTTAAACAGATCACAGGTATTGAAGAACGTCGATACACATCAGATGATCTCAGCACTGCCGACATTGGTGCCGTGGCTGCAAAGAATGCTTTGGAAAATAGTGGTGTTGATCCTGAAACCATCGATCAACTGATTGTAGCACACAATTTCGGCAATGTATTAAAGCATACAATACAAACCGATGCAGTGCCATCACTTGCAGCAACTATTAAACACAAGCTTGGCATTAAAAATCCTAACTGTGTAGCCTATGATATTTTGTTTGGATGCCCCGGCTGGTTACAAGGTGTGATACAGGCCGATGCATTTTTCAAGGCTGGTGTAGCAAAGAAAGCTTTGATTGTTGGTGCTGAAACTTTATCAAGAGTAATTGATATGTACGATCGTGATAGTATGATTTTCAGTGATGGCGCAGGTGCCGCTGTAATGGAATACAAAGAATCGGGTGATAATGGTGCGGGTATTCTCAGTGCATCGGTTCAAACACATGCGTTGGAAGAAGTGGATTATATTAACATGGGGCCTTCGTTTCATCCGGATAATGATCCACATGTGCGTTTTATTAAAATGAAAGGAAGAAAAGTGTATGAGTACGCCATGAAACATGTGCCTGCTGCTATGAAAGACTGCCTGGATAAAAGCGGCGTAGCGATTACCGATCTTAAGAAAGTATTTATTCACCAGGCTAACGAAAAAATGGATGAAGGAATTATCAGCCGGTTGTATAAATTATATAACATGGAAGCACCCGAACATATAATGCCTATGAGTATTCATTGGCTTGGTAATAGTTCGGTTGCTACAGTTCCCACTCTGTATGATCTTGTTCGACGTGAAGAACTAAAAAATCACCGGCTTTCAACCGGTGATGTTATACTGTTTGCCTCTGTTGGTGCAGGCATGAATATTAATGCTGTTTGCTATCGCTACTAGCCATTAGCGTTGTGAAAATGTTTTTCCATAACGGCGTCCACTACCCGAGCTTCTGAAATTATTTACAGGTGCCGTGCCAATTGCAGCAGTTGTTGCTGCCACCGGTGAATTATGCATAAAGCTGATATCAAAAGCATGATCCTTTATAACAGGTATTTGTTTTTTGATCAGCTTCTGAATATCTGTAAGAAATGTTTTTTCACTCCAATCACAAAAAGAAATGGCAATACCACTTGCTCCTGCCCTTCCTGTACGACCAATACGGTGCACATATGTTTCAGGCACATTTGGCAACTCGAAATTGACCACATGCGTTAACTCGTCAATATCAATACCTCGTGCCGCAATATCTGTTGCAACAAGCACACGGGTTTTACGTTTCTTAAAATTGCTCAATGCATTCTGTCTTGCATTCTGCGATTTATTTCCATGAATAGCTTCCGTGCGGATGCCAGCATTGTTGAGGTTCTTCGCCAGCTTATCGGCCGCATGTTTCATTTGTGTAAACACCAACACCGATTCAATGCTTTCATCTTTCAGCAATTGCACCATTAACGGAAATTTATTCTGCTTCTCAACATAATAAATAGATTGCTGAATCACTTCAACAGTTGATGATACGGGTGTTACTTCCACCTTTACAGGATTGGTTAATAACATTGATGCTAACTGTTGAATTTCGGGAGGCATTGTTGCAGAAAAGAATAACGTCTGCCGCTTCTGTGGTAGTTTGGCAATAATGCGTTTTACATCATGCACAAACCCCATATCAAGCATACGGTCTGCTTCATCCAATACAAAGTATTTAATGTTGTTGAGATTGATGTGGCCTTGCTGCATCAGGTCAAGTAAACGACCCGGGGTAGCAACGATAATATCAACACCACGCCTGATGGCTTGCACCTGACTGTACTGCGGTACACCACCAAAGATCACCTGGTGTTTGATGTTAAGAAAATGACCATATGCTCTTACACTTTCACCGATCTGGATAGCCAGTTCACGTGTGGGCGTAAGAATGAGTGTCTGAACTTGAGTCTGCTTTCTTTCAGAATTTTGTTGTTGCAAATGCATCAATTGCAAAACAGGAATAGTAAAGGCGGCTGTTTTTCCAGTGCCGGTTTGCGCACAGCCTAACAAATCTCTTTGTTGTAAAATGGCGGGGATGGCTTTTTCCTGGATAGGTGTCGGGCTGGTATAGCCTTCTTTGCTCAATGCCTGTAATACAGGCTCAATGAGCTGTAATTCGTTAAATAACACGTAAATAAATTTTGATTAAAAAATGTGATAAGGCTATCAGAAAGGATTCTGATACTTTATCTGCCTTAGGTTAACAATCACAAATTTGAGGAGGGTAACTACTACACAAACAAGGTGAGATAACAATAAGAGCAGCAAAGATACGGTTTTTGCCCTAACGGCGGTCATTAATTTCCTAAGCCGTCGGAAAGCATCAAACAAGCTTCATTCTTTTCATCCCTGCCTCGTGATTAAATCTTATCTTTAATGCGACTTCCCGAAACAATTATCCTTTCCTATATTATTTTAAAACATTCCGGCAACGGAATTCAATTATTATTTAATCGCATGGCCGACAACTGGAACAAAAAAGAAAGAGAAAAGAAAAAGCAACAAAGCAAAAAAGAAAAAGAAGAACGCAAACAAGAGCGTAAAGAAAATGCGAAATCAAAGTCATTTGATGATATGATCGCATACATCGATGAGAATGGTAACATTTCATCTACTCCACCCGACCTCAGCAAAATGAAAGAAGTAAAGCTCGAGGACATTGAAATTGGTGTACCAAAACAAGCGGCAATTGATCCTGCCGATCTTATTCGCACCGGTATTGTTACCTTCTTTAATGAATCAAAGGGATATGGTTTTATTAAAGACCTCCAAAGCCAGGAAAGTGTGTTTGTGCATGTGAACAGCTTAAAGGAAGCAATTAAAGAAAACAATAAAGTGAATTTTGAAATTGAAATGACGCATAAAGGCGCTAGTGCGGTAAATGTAAAACTAGCGGTTTAAGCAAGCATAACTGAACTATTAAAAAAGGTATCGCCCGTTAGCGATACCTTTTCTATTTGAAGACGTGTTGTAAACTATTCTCTTTACAAAAACCATTGTTCATCGGCGGCAATATTAAAACCTACTACCTCTCCCTTTTGTAATGTACGACCGGCATACAAAGCAAAAAACTGTTGTTGTTGAAGTACAACATCCACCAACATATATGCGCCACGATAATGCACCGCATTCACCATTCCTTTTAATGCAGCAACTCCATTCGTGCTGATTTTTATTTGATTCGGTCGAAGGAAAAGCTTCTGCTGTTTGTTTACCCCTGTTGTAAAATGAATAGCCGATGTATCAATCAAACTATAATCGCCTAATAAACCCGCAGCATATTCATTTACCGGCTTCAGGTAAACCGTTTGCGGATCGCCCTGCTGAATAATCTTTCCATCTTTCATCAAAATAATTGTTTCAGCCCACGAAAGAAGATCAGCAGGTTCATGACTCACCATAATACAGGTGATGCCAAGCTCTTCGCCCAAATCATGAATCACTTCCTTCATTGTTTGCTTATGCAAAAAATCGAGATTGGAAAATGGTTCATCAAGTATTAAAAGTTTGGGGGAACCTGTAAGTAAACGTGCAAGCGCAATGCGTTGTTTTTCGCCGCCTGATAATTGATGCGTTCTTCGGCGAAGTAAATGTTCAACCTGGCAAACCGTATAAATCTTCATTGCCTGTTCAGGCGAAAGCTTGTTGGCCATTTCCAGAAAATCGCCAACCCAATAATTATTCCGTAACTCAAAATGTTGTGAAAGATAACCGATGCCTTTATGACCGGGAATGAGTTGATCCCATGGGCCCAATACTTTTTCATCAAGAAAGAAAGCTTCGCCGGCATCGGGTTGCTCCAATCCCGCCACAAGTTTCAACAAAGTTGTTTTACCCGATCCTGTTTCGCCGGCAATACCAATTTTTTGAAAAATATTTTGCGTAAAGCTGATGCCATTTACTGCATCAGTATCACCTTCTTTTTTATACAAATCCTTTACCTCTAAAAAAGCCATGCCCGAAAATAGAACATAACCTTAATACAGCAAACTCAACCACTACAGCCTTTATTGGCAATAACGTTGTGAAAGTGAATGAGAGATCACTTTAAACTCTTGTTCTTTCATTGCGAGTTGGTAACTATTATCAATCGCTTTTATGTTAGGATTGGAAAGATGACGTTCGTTATAAGGTCGTACTAAATCAATTTCCCGAATTACCCTTCCGCTTTCATCGATGGTTTTTGCAAATACCCTGTACTGAAAATGCCATGGGTTTAGTTGATCATTAACACCGTTCGAATTATAGGTGTCGTTAAATCCTTCGAAAATCAGTTCGCTGCTGTATTCGGGATGTTCCTGCAGGAGATCAGTAATATTGATAAATTGGTTGATCTCAGGATCACCATGTACAATACCACTGTCCCAAACAGTTTCGCCGTTAAGAAATATTACCAGCCTGTTGTCAACGTGTTTTACGTTGATCCAATACTCTTTTTTCATACTAAATAATTCAATCGTTAAGAAATGTGTGTGTTGAATAACAGGTATAAAAATCCAACATCTGCAAAATGCAGGTAATGACGAATGTTATTTTTTTAGCTGATTAACATCCATTTTTACAACAGAAAAAGGAGTAAGTTATTCTACCTCGAAATAGAGATGATTATGGTTGCTGCATTTGGGGTTGAAGCTGCTGCTACAATGGGGACAATGATAATTACTGTTTTGATATTCGTTAATGGTCATCTCCTGCCTGCAAACACCGCAGAGAATTGCTTTGGTTCCGAATTCATTTTTGCCCCACACTTCAGCAGCATGACCGGCTGTTTCCTGGTGACAATAATAGCAAGGGTAATACGTATTGCAGCATTTGAATTTAATGGCAATCACGTCAAGAGCTGAATGATAATGTGTGCAACGTGTCTGATCGTCAACCGGTTTTCCTTTTACTTCAATCATTGCTTGCATTTAACTTACCACCAGTTGTTCAAGTAATTTTTCTACGGTCTTCTCTGTATCGTTACATATACCAGGATGTACTGCTGATGTTTGCACCACTGTACTACGTTTTGCAGTGAGCCAACGAAACCTTGCAGCATGATCAAGCAATGCAATGGGACCAGCATCTTTGTTTCCTTTGCTGATCTGTTCAAATGCCCGTAAATGTTGACGCACATCTTCGATATCCGTTTTTGGATACAAAGCCATTATCCTGTTCTCATCCAGCACATATTTCATTTCAAGAAAAGCAGGACGTTTGCAGAATACAATAACGCCCACATTCAGGAATTCTTCCCGTTCAACACGTGGCATTACACGTATGATGGCATACTCAAATGTGAACTTTACCGGCATTGATAGCTTCGTTTACAAAATTGGATGAATGATTTATTCTTGTTGTGAGAAATTGATAGTATACGTTGCGTATTTCATCGGCTGATCGCTGGCCTTCTTCGTCTTTCAGCCAGGTATCAGGAACAACGGAAACAATTGCGTGAATGAGCTCAGGCAGCAGAACTTGTTTCAATATACGATCTGTTTCTTCAAGGTGCTTTGCTTGTGGCAGCAGCACATGATCTTTTATCTGTACAAATGGTCGTAATGACTGTTCTTCCCACTGATAACCCGAGTGATGAAAATACAAGGAAGCTCCATGATCGATCATCCACAATTCGCTTCGCCAGGTGAGCATATTGGTATTGCGTGCTGTACGATCGACATTAGTAAGTAATGCATCGAGCCAAACAATCTTCGATGCAGTTGCTGCATCGATTTTTGAAACAGCCGGATCGTAGGTAATTGCTCCTGATAAATAATGAAGCCCCAGATTTAATCCTTCACTTGCACGTAACAGGTCCTGTATCTCTTCATCAGGCTCCATACGGCCAAATGCTTCATCGAGCTCGGCAAAAACAAGCTCGGGAACTTTTAAACCGATGGCTCTTGCAAGTTCAGCACCAATCAAATCAGCCACCAATGCTTTTGTTCCCTGCCCTGCTCCACGAAATTTCAACACATACAAAAAACCATCATCCGCTTCGGCAATGGCAGGCAACGATCCCCCTTCACGCAATGGTGTAACATAGCGTGTAACCTGCACCGTTCTGATATCGGGAGACTGTTTATTCATTAAAAAATTATTGATAGAAAATGCTAAGCTAAACCAAGATTATCTTAAAACAAAAAGAGGATAACGACACATCAATGATTATACTTCATGTTCAGCAATGGAAATGGCCGACCCAAACCATCGGTTTCTTTGCGATCGACAACAACAAAACCCATGTGTTGATAAAATGAAACAGCCTGGTGGTTTTGCTCATTCACATCTAACTCATAAGCACCAAGAATATGCATGCAATACAGCAACAGTGTTTTACCAATTCCTTTCCCTCTTGCATCCGGGTTCAAAAAAAGCATTTCAATTTTTCCTGCTGCCACACTGGCAAATCCAAGAATTTGTTTGCTGTCATTTAGATAAACATATACGGGAATAGATGGAAAAACAGCAGGCAACATTATTTTAATTTCCAGCAGGTAATCTTCCGGCAGGAAATGATGCGTCGCTCTTACGGAACTTTCCCACACACCAATTAAAACAGGATAATCGCTTTCAATTGCAAGCCTGATCATTTCAGTCCTTTTCTTTACAAAATTCAAGAATGATACCAGCAAGAACAGCAGTATTTACTTTTTCAATAGGATGAGAAGTTTGCTCCAGCAATTGAAATCGTCCGTTTGGCAATTCCTGCTGCACAGCTTCCGTTTCTTCTCTTGTCACCATTTTATCATTATCGCCTAATAATAAAAGTACTGGCTGACGTATGTTTGAATAATCACGCAGCTGTAAAGGATTTTCCTTGCCCATTTGCAAAAGCATTTTTTTTGTTTTCTCAAATAACAGTTTCCAATCGTTTGGATGATGTCGTTGCTTTAATTGTTCCGCAAACGCCGGTATTTTTTCTTGCAACACTTCTGCATTTAACATGGCCGCTTCTTTTGCTGCACCCGTTTCATCCCAATAAAATTTTGTTGCAAGCGTTACAATTTTACCGAGGAGTTGAGGTCGCACTTTTGCAAGATACAATGCCACATAACCACCCATGCTATAACCAAACACAGAAGGCTGAGAAATATTTTCGGATGAAAGATATTTTTCCACTTCAGCAGCAAATGCCTGTATTGAGAAGGGTTCATCGCTAAACACCTTACCTCCATGCCCGCTGAAGTTGAACACATGAACAACAACATCATTCTTCAACAAGTTGGTCAATGGTTCCAGTTGCACTTTTGAACCGATAGCACCATGTAATAACAACAGATGTTTCATGTGGTAAATAAACAGATTTTTTAATATGCCGACAACAGGTAGTAATTTCCGGGTACAAAGAAAATCCATTTACTTTACCCCATGAACCGCATGGATCGTCTTTTAGGAATTGTTACACTCCTGCAATCAAAAAAATATGTGCCGGCAGAAAAGATCGCTGATAAATACAATATTAGTGTGCGTACTGTTTATCGTGATGTAAAAGCATTAGTGGAGTTGGGCATACCGGTAAGCTTTGAACCGAACCGGGGATACTTTGTGGTGCAGGGTTATTTTCTGCCACCTGTAGCATTCAGCAGTGAAGAAGCAAATGCGTTGCTGCTCACTGAATCGTTGGTATACGGGTTTGCAGACAAGTCCATCCAGAAACATTACTCTTCAGCGTTGAATAAAGTAAAAGCGGTTCTTCGTTCCACACAAAAAGAAAAACTGGATCTTCTTGATAGCAGTATTCGCATACAAATGCATCCTAACCTGCAACTTAATTTCGAATACCTTTCTCAATTACAAGCGGCTATCAGTAACCAAACAGTTATTAACATCGATTACAGGAATGCGAAAGAAGAAAGCAGTAACCGAAAATTAGAACCCATCGGGCTTATTTATTATGCCTTCAGCTGGCATCTCATCGGCTGGTGCTACCTGCGCAATGAATACCGGGATTTTAAATTACAGCGCATACAACAATTACAGGTAACCGATCAGCTTTTTGAAAAGAAAGATCATATGAGTATTTCCGATTTCATGAAGCAGTTACCCGTTAGTTATTAATTTTTTTGTATGAGAAAAACACACTGCCATAGGGTTGTCAGCGGGTGATTGTTGTTTTGTATCAAAATCAAAACATCATGACATTTACCGAATCATTTCTCAACGAACTTAATCATGAAGCAGTAACAACACGCAAAATGCTGGAACGTGTACCGGCTGATCTTTTTCATTGGCAACCACATCCGAAGAGCATGACCTTGAAAAGGCTCGCCACGCATGTTGCTGAGCTGCCAAACTGGGTGAGGATGGTCATCAATACAAAAGAACTGGATTTTGAAGCAAATCCTTACAGTCCTGTGCCAATTGCAAACGAACAGGAATTACTTTCTTACTTCGAACAATCGCTGACAGAAGGTAAAAACGCATTGTCTTCGGCAACTGATGAACAGCTTACCGACCGCTGGGCGCTGCGTAGCGGTGAAAACATTTTCAGCAATGAATTAAAGCGTGATTTTTTGCGTCATTGTTTTTGCCAGGTGGTGCACCATCGTGCACAATTGGGGGTATATCTCCGTTTACTTAATATTCCAATTCCGGGAAGTTATGGGCCGAGTGCCGATGAGCAAAGTTTAAATTAGGCGAATGCTAACCGGGGCTTGGTTAAGCTCCGGTTATGTTATCTTATAACTACCAACTTCTTTACCTGCATCATTAAGCATTTGTAGATTCAACTGCTGTTGATTGGCATTAATCTTTATCAATGTTCTTGTGCCAGGTTTGGGTCCTCCACCGATAATGATGGGATAACTGTGTTGATCTTTTACAGGTGGATGCACACCATACACATGTGTGTGGCCGCATACAACAACATCAACTTTATATTTTTCGAATAGTGGTGAGAATAATTTGCGGCTATGGGTGCTTCCATGAGCATCATTAGAATAAAACGGTGGAATGTGCATGAATACAACTTTAAAGCGTGCATTTCTGTAAGCTTCTGTTTGCATTAATTTTTCCAACCATGTTGCCTGCTTTTCTCTGAATGCATCAAACGCTGCCAACCCTGCATATACAGGTTTGTCATCTTCTTTATCTTCACCCGTATCAAGTGCAATCGCAAATACAGGACCGCATTGGAAATGAAAATAATATCCCTGCGGATAGGAGAAATAATCTTTTAATTGATGGGCAAATGGTCCACGCACTTCATGGTTGCCTCTTACAAATAACATTGGCTTTTGCATCGCAAACCCATTTGTGCAGGGTGCCACAAGGCTACTGATGATCTGTGCTTCTCCCGTTTGATAGTTGAACATATCACCGTTTAGGAATACAAGATCATAAGGATCATTCCCGTTTAATTTTAGTAAGTGCGGAAAGGAAGATGGTGTATCATGAAGATCATTTAAAACAAGCATGTTTACTTCATCTGTATTATCTGCAAGTGTTTTGAATGTATAATTTTTGCTGTAGATAGTTTCACCAAACAAAGCAACATCTTCATCCCAACGCCTGATTTCTTTTGAAGCAACACGATATTGATAGGTTTTACCTGGAGTAAGGTTTTCTAATATTATTTCATGCACCCGGTTATTTGAATTTACCAAGCCATCGGTAACAGCATGCACTTTTTTATCAAGCGTAGCAGTTTCACCATACTCCACCCAACTGTAACAGTTGCGGTTAGTGATCCACCGAATAAACATTTGCCTGTTATCAAGCGTATGCAGGTAGGGTTGTGTTAGAAATTCGTGCTGAATAACGGGTGGAGGAACAACAACTGTTTTATCATCGGAATTACAACCCCTGATGTAGATATATCCCGCCGCACCAACGCCTGCTACTTTAGCAGCATTTATCAAAAACTTACGGCGGTTAGAAGAAGGTTTTTGGTTTTCCATTTTCAGAATGGGCTTTTACAATTGCAGCGATCGGATATAATTTGCTGCAGCCCAATATTACAACCAACACCTTAATTATACAAATTGGGTTTAACTATTGGCTTTATAATATTCACAAACAGCCTTCATTAAACACTCTTCGCATTTGGGTGTGGGCCGGCATATCTCCCTTCCTAAAAACGACATGGCCATGCCTGCATCCCAATCTTTTTGCGGCAGCACTTCCATGATCTGTTTTTCTATTTTTTTTGGATCGGTACCTGTGGCAATGCCAAGCCGTGGAGCTACTCGCACAACATGCAGATCGACAATAACACCTTCAGCTGGCTTACCACTTTCACGAAGAATAACACAAGCCGATTTACGACCGATGCCTGGCAGCTCAACCAACTCATCAAGTGTTTCTGGGATATTACTATCCTTTTTTATCTTTTCTGCAATACCGGTGAGCCATTTTGCTTTATTACCAAAGTTGCGCACCTTACTGATAAAGGGAAATAAAGTTTCTTCTGTTGCCTTTGTTAAGGCCTGCATGTTTGGATATGCTTCAAACAGTTTTGGTGCAAGACTGTTGATGTTCCTGTCTGAATCCTGAGCCGACAATACGACCATCACCATCAATTGGTAAGTATTTTTATAATCCAGAGGATGTTGTTTGCCTTTGTATTTTTTCAGTAATGGTTTAATGGCTTCTGGCCAGTTAGTTTTAGTGGGCATGATGAATGACTTTATGTAAATAAATCTACGCTATTTAAAAACACCACCAATTGAATTTACTTCAACGCCATGTAATGCATCTTTTCTTTTTTACTCATCTTCTCAATTGAATTGCGCAGCATTATTCGAGGCATAACAGCCGCATACTTATCAAGAAAAATCAGTAATCGTTTTGTGTCTTTATCGCCTGCAAAACGAAGCATCCATCCGGTTGCTTTGTGCACAAGGTCCTCTTTGTCTTTCAGCAAAAGCTCTGCGAGCTTATAAGTGTCATCAAGATCACCTTGCCTGATAAAGTAGCAGGTGCTTAAAATACCAGTGCGTCTTTCCCACATATTTTTTGAACGCACCAGTTTATACAAGATCTTTCTGGGCTTATCAAACAGATAACTCCCAGTCATGTACAAACAACCAAGATCAACGAGGTCCCAATTATTTACACGATCATGCTTGCGGATATAGAGTTCAAAAAAAGACTTCAATCGTTCGGGTGTAATCTTTTTAGTCCGTGATTCTTTATCCATTATACTAATAGCTCCTGCTCTTACTTCATGAATAGGATTATCAAGCAATTTTTCAATTTCAGTAATTGGTAAGCCTGCAAATGAAATAGCAAGTTTAAAAAGATCACCCATCTTTACACCCAAGAACTGATCACCATGACCATAGTCGCCCTCTTCACTTTTAAAATAACGTTGAATCTTTTTCCATTCAACATCAGACTGCATGGCCTTCAACCGCTCAACAAATAATTTTGCAGTAAGTTTTTCTTCTTTTAGAGAAGTTGATTTGCCAGCAGCAGTTTTTTTAGTCATTTTAAAATGCTTGATGTTTATGCATTCTGCAAATCAGCAATAATGATCTTTTTCATTTGCATCATTGCCTGCATGGCTCGACTGGCTTTTTCACGATCGGGATGTCCAAGCAACTCGCCAAGCACCGATGGAACAACTTGCCAGCTTAATCCAAACTTATCCTTTAACCAACCGCACATACTCTCCTTGCCACCATCGGCCGTTAAACGTTCCCAATAGTAATCAATTTCTTCCTGTGTATCGGCATTTACAAAAAACGAAATGGCTTCATTAAACTTAAACATTGGTCCGGCGTTCAATCCTTTAAACTCTAAACCGTTTAGCTCAAACGTAACACCCATTACCGTTCCGCCAGGCCCGGGCATGGTTGAAATCTTTTTCGAATTTTTAAACACAGACAAATAAAAATTCATGGCTTCTTCAGCATTACCATCGAACCATAAAAACGGAGTGATCTTTTGCATGATTAAAAGTTTTTGTTGGAAATTAACACAACAAACTTAAAACCATTCTGCAAGGAATGAACGGTGTATTAACGACAATCTGTAGGGTGAATTACGGCATTCACTGCTTTTATGTGTTATCGGTATTGATTTACATCAAAGGGAAACCAATAGTGTTCTTCTATAAACCGGTTAGAACCGGCAATCTTTTTCTGCCTTGCAAAATAAATGCGCTTTTCTTTTTCTTGCACAAAGGGACAAAATTCGGCATCAGCAGAGTTAATTGGTAAACCAAGATTTTTTGGTTCGGTCCACTTACCGTCTTTTCGAAAGCTTATATACAGATCAACGTCGCCATACCCTTTTGTATCAGAAGAAAAATAAATGATATAATCTTCCTTTGCTGAAATGTAAGGATTTGATTCCCGTTCGGAAGTATTTATGGGCATACCAATATTCTGCGGTGTTTGATAAGCTCCGTTTACTTTCTTTGAAAAATAAATGTCGGATTTGCCGATGCCGTCTTCATTCACTTTCATAAAATAAATAGTGCCATTGGCGCTGATGGATGCAAACGATTCGGAAGAATCTGTGTTAATGACATTACCTAAATGTTTTGCTTGGCTCCACCCGTCTTTAGTTTTGGTTGATTGCCAAATATCAAATCCTTTTCGTTGTGGTTGACCAGGAACCGGTCTGTTCGATTGAAATAAAACGGTTTTTCCATCGGGACTAAATATTGGATCAATGTCTTTCCATTCAGCAGTTGCCGTTGAAAAACCTGCAGGCACAGGCTTTTGCCATTTACCATTTCGTTTTTCTGATTGCATAATGATCAGCGTATCTCTACCTCCATTCGATCTCACCCAGAAAGCAGTTTTTGAATCGGGGGAGATTGTTAAACCAAACTCTCCACCAGTTGAAATAATTCCGGATTCAAACAGTTTTGGAAGCTGTTGTGCAGAAACGAATGTTGTGATAAAAATAGATGCAGTGATAAGGAAGCATTTCATAAATGGCTGTTTTGGTAAAAATAGACGATGACATTAAACTGCATAAAAAAATATGATGAGCGAATGTTAAAATCATAAAACTTCCACAATGGTAATGATTGCAATGCCACGCTTTTTGGCCAGTTCCTATCTTTACAGCATGCAACGATTTTTTTCGATCATTCTTTTTGCTCTATTCTTCTCTGTTAGTAATGCTCAGCCTTTGAACAACATTGTTCCAAAACCGGTAAAAACGGAAACCATTTCATCCGGCGCTGTTACTCTTAAACAAGGAGGAGTTATTGAATTTGATACGAGATTTAAAGACCAGGCAACTTATCTGCAACAACAATTGCTTATACAATGTGGCCTGCAAACAAATCTCCAGGCAGCGGGAACAGGTAAAAACAAAGCTTCCATTGTTTTACAATTCAATACTTCCGTTATTACCAAAGAAGAAATGTATGAACTTGCTATTCTGCAGGAGCAAGTGATCATTAAAGCAAGGTCTGTTCGTGGTGTGGTGAATGCCATGCAGACCTTGTTTCAATTATTACCATTGCAAAAAACAACAGAGATAAATTTGCCTGCTGGTCGCATTACCGATTATCCACGCTTTGCTTATCGTGGAATGCATTTAGATGTGGTGCGACATATGTTTCCTTTAGATTACATCAGGAAGTATATCGATTATCTCGCTTTTCATAAGTTGAATACGTTCCATTGGCATTTAACTGATGACCAGGGCTGGCGTATTGAAATAATCTCCTATCCTAAACTCAACAGCGTTGGCTCATGGAGAGATTCAACACTGATTGGTCATTTTAAAGATGCTCCTGCACGTTATGAACACAAGCGTTATGGTGGATATTATACAAGAGCTGAGGTGAAAGAGATCATTGCTTATGCAGCAGTGCGTGGCATTACCATTGTTCCTGAAATTGATATCCCGGGTCATAGTCGTGCCACCATTACTGCCTATCCTGAACTCAGTACAGATCCCACAAACAAATGGGGCGTTGCTTCAACATGGGGTATGTATAATCGTGTAAACAATGTCCTAGCTCCTAACCCGGCCACATTTACATTTTTACGCACCGTTTTTCATGAAATTGCTGATCTGTTTCCATCACCTTATATTCATGTTGGTGGCGATGAATGCAGCAAAATGTGGTGGAAACAAAGTGCAGCAACGCAGAAATTCATTAAAGACAATAAATTAAAAGATGAAGTAGCATTGCAAACTTATTTTATTGAACAGGTGAGTAAGTATCTGAAAGAAAAAAATAAGAAAGTGATCGGCTGGCACGAGATCATGGAAGGAAAACTCGACACATCAACCATTGTAATGAACTGGGCAAACGATGCAAAAGCAATTGAAGCTGCAGGTAAAGGTTTTAATGTGATCATGACACCGGGTAAGCCTTATTACTTCGATCATTTTCAAAGCAAGGATCCCAAAGATAGTTTAGCAATACACGGCTATAATCCATTGGAGGAAGTTTATAATTATGATCTTGTTCCGGCTTCTATTAAACAAAAGGGATTGGCGCATAAAATTCTTGGCGGACAAGCCAATGTATGGACGGAGTATATGGAATGGAGTACAAAAGTTGATTACATGGTATTCCCCCGTATGACAGCTGTAAGTGAAAGTTTGTGGAGCCAACCTGCGCTAAAAAATTACAACGACTTTTTGCGAAGGTTGAAAGCAACTGTTATTCCACGCTATCAATACTGGAACAGCAGCTGGTTCAAAGGTTTTGAAACATGGACAGCGGATAAATAAATCAACAACTTATGCATCCGCACATTACAACATTACTAAAGTGTATTGATCTTGAAGAAAAGGAACAGGCAAACCGCTACCAGTTAGATCAATCTCACACGCTAAAACAATTGAAAGCTGAAGGCCTTGCCTTGCATCCCATTATTGTTACACGAAGAAATTTTGGCTATGCCGATTATCCTGAAATCACTTTCAAATTAAGTTTTCCTCCGGAAGCAAATATGTTTCGTGATGGAGCAGCGATTGAATGTTTTATATCCGGTGAGGAACCGGTAAAAGGAGTTTTATTAAACCTTGATGGCAAAAATGGCGAGTTCCGTTTGTTTGCACCTGATTTTCCTGATTGGATCGAAGACAACGGTGTAGGGATCAAGTTGACGCCTGATACACGCACTACGAGTATCATGAAAAAAACATTACAGGGTTTAGAAAATAATAAACCGCTGTACAATTTATTTGAGCAACTCCATAATACTTCCGCACCATCAACTGTTGTCACCCATACAGCAGCAAGCGATATTCAATTCCGGAATAAAAATTTGAATGAAAGCCAGCAACAGGCCATTGCAAACATCATTGCTAATGAACAACTGTGTATTGTGCATGGTCCACCGGGCACCGGCAAAACAACAACGCTCATTGAAGCAATTGTGCAACTGGTGGAGCAAGGTGAAAAAGTATTGGTATCAGCACCAAGTAATACTGCCGTTGATCATTTAGCAAAAGGATTATTGCAACAAGGTATTAACGTGCTACGTGTAGGCAACACCAGCAAAGTAGATGAATTGATTTACAAACATACGCCTGAGGGAAAACTGAATAACAGCAGCGCATTAAAGGAAATCAAACAATTAAAGATACGTGCCGAAGAATTCAGGAAGATGGCGTTGAAATACAAACGAAGTTTTGGAAAAGCTGAACGTGAGCAACGAAGTTTGTTATTTAAAGAAGTAAAAAACATTCGTACAGAAATAAAAAAGCTTCAACATTACAACGAAGAAAAATTATTTGCGGAAGCACAGGTTATAGCGGGCACTCCAATTGGTTTGTACGATGCCGACCTTAAACAATTATTTCATACGTTAGTGATTGACGAAGCAGGACAATGTATTGAACCATTGGCCTGGTGTATTTTTCCAATGGCCGAAAAAATTGTGTTAGCTGGAGATCATTGGCAGTTACCACCTACTGTGTTGAGTAATGAAGCTGCAGCACTTGGTTTTAATCGTTCAATACTGGAAGTAGCAATTGAAAAAACAGCAGCCGTTTCTTTATTGAATATTCAGTATCGCATGCGCAAAGCTATCGCCGGTTTCAGCAGCAGTTATTTTTACAACAATCTTTTACATACTGCTGAGCATTTAGAAAACAAAGGCGTGCACCTTACTTTTATTGATACAGCCGGATCCGGTTATAACGAAACACATGGACCAGATGGCTTTAGCTTACAAAACGAAGGCGAGTTAAATATTGTTCGTCAATTGCTGGAGCAGGAACAACTTGATGAAATTCATACTGCTTTTATTTCACCTTACTCAGGACAGGTAATGTCGGCCAGGGAACAATTGCCAAATGGCATTCGCATCAGCACCATCGATAGTTTCCAGGGGCAGGAAAAAGAAAACATCATTGTATCGCTTGTGCGTAGTAATGATGATGGCGATATCGGTTTCTTAAAAGATTATCGTCGCATGAACGTGGCTATGACGAGAGCCAAAGAGCAGCTCTTTGTTATTGGCGATAGTGCCACCATTGGTGCCGATGCTTTTTATGGAGCGTTCTTAAGTTATGTGGAAGAGCATGCCACTTACCGAACTGTTTGGGAGTTTGAGATACAGATATGATCAATTTGCTTCCAGCATCTTCACTGCTTTTATATAATCGTATTGCAGATCTTCGTGCATTGAAGCAATTGCCTTGTTGATCTTCTTCAATTGCGCTTTATAAATATTACTGATGATCGTATTGCTGTTTATTGTTTTGCCTAAGTCTTTTATCCTTGTGCATAAGTGAATGAGTACTTCTGCTTCAACAGTTTCCGTTCCGCTGTAACGAATATACTTCGCTGCAATTCGAGCAATTTTTCGTAAGGTCTTCTTTACAAAATACACATTGCTTTTATTGATCTCTTCAAACAATTCATCTATTTCTTCATTCACATGTTTAATGTATAAAGCCGTATCATCTGCTTCAAACAATAAATATGTAAGCAGTTCTTTATTCTCTTTTTTGAAACGTGCAAGACGCAAACAAAGCTCTGTTACTTTTGATTGCGGCAAATTCACCAACTCCTGTTTTATTTCCTGTACTGTTGCTGCTTTCATAGTTATAACTTCGGCTTTACATCAACCACTTCAATTTCAAAAACCAAAATACTATTGGGTGGAATTTTTGCAGCCCTTGTACGAATAGAATAAGCCTGTCCTGAAGGAATGACTATTTTTATTTTGCCACCTACTTTGCAATAGGGAACTGCCAACTGCCAGCCACGTATAAGTCTGGCTAGAGGAAACGTTGCCGGTTTATCTTTTGTTTGATCAAAGATGGAACCCTCTTCCAATAAATATCCTTTATAAAAAACAGTAACCGTATCAGTCAGCAATACATTACGACCTGTACCCTCTTTTATCATGCTGTAATACACATCAGTCGCTTTTTCTTTCGTATCAATCTTACCCGATGAAATAGCTTGTTGAATGATTTGTTCATCCTTTGCAGCCTGCTGAACACTATCCATATTGGAGAAAGGTAAAAGTGCAGGTGCCTTAGCTGCTGTTGCAGAAAGTTCTTTGAGCGAACCATTACCACGTTGCACCCAAAGCTGTTGAATGGTTAAAGCAGCAGGTTGTTTTTTTGTATTAGAGGTGAATGTAGAAATTGATTTTAAAGCACCCCATCTACCTGTTATTTTACAAGTGCCGATCAGTTTCCATTTATTGGTTGATGGATAATAAAGATAACCGGAGTACAATGTAAAGTTACCAGCGGAGTCGGTAGCTGTTCCAATGCAGAGCTGAATATTTTCATGGAGCGGAATATCATATTCCCATTCTAATTCATGCTTTCCATCTTCTTCCACATTTAATCCTTTGGCAATGATGGTTGCTGTTTCAGGAAAACTAAAAACGATCTCCTTTTCTTTCTTATTTGCTTCAATATAGAGTTTCACGTCAGCAGCCTGCACTCCTGCTTTTACTTCTTTTCCAGAATTGATCTGTTGTGCTTTTACCTGGACAACTGCGCCACTTGCTCGTAGACTATCTGCCAATGCATATTCATGTAGCGTATTGCTTTGTGCCAACAGGTTTGAATGCATACAAATGAAAAAACTTACAACAATTAAACTGTATCTCATAAAATGTAATAAGGCTTCAAACATACTAAAGCCCATGCAATAAGCGAGAAAGAAAAAGAAGCAAATGATTATCTAATGATGGCGATCATGCCCTTACGGTTATAGACTCTACCATCAATACCAATGCCGCTGAACTGCCATACATATGCACCCGGTGCCTGGGCAGTGCCTTTATAAGTTCCGTCCCAACCTTTGCTGCCGGTTGTCCAGTTAAAGAGTTCGAGTCCCCAGCGGTTAAATACTTTGAAGGAATACACTTGTTTAATACCATCGGTAACAGGATAAAAACGATCATTGAGATTATCGTTATTCGGTGTAAATGCATTGGGTACAAAGATGGTTACTTCTTTAATGGTCTTTACAACTTGTGTATCGATGGTAACGCAACCCACCATTGTAACCATACGGATTTGGTATAACTGTTCGCCAAGATTATCACGTTCAAAAACGGGCGAGCTTGTATCTGCATTATCAAGGTACACGGGCGGCAACCAGGCTACCTCTATTCCAATTGGCCGGGATTGCAACGGAAGTGGCGTATTTTGGAAAGTGTATTGTATCGGGTATGTTTGCCCGGGCACAGGATCTTCAATCGTAACAGTAACGCTACGTGTTTTTAATGCACAGCCATCGGAATTTTTTACAATAGCATAATAGCTGCCTGAGCGTGTTAATCGTAACCGGTGTTGTGTGGCACCAGATAATATAATTCCATCCCTGTACCATTGCACATATACATCGTTTGAAACAATTAATACGGCGCTATCTGTTGGGGATGCACTGCAGAACATTGTTGACCCAAGGAACTGCAAGGTAGTATCAGGAGAAGTAGAGGTAACAAAAACAGTATCCCGTTTGAAGCAGCCTCCTCCTCCACTATAAACAGTAAGTACGTATTGCGTCGACACCGATGGTGTGGCAAAAGGATTGGCGATATTTGGATCAGATAGACCGGCTGCCGGCGACCATCGGTAACTTAGCCCGGGTTTTGCGTTCTCACCAATCAGAATTGGATCAGCACCACAATAAACCGTATCCCGACCTGCGTTCGCTTTTAATGTAAGCGTATCAACCAACCTTGCGTATAACGTATCCTTACACCCATATCCATTGAATGGTGTTACCTCTACTGCTAATAAAGACCCCGTTGGATAAGGAGGACGTAACTGCAACTGCTGACTACTTCCCAACTGCTGTGAGAAGTTACTGTTAAACCATTTGTATTCCTGAAAACCGTAAGGAGCTACCACATTCACCATTGTATCATTAGGACAATAAGTAGCGCCTGTAAATTCGCCGGTACATTCAGTATTAACATCGATATAAGCATAGCCGAAATGACGCACAAACGTACAGTCGGCCGTTTTAAAAAATAAGCGAATGGTTTTACCGGCTTTATTATTCAGGTTGATTGTTACAGCCGTCCACCCCTTCACCCAAATGGGCGTATTTTCATTGGCTCTGGTTGGCGCTTCAAAGAAACCAGGCAAACCACTACCAAATGGAATAAATTGAAAAGAAGAACATTCGATCAGATCGTTATCCGACATATTCATCACTTCAATTTCCAATCGTGGTTGTTCTTCGATGCGATGATTAGGACCTTCAAAAACAACAGCATAATGATAAGTAATGGAATAATTGTTCATGTTGGCAGGAATGGTAAACTCATACGACAAACCTTCCGCCTGCGCACCACCCGTTGTATTACCAAGCTTTACTGAATAACCACTTCCATTAGGACACACAACGGGGAAGCCACCGTATGTATCCAGGTCGGTTGCATTTACAGCCCGGCTAAACATTTCGTGTTGTCCATTGAAACCAATACCATTGGGAGACAGGTTAATATTATTTACTCCACCTGTGGCAGAAACTGTTCCCGTATAGGCAGTCCAGTTATCAAAATCACCTCGTTCAAAATCGATATTGGGAGGACATTGTGCAGTTGCAGCAAAAGCAATCAACATGAAAGTAAACAAACAGAATGTTCGTGTACGAATTAGTTCATGTTGACGAATTTTCATAATATAAGTGCCGGGTAGCAGTTAAATAGTGACCGGACTACTAATTTAACTAAAAAAGCACAAGGTTGTTTGCCCTTTTCAATGTTTGTTCACTGAAATCAAAAATAAGTTCTGAAAAAACCGACAGGCCGTAAAACAAACGAGCCGGTCTTTTTAAAGACCGGCTCGTTTAGCACTGGCAAATGATTTATTTTGATGGATCTCCACGTTCAATTTCACGGTTCATTTCTTCCATATCCACCGGCTGAGAATCGTCACCCAAGAGGTAGCGGCAGAAATAATCGCACATTTTCCAGAAGAAATATTCAGTCATTGTTCCGTAACCATGACGCTGACCAGGCAACACTACCAACTCAAAACGCTTATTGGCTTTGATCAATGCATTGGCCATACGAATGGTGTTAGCAGGATGTACATTGTTATCAATATCACCATGGCTTAGCATTAAACGTCCTTTCAGGTTTTTAGCCAATTCCGGATTACGTTCAATTGAATACACAAAGCTTGTATCGCCTTTATCACTCACCTGTTCCTTTACGCCGTGATGTTTTTCACTCCACCATCGGTTATAAATATTATTCTCATGATTACCTGCACTGCTCACCGCCACCTTAAAGAAATCGGGATAAACCAGCATTGCTGCAGTACTCATAAAACCTCCACCACTATGCCCATGAATACCTACTTTATTTGCATCAATAAATTTATAGCGGTAGCTCAGTTGTTCAATAGCAGATTTCTTATCGGCCAAACCATAATCACGCAGGTTACCATAACCATAGTTGTGATACCATTTGCTACGTGATGGATGACCACCACGGTTACCAACGGTTATCACCACAAAACCAAGTTGTGCCAAGCGATCTACACGATCCATACCACGACCGAATGCTTTGTTCACCGCTTCTGTTTGCGGGCCAGGATATACATACTCAATAATGGGATATGTTTTTGTGCTGTCGAAATCAAAGGGCTTGTACATCACACCATACAAATCAGTAACACCATCTGCAGCTTTCACTTTAAATGGCTCAGGGAATTTATAACCAGCTTCCAGCAAACCACTCATATCTGTTTTTTCCAGTTCCATGATGGTGCGCCCGTTATTATCCTGCAGTAATGAAACAGGCACTGTGTTCACACGTGAATATGTGTTTACAAAATAGCGGATATTATCATCCATACTTGCAGCGTTATCATAACCTGCACGTGTTAACAATTTCAAACCTGTACCATCGAAATTGATACGATAGAGATGAAGGTAATACGGATCTTCATTTGGTTCACGGCCATTGGCTGTGAAATACAAAACACGATTTTTTTCATCAATGCTTTCAATGTCTTCACAATGGAATGAACCGCTTGTGATCTGGTTTTTTAATTTGCCATTTTCATCATACAAATAAAAATGAGCCCAGCCATCACGCTCGCTCCATTCAATTAATTCTTTACCCGCATTCACCAAACCAACACGACGATTTTCAACATACGTGTTCATGCGTTCTTCAATCAATGGAGTAACAGAACCGCTGGCGACGTTTACTACACATGCATCAATACGTTTCAAATCACGACTTGTGCGTGACATGTAAAACTTTTCATTGGTACCGTGCCAAATGGTTGCACGGTTTTCTTCATCACGCTGGCTTTGTTTCAATGGCGCCGACCAAACTGCAATCTCCTGATCTTTAAATGCAGCCGCATTCAATTTCTTTGAAGTTTTGCTTTCGAAATTGAAAATATACAGTTCACGGATAGGCGCATCTTTTTCACCCGGCATCTGGTATTTGTAAGTTTCTAAAGTAGGACGAGGTTCAGCAATACTATTGATTACCCACAAGTCTTTTACTTTACGGTTATCTGTACGTGTAAGGACAAAGTTTTTACCATCAGGACTCCACATAACAAAAGCAGATTTGCGTTTGTCTTTATTTTTCTCTTTGTCAACATTCGTCTCGCCGCCGAAACCACCACCATAGCCATAATCTTCAACACCATCGGTTGTTAACTGGTATTCTACAATAGTGCTATCGTCTTCTTTGATCTGTGCTTTACGATAGTTGGCGCTATCCATGTAAAACAGGTTATTCTTTTTTGAGAAGAGGATATACTTTTTATCAGGGGAAAACGAAGCCCACATTAAACGGTCTTTCGGCTTCTGGTAATCTTTCAATTCTGTAAGAACTGCTGTGTTAAGATTGTATTCGAAATAGAAAATTTTCTTTTCTGTTTGAGCCGGTGCACCGGGACGAGCTCCGCCTCTTCCACCCGTACGTGCAGTGGTATCTTTCTTTAATTCATCAATCGTACTCTTGATTTCAAACGTAATGCTGTTTTCATCTTTTGTGAACTTCAGTTTTTCGATTGGGAGATGTTGCGCATCAAATGGATCTTTTACAATCCTGGTTATTTCAGCAGCCAGTTTTGCATGATTAAATAAAGGGCGCTTACCTCCTTTCAATGCATCAACAATATACCAGGTCTTTCCTTCCCTTGTTTCGTACACATACCAGAAGCGGTCAGTGAGTTTCAGCCAATGCGGATCAACCGATGTGCTGAATAACATTTTATTGATTTTTTCTGGTGAAAAACGGGCAGCCAAAGCATAATTTCCTTTACGGGCTGCAGGTTGCTGTGCAAATAACGACACAGACAGAAACATCATACAGATGGTTACAAAAATTCTCATGCGAAGATGGTTTGTTTGAATTGGAATGAGGGAATAATTCCCGGAAAGGGCTAAAGATAAGGGAGGACGATAAATCAAAAACAGCGGCGCTGTGGCAATTACATGAACGGTTGGACGGTAAGCTATTAGCAATTAGCTTTTAGCTGCAAGCAGACAAACTTAAAAGATAATGAATAAGCAATAGACAATTGGCAATGAACAAATGGAAATGCATTGGCTTGTGGCTTGCAGCTAATGGCTAGCGGCTTTCTCTACAATCCTTTCGTCCAGATTTCATGTATCGGTTCACCTTTTGAACTAAGTCCCGAGTGATGCCAGTTGTTGCCTTCCACTTTTCCATCAAAACTTAACGAAGCGCCTACCCTTGTACTATCTCTTGAAAAGAATTCAATGTTCTCGGTGTATTTGCCATTAGAGAAAGTATAGGTACCCCCACCGGTTCCAAAAAACTCTTTGGTTTCAACATTTATGGCAATCCACTGAAAGCGTGTGCCGGTCAACAATTTGATAGTGCGTCTTGCGCCGGGTGTTATAGTTTGCATTGTTCCATTATTCATTCGACCAGTAATTAACCAATGACCAGCCAATACGCTTTTACTATCATCAACACGTTTATAAGTTTCATTGGCACCATTGGTAGTAATGCTCAATGTTTGCGGAGCGAGTGAAATATTCATTGCAGCATCAGTTCCAACAACTTCCTTCTCGGCCGTATGAAAAAGATATTTGATAGAAAGCTGATTACCTGCAACACTATATGAACCACCTTTGGTAAAGCTGAACACTTTATTGGCTACGTCATACTTTGTATAGGAATAATAGCCATCCTGGAATAATAAAGTAATAGTAGACGTTCCTTCCTGTCTGCTCCACGCACCAATAATAGAAGTTTGTGAAAAAGAATTGGAACTACTCATTAAGCCAAACATGAAAAGCAAAACAATCATCAATCGTTGTTTCATAAACTAAATGATTAAGGATATAACAAGTATTTTTTGCGCATCGTTTTATACTTCGATAAGCCGGGCTCCCAGGATGCATAAATTTCGGCAGCTGGTTTCCCTGCAATGATCTGCTCTTTAAACTCTGCATTACCAGCAAGTTTATTAATGTCGCCCATTTGGTTACTCTGTGAACGATCAAAGAATTTTGCTTTATCCGGAAATGCTGCATACAGTTCTTTCATCCATTCTATATTGATGCGTTTTGTTTTGCGCAATTGATTGATGTCATACTTACGCAAATCAAGTCCGAAACATTCTTTGTTCATGTGTAATGGCGTTTCTGCCATACCGGGAATACCAACAGGTGTAAAAGAAAATTGATATTTCCCTTTTAACAATGGACTGCCTAGTACCGTAAAAGGAAAATAAGTACCACGGCCATGATTGAGTGCCACACCTTCAAATAAACAGGTTGAAGGATATAACATGATCGATTGCTGCGTATTAAGATTGGGCGATGGTGCTATGGGTAACGTGTACTCCATATCATGATTATAATTCGCCACTTTTATGATCTTTAGTTTACACTTCAATTTGTTGGGCAACCAACCTTCGCCATTGATCATTTGTGCAAACTCGGCAATGGTCATACCATGTGCAATAGGTATTGGAAATATACCAATGCCCGATTTATATTTCATATCAAGAATGGGACCATCAACTAAATAACCATTAGGGTTTGGCCTGTCAAGTATCAACAATTCTTTATTGTTCTCGGCACATGCTTCCATAATATGACTAAGCACATTGATGTAGGTGTAAAACCTGCAACCCACATCCTGGATATCAAAGATCATGAGATCAACATTCGACAGATCTTCTTTTGACGGTTTACGCTTTGGTCCATAAAGAGAAATGACGGGCACACCTGTTGCAGGATCTTTTTCATTTTTCACTTCCACACCAGCGCTTGCTTTTCCACGAAAACCATGCTCCGGCCCAAACACTTTAACAATGCTAACTCCCAACGAAAGCAAACTATCTACTAAATGTCTTTTACCCACGATGGTGGTGGGGTTTGCCAAAACAGCTACACGTTTACCTTTCAAATAGGAAAGATATTTTTCTGTTTGATCGGCACCGGTAATCAACTGTGTTTTCTCGTCCGATAAAAAGTTTTTCTTGCTGACACTTTGAAATAAAGCTAGACAGGCACATCCTGCTAAAAAAAGATAAAATGCTTTTGGTCTCATGAAGAATTTCATATTGCTAAACTATTTCTATTTACAATACCACGAACTACCGCTTAAAAAAAGCCGGACTTTAACAAAGACCGGCACATATTGAACAAGGTTGCACTGTCACAACTGCTCCGTGTATTTTTTAAAATTATCGAGGATCGCCTGCCATCCGCCACGTTGCATTTCTATTGGATTCTGACTTTCGGCTTCAAAACTTTGTACAATCCTTGTACTGTTTCCTTCGGATGTAAATTGGATGTTTACTTTCCGGCCATCGCCCATTGTATAGATAATCTGGTCGTTCGTGATTATTGTATCATACACACCGCCGAATTCAAAACCCATGCTGCCGTCTTTCGCTTCCATACGTGAAGAAAAACTGCCGCCTTCACGCAGGTCATTTTTTGCCCAAGGTGTATGCCAGTCTTCCGATGCAAAACTCCATTGTGTAATGTGCTCCGGCTTTGTCCATGCTTCCCATACTTTTTCTACAGGTGCGTCGACCGTTGTTTCAATGATAATCGTTGTTGGTGTTGCTGTTTCCATGTGAATTATTTTTTAAGATGATGATTGTTTGAACAGTACAAACTTCGTTTCTATTTTTTGATTCTGCAATGTGTGAAAGCGACATTCTTGCGGGCAAGATGCGACTGCAAAAACTGTGCGCTGTTTAGGTGCTGTGCAGAAACATGTATATTTAAACAAAGTCTGATAATGAAGAAATACATCTACCTGTTGCTGTTGCTTTTCATTGCATGCGATCAGCCAGCCGAAAAACAAACGCTCTCTCAATTTCTTGCAAAAGGAAAGTGGATCGACCTGAGTTATGATTTTTCCAGCGAAACGGTTTATTGGCCAAACAACCCCATTGGTTTTAAGCTCGACACACAATTTAATGGCACAACTGCCGGTGGCTATTATTATTCTTCCAATGCATTTTTTTCTCCCGAGCACGGCGGCACACATCTTGATGCACCCGTGCATTTTGCAAAAGATAAATTAAGTACTGATCAAATTCCTTTGGACCAGTTGCAGGGTGATGCAATAGTGATTGATGTTACTGCAAAAACAAACGGCAATCCCGATTACCAAATTACAGTTGATGATATTACAGCTTGGGAAAAAGCACATGGGCAAATTGCCGATGGAGCTATTCTTTTGTTTCGTACCGGTTGGGGTAAGTTTTACCCCGATGCTGCAAAATATTTAGGCACGGCTGAGAAAGGCGAAGCCGCAACTGCCCGACTTCATTTTCCTTCCATTCACCCTGATCTTGCTGCATGGCTTATCAAAAACAGGAAGATAAAAGCAGTAGGTGTTGATACGCCGAGTATCGATTACGGTCAATCGAAAGATTTTAAAACGCATCAATTGTTTTATGCCGAAAATGTTCCGGGTTTTGAAAATGTTGCCAACCTTGAAGCATTGCCGGCAACCGGCGCTTATGTGATTGCTTTGCCCATGAAAATAAACGGAGGCAGCGGCGGCCCATTGCGCATGATGGCATGGGTGGCAGAACCCTGAGGCAGCAGCTTTGCGTTTCCTGAATTACAGCTTATCTTTCAGCAATACGGCATCAATAGCGTCCACAAATCATCAGCACATTGTACATGAAACTGCTTAAACTTTTTTTCTTATCGTTTCTTAGCGTATCAAGTATTACAGCACAAACACCATTTGCAGACAGTTTGCTTAAACTTATTGGTGCAGAAAAGATCGATTCAAATAAAGTGCGGTTAATGTGGCAATATGCCGACGAGATCAACAACAGCGACCCCGAAAAAAGCATTCTCGTTTCGCAGCAGGCTGTTTACATGGCCCGTTCCAGCAAGTATACGGAAGGTCTTTCACGTTCACTTGGTGTGTTGGCCAATGGGTTTATTAATATTGGCAATTACCCAAGAGCACTTGAATATCATTTACAAAAATTAAAGATCGAAGAAAAGAGAAATAACCCACGTAACATGGGTAGCGTGCTGATCAACATTGGCATTGTGTATGTGTTGGAGCAGGAATACCAAAAAGCAATTTTTTATTACCGGAAAGCCGATTCGGTTATTACAAACAATAATGTTGAAGACCTCATTTACCAGGTAAAACTTAATCTGGGTGACGCTTTTGATAAATTGAATATCCTTGATTCCGCTTTTTATTATTACGATCTGTCGCTGCAAAGAGCTCAGGCATTAAACAACATTTATTTTGCCGGCATTTCAAAAATTGGTCTGGGCCATTATTATCGTAAAAAAGAAAATTTCGATTCTTCTGCAGCAAATTACAGGGCAGCCATCAACATCCTACACCAAAACAACGATGATTTTCTATTGTGTGAAACAACATTAGGATTCGCCAAGTTGTTTAAACAAAACAATCAGCTTGATTCGGCACAGTATTATGCCGCAGAATCGATCACAATTGCAAAACGGGGAAGCTTCTTATCAAACGAATTAGATGCAGCAGAGTTTTTAAAAAATTATTATAAAGAGGCAAAGAATATTGATAGTGCATTTGCTTATTACAGCATTGTACAAACCTTAAATGATTCTATCAACAGTAAAACAAAAGTGCGTGATCTGCAAATATTATCGATCAATGAACAAACACGACAGTTACAGCTTGAAGAAGATAAACGTATTGCTGCTAAAGAACGATCTCAACAATTGCAAATGCTCTTCATTGCCCTGTTCATCCCCGGCTTCTTTATTCTTACGTTGTTATTAAGCCGTGTAAGGATCCCGATAAGAATGGTGAAAATACTTGGCGTACTTTCTCTTTTGATCTTCTTTGAATTTCTGACATTACTCTTACATCCAACAGTTAAAGAAATTACACATCATACCCCTGTGCTGGAGATGCTTATTTTCGTGGCCATTGCATCTATTCTCATTCCGTTACATCATCGTGTTGAGCATTGGCTTATCGATAAACTTGTGCAGATGCGTGAGAAGGTTGCCGGAGAAAAAAAGATCCGGATCAAATCGACCCGGATCAAACTTAAATCAAACAATTAATAGCTTAGTTCGTTTTTATCACTGGTTTTTGAACACCTGAAGTATCAATGATTGTGGTGTCTTTTATGATGGTTGTATCAGCTGGTGCTGGTACAGGAACCGGCACAATAACGGTAGTGTCGGCTGATTCTGTTTTATCGCCTTCATTGTTACATGAAGTTGCAAATACCGTAAAAAGCAGCGTGGCTGCGAGCAAACCCTGGTTGATTTTTTTGTACATAAGTCTTTAGTTTTAGGTTATAAGTGTACGAAAGATTTTTAGTAATGCAAAATAAGCTGGCTCAAAACTCTCCACGCCTCACTATGAAATGCTGATTTATTGACCTAGTTTTAAGAACCAAAACTGCTTGTATGAACAGAACCTGCTGTCTTCTTTTAAGTTTTATCATTTTCAGTTGTTCGTTACTAACTGCTCAAAGTATCTATCATTTTCAGTTTAAACTTCCTGCAACCGGCGACAGTATCTATGAAGCCTTCTTTGTACGAAACAGCAGCGCCGGTGGATTTGTGCGCATCCTTCAGCCTGCCTCTTCCGGTCAACCGGTGCTTATAGAAATGAAACTAAAGGAACAGTTTGTAAATGGCAGCAACAGTATTATTGACCCTAACGTGGTTTACTATAAAGCCACCAGGCCAGAAGTAATTGAAGGAGATGCAGATCCGGTAGCCGACAGCCTTTCGTTCTGGTTTGCGTTAAATAACGAGACAACTGATTTTGAGCCATCAAAAATTGCAGCTTACACCAATGGCACAGAAGTAAATGCAGAACTTGCAAAAGCTGAACTGCAAAACGCAAATAGTCTTCGCAAAGAAATTGTATTAAAGTTCTTTGATGAAAATGATCAGATGTATGTAACGATGTTCAAGCCAGTAACCAGGGGATTAAAAGAAAACGAAAAGAATATGAAAATGCATGTGATTCTTGTTTGTGCCACCACCGACCCAACTCTTAGTAAGTTCAGCTTATATGATCTTGAACGTGCAGAAAAACTATACACGAAGCTTGCCGATGAAATTGGTATTAAAGTGAACGTTATTAAAATATTTGACCAGGCGTACAACAAGAAAAATGTAGAAGCGGCAGTAAAGAATTTAAAATCTGCTGCCGGGGACATTGTTGTATTTTATTACAGCGGCCATGGATTTCGTATCCCCAAATTGAATCGTCCTTATCCTTTTATGGATCTTCGTTCCGATGTAAAAACACAGGATTACAAACAGCATACAATGAATATTGAAGATGTCTTCCTCACATTAAAAGCCAAACCTAACCGGTTTACACTGGTTGTAAGTGATTGTTGTAATAACGATCCTGAAGCTACCAACACAGTTGCTCCCACTCCACCTGAACCACGGGCATCTGATCTGAATTGGAATTATGAAAATCTGCGTACACTATTTCTTAATCCTCAAAAATCATCGTTGCTAATTACAGCTGCCGATAAAAATCAACTGGCAACAACCAATCCTAAATTAGGCGGCTTTTTATCGTATTACTTTAAACAGTCGCTTGAAAATATCCTCGCCAGCAGTAATCCACGGGAAGTGAGCTGGTATAAAATATGCGAGGAAACAAAAGCGAAAACTATTATACAGGCAAAGAATACCGCCTGCGCCCGTCCACCTATTGCAGCAAATGGTTGTGTGCAAAATCCTATTTACAAATACCTCTATTTCTAACCCGGTTCAGGATAAGCAATCAATTGGTATTTCTTCAGGAGGTCCTTCCACTTTTGCTGCGATCTATATGCGTTCCATGTATCATCATACTTCAACACATACGAATAAAGAAATCCGTTGTCCATTGCTTTTTGCAACCAGTACCATGCTTCCTTTTTGTTACCAAGTTTGGCATACATGCGTGCAATAGAATACATGGCCTGCATATCATCGGGCTTTTGCGTTAGATAAACTTTATAACAATCAATTGCTTTCTTAGGCTGATCAGATAACAATTCTATGCGGCCATACAAATCTTTTATCTCAGCAATACTGTTAACGTGAATAGCTTCCGCCTGGTTAAGTAACAATTTTGCTTCTTCAAATCTGGATGAGTGCGTGTAATATTTTGCAAGTAATACCTGTTTGGATAAATTAATTTCTCTTCTGCTTAAGAGAGTATCGAGATGCATTTGCGCAGCAGTAAATAAATAAAGCTGATCAAGCACATCAACTAATTTTAAACGAATACCCGAGTTACGATCCTGCAGATCGATTGCTTTTTGATAATGTTTTGGCGCTTCTTCAACCAATCCCTGCCAAACATACAAATCTCCTAGTTTATCATTGATTTCAGCAAGCAGATCATCATCGTCCGTTGTTAAAGAATCGGCTGTTCTTAAAAAACGAATACCGTCAGTAAAGGGATACTTAATTGATTCGGACAGCGTGATCATACTGCCAATACCCGGCAATGTTTCTGTTATTGCCCTCTCTTTTACGTTAAAATCAGGCAGGGAATCGACGACTTTATCTCCTCTTAGCTTTAGCCAATTGTAGTCAGCTTTGTACTTCTTAAGATCAAATTTGTATTTACCGGGATTATTTGCAGCAAGCTGATAAAGCAGGTTACCGGCTTTATAAAACCAACTGCCATTGTTCGGAAACCGTTCATGCATCCTTTTATAAAAAGCATACAATTCATTTTGTACGATTCCGGTATTTGAATAAGAATTGATCACCTGCTCAGCTTCCTGGTATCGATTGATCTTTTCCAGCATATTCCACAACAAATAATAGCCACCAATAAAATGCGGTTGTTGTTGAATAATGATTCGGTAATGTTTTTCACTTTCAGTGAAATGATTCCATTGTTCGTATAGTGTTCCTAAAAAATAATGATCCTCAATTTGTTCATAGTACAGTTTTCTGAACTCCTTTAACACACATTCTTTTACAGGAGATTGAGGCGTGTATTGCTGCAACGAATCAACATAATGAAAAAAAGCTATTGAATCTTTGTAATGCTCCAATGAATAATTAAACATCAGATCGGCACCTTGTAATACTTTATTATCGTAATAAAGCTTGCCTAAATAGTGATAAACCAACGGATTTGTTTTGTCGAGCGCAATTACTTTTCTGAATTTCTCTTCTGCTGTAAAATAATCATTGAGTTGATAAGCCTGCATTGCAAGCGCAAAGTTTCCCGCAACATCATTTTCCTTTACCAGTTTAGCATCAAATACACATGCCCCATTTGTAAGATCAAACTGATCTATTACCGGCTTTGGAAGTTTAACATGCTTTGCCTCACGAAAAAAATAGCCCCGCTTTCGTAAATCAGCTTCAAAGAAAAATGAGTCGGCCAGGGCATAGTTGGTTGTTTTCATGTAAGTGTAAGCCAGGCGTTCAAACGGGAGATAATGCCTGCTGTTTAGTTTAATACTTTTTCTGAACAACTCTTCAGCAGTAAGCCATTTGTTCATTTCTTGATGCATTATACCGGCACTTACATATGTGTTTTGAAAGTCGGGTTGATATTCCACAGCGTATTTGTAAGCTTTAATGGCTTTATCAAATTCTTTTGTGGAAGTATATAACCCAACAAGACTGGCCCAGGGTAATGCCCACATAGGACTGATCATTGCCGCCTTTAAAAAATATTCCTCTGCTTGTTTAAACTTTCCCTTATCTAGATAAAGAATTCCCATTTCGTGATTGATATAAGCTGCATTTTCTTCCAATGCATACGCTTTCTGTTGCATGCTGAACGAAGAATCAAACAAAGCCTGGCTGTTTTCAACCAGTGGAATTTTTAACCTGTAAGCAACTCCCTGCATATAATATTGCTTCACGTGCAAATTTTTATATAAAGGATCGTCGTCATCAATAAGCTTTAATGCGAGTGCCAGCATTTTCGGGTAAACATCGTAACCATTGGTAAGACTGTTGTAATATCTTCTTCGTTCCAGTTCAGCTTCCGAACCATCGAGATAATCATTGATCACATCTTGCACGTGATCATCGATATACACAACCAGCCGGCCCAGGAATTGCTTTTGCAAACGCTTGCTCTTGTTTAATTGTACTTCAAAATGTTTTAATGTTTCGAGCTGCATTTGGTTTACTGCTGGTGGTGGTTCTGCATTTGTTTGAAGTGTATCGGGAGAAGACATTCGCTTTTCAATATAACGGATAGCTTCCTGCACAACAGCTAATGCGATGTTGTTGGTATTTGCGGATATAATACGGTTGTAATCGATGAAGTGGTCTGGCGTATGAAAAGTATAGAGATCAAAAAAATCATTCATCAATTGTTGTGCAGTTTTTTCTTCCTCGTTCTGCACAATGCCCGAAGGTTGGGGAGCAACAGGCGGCTGTACTTTTGAAAATTGCTCCTGATTTACTGTTGACACCAAAAGCTGGTCGCCACCTACTACAGCCGGCGTTTGTTTGTGTTTGTTTTTAAGCAACACGGGATCTTTCGCAATAACACTATCCATATACAGTCTTGCTTCCTTTACTGTAACCATTCCATTTTTATCAGCGTCAGCAAACCCCGTTATCGCATTAATAAAATAATAAGAAAATACGCCACGCCCACCATCCCAGCCTTCGTTTTCCATCGCCAGTTCGTTAGGTCCGCAAGACGTAATGCGTATCTCGTTTTGTTTTGCTGCACGCAATTCATTCCCCACTAAAAATTTCAAACGATAATCACTTGTAACCAATGTTCCGCTATGACATGCATCGGTGATGATAATCACTTTTGCGTTCGACTTTGCGGATAATGTGTTTGCATAATAATTCAGGTCCTCAATACGTATGGCATTATTAAGATAGTTCGTGCGGGGAGTATTGAAGGCAAGTAAAAAGCCAAGTCGCCGTGCTGTTTCCGATTCCATATCGCCATGGCCGGAAAAATAAAAGTAGACAAGATCATTTGCCTGAACGGTTTGTGTTAACCAGCTCAGTGCGTCATATACAGCGGCATTTGTTGCTGTTGAATCTATTAGTAAACGGATATTATCCTGCGGCACTACACCCCCTGCAGGTGAGCGCAGGTATTCAAAAAACATCTGCGCATCACGGTTGGCAAATCGCAATTCCTTAATAGCGGCGTTTTGATACTTTGATATCCCCACAACAACTGCATAAGTATTTCCTTTATGTATTTGCTGAGCGTTTAGTATACTGCAACAGAAGAAACAAAAAATAAGCAGCGATGCTTTGTACATGGTTTGGTTTTACCCAAATAAGATACAGTATTTTTTTTGAGAGGTAAAGCAGCATGTTAAAAACGAAGAAGATCCTATTCGTCTTTTCTTTTTTCTGAATTGGCAGGCACTTCAATAACCGTTTTTGTTGCCGGCTGTTGATCAATTGGCTTTTCAGACTCCACTTCTATTTCCTGCACCCACACTGCATATTTGTTTGGATAGATCCGGGAGCCCCTGTGCGCTGCATACACGTGGGTAAACACTGCCCCTAAATACAAAATAATGGCTGAGTAATAAACCCACAGCAATAATACAATAGCCGATCCTGCGGTGCCATATGTGGTAGAGAGTTTGCTCTGTCCTAAGTAAAAACCAATCAGGAATTTACCACCCATAAAGAGAAGTGCTGTTGTATAGGCACCAATACGCACATGCTTCCATTCAATACGTGCATCGGGCAATACTTTAAAGATCATTCCAAATAACAAGGAAGTGATCAGGAAGGTGATGACGAGATTGAAAACGTAAATAACAACAACAGTCATGTCGGGAAACAACACGGTTAAACGATTGCTTAAAATATCCATCAACCCGTTTATCACAAGCGACACCAACAAAATAAAACCAAGTGCTACCACAATGGAAAACGAAAGCAGGCGGTTAATGATTAATCGCAAATAGCTTTTGCCTTTATACGGTTTTGCTTTTAATTTCCAGATATGATTGATTGAATCCTGTATTTCTGTAAACACACTTGTGGCACCAATTATAAGCGTAACCAACCCCACAATGGTTGCAAATTTACTGTCGTGCGATAAGGCTGCATTGCGAATGATCTCCTGAATTTGTATTGCACCTTTTTCTCCTACAAAGCCAGCTATCTGTTTATATAAAGTGCCTTCAACCGCCTCCCTGCCATAGAAAACATCACTTATTGATATAATAATGATGAGCATGGCCGGCAAAGAAAAGATGGTGAAAAATGCAAGTGCAGCACTCAATTTCACCACCTTGTTATCAATGAAGTCGTTAAAGGATTGTTTAATGATTGACCACATCGTCATAAAAATGGATTTCACTTTTTTCATTGTTTAGTGTGTGTAACAATATTTCATCAGGCAAATTATGTACCTGAAATAATTACCTTCGCCGCCTTAATCAAAAAAACCAGGTGTAATGAAACTGTCAGAACTATTGCAGCAAAGGAGTGAAAACAAATGTGAGTTGTGTAAAGCAGCGGCAGATCTTACAGTTTATGAAATACCACCACAGGACCAATCTAATGCTGAAAATACCGTTCTTATCTGTAACAAATGCGCTGCACAAATTGAAAAAAAGGAAGAATTGGACAGCAAACACTGGAGCTGCCTCACCGAAAGTATGTGGAGCGAAATATCCGGTATCCAGGTCCTATCGTGGAGAATGCTGAACCGTTTACGCAGTGAAAGCTGGGCTGCCGACAATCTTGACATGATGTATATGAATGATGATCAACTTGCCTGGGCCAAGGCAACCGGTGACCACGAAAATGATGGAAGTGTGCTTCTACATAAAGATTGCAATGGAGCTCAATTACTCGCCGGCGATTCTGTTGTGCTCATTAAATCACTGGATGTAAAAGGCTCAACACTTAATGCCAAGATGGGCACGGTAGTAAAAAATATTCGTTTGGTTGAAGAAAACACAGAACAGATAGAAGGAAAAATTGAAGGTCAAACCATTGTGATCTTAACAAAATATGTTAGGAAACAAAATACGTAAGCATCGTTTATTTCCAAAGAGTAAAAAGAGGCACAGTTATAACCCGTGCCTCGTTTTATAAAATACAAAATAAGCTGTTAGTCCAGTTTTATCAATCTCATAAATGATACCTCACTGCCTCTCCTGATTTCAGCCATATAAATACCAGCCCCCAATTTATCTCCCACTCGTAATATCTGTGAAGATGAATTTGCTGCTTCCACCATTCTGCCGGTCATATCAAATAATTTCACAGAAAAGTTTTCTTGTCTTGTGCCAGGTTTCACACTTAAAGTAAAATAATTTTTTGTCGGATTGTTAAACACTGAAACAGCAAGTGTGTTTCGAATGCTATTTGCTTCTGACTTCACGGACATATCATGCGGAACCGTTACAGTTGTTGTAGCCACGCCTGTGTTACCTGCCTGGTCGGTACACCTGATCGTGATGGTATATACCCTTCCTGTTAGACTTCCACTACGTTCGGCACGCAATTTAACAGCGTGATTACTTACAATTTCCCAATCATAACCTGTATTGCCGTCGCCAGTACCATTCACATGTTCGTTACTGGTTACGCTTAGTGCACAGGTAATTGTACCGGGGCAATTATCAGTACTGCTATATGTGACAGCAATATTTCTCATTTTATGATTCACTGGCCATAACAAAGAAGGATCAACACTTACATTACTGACAACAGGAGCTTCGGTATCATTTACCGTTACGGTAAAGGAGCAAGTAGCAAATCCGCCTCCGTTAATAGCGGTGACAGTTACGGTAGTGGTGCCAAGTGGAAATACATGTGGTGAAGTAATAATGTTACTGCCTATTCGATAAGTAACAACCGGTGCAGGTGAACCTGTAACTGCTGCAGCAAATGAAACGGATGCGGAACATAAACCCTTGTCATTAGACGCCACAATGTTAGCAGGACAAGTAAGTGTAGGCGCCACAAATGGTGCATTAAGAAATATTTGCGTTCTTATTTCACCACCAGGCAATGCAGTTGTATGAATGTTGGAATACATTAAACCAGCTAATAAGTTTGTTTCCTGCGCAGCGGTAAATACATCGGTTTTACTGTAATTACCACTTGTAACTCCAGTAGGGAAGCCCGCATGACCAAGTGTAACAGCTGCGTTAACGCCAGGCGTCGCAGGTGCATGAAAATGTGCTGCAACAGCATTTGCAGAAAGGCCGCTGAACTGTATGTTGTAAAAAATGGTATTGGTTGCTGCGTTGTACGCCCCCATAATTGTTCCTGTGGCCGTAGAAGTATTTGGCGGTACTTCGTTTGCTCCGCTATAAGTCCTGGTGAAAGTATATATCTCGGTTGATGCAGCGCCCAGAATAATCTGTGCTCTTATTTCACCACCTGGCAAAAGGGATGTGTGAATGTTTGAATACATTAAACCAGCTTTAAGATTCGTTTCCTGTGCATCGGTAAACACATCAATTTTACTATAGTTACCTGAAGTAGCTCCGGTAGGGAAGCCTGCATGACCAAGCGTTACACCAGCGTTAACTCCCGGCACCGCCGGTGCATGAAAATGCGCTGCTGTAGCGTTGGCCGATAAGCCACTAAAAACAATATTGTAATAAATAGTGTTGTTGACATCGTCGTAAACGCCAACAATGGTTCCCGTTGCGGTTGATGCATTAGGCGGCACTTCATTAGCACCCGAATAAGTAGCGGAAAATGGGAAACGTTCAGCTTTTACAGCCAGAACGCTGCAACTGATAAATAGAAATAAAAGTAAACGGGTCTGCCAGGCAGAGCCAAAGTAGAATTTTTTCATACCGTAAATTTTTAGAATGATTATTTACGGTTCCTCATAAGAAGTTGAACATCGAATGAGTTTAATGGACAAGCAGTAAGTAGTTCTTTAAAGTTACAACATTCATCCAGCTATCCTAGTAATTCATATAAAGATTTAGTAAACCCTAATTTGAAGTAAACACTTTCACGAAATCCACATACATACTACCGGTTACAATTTGTGAAGTATTAAGATTTGAAAAGAAGTTGCCCCCAACAGCAAGGTTAAGTACAACACGTTCAGTTTTGCCAAAAAGGTCAGGAATATAACCGCCTGTTTTTGTTTCAATCACGTTACCGTCAAGCAATGAGGTTAAACTGTTTTGCGACCAGATCATTTCATACACGTGATAACAGGTTGTAAGATTTACATTTGATGTAATAAATCCCACCTGGTTCTTTACAAGATTACGGCCGGCTGTTCTACCATAAAAGTAATTGGTTTGGTACTGGAACGGCTCTTGCCCTCTTGCTTCAATGATGTCTATTTCACCTTGTGTTGGCCAAGGATCTCCATAACTCCAAAACGCAGGCCACATGCCATAGCCGGGAGCCAATTTCACACGAGCTACCATGCGTACTTTGGGTGTTGTTGCCGAAGCAGAAACAGTTGTCTTGCATTCAATGCGCCCGGAAGTATAGGCAAATGTTTTAGGTGTTGCATCAAAGGGATTTGTATTTCCGGTAACCGTTTCTTTTTTGGCGGTAATAACAAGGTTGCCATTTTGTAGTTGCATATTAGCTGCCTGGTAGTGTTGCAATTCATTATTGAAAGCACCTCCCGTCCAAACGTTCCATTGACTGAGATCGGTATCGAAATTATCTTCAAATTGTTTTGTGTATCCTGCTGCAATTACTGCAGCTTCATTGAAGGAATAATCGCATACAGCGGTTGCGTTCACATAGGTGTTGCGTGCCACAACAGCGGAAGAAGTTTCACTCCCGGTTGATGCATTTGATCTGTTGATTTGTTTTTGGCAGGCAGTAAACAATGCAACTGGAAATAATAAAGCAACCAATGAATGACCTGGGGTTATTCTTTTTTTCATATTCAGCAATTTTGGATGATGAAATTGTAGATACTGAATATACAATAAAAACCAGGTGAAAGGAAGTAAACCGGCAATCAGTTGTGTTACGGCAATTTTACATTCTTAAATGAACCACTGACAGTAAGATCGCATTGATTAATGGGATCTATAGGCTGTCCAACAGATTGTATCGTGGGATCATTTATGAGATTTTTTGCTTTTATTTCGTATTGTCCACTGATGAGTTTTCGTTTTGGATCATAAGCGGTAATGGTTAGGTTTCCTTCAAACACAATTCCTAACCTTGAATCGGTAATGCTCGACCATACGTCGCCGGTTGATTGCTGCGACAAATAAACATACCTCGCATGCATTGCTAAGGAAGTTTGATTGAACGAATATGTTTTCACCAGGCCTGTTGTAAGATTAGAAGCGTTGATTGTAAGTAACAATGCATCACCGGTACTGTTATTAACTGTTGGAGTGGCATCAAAAAAGAAAAACAATTGATCGTTTTCAACTCCAGCTCTCAACTTTAATTTTTCGGAATTAATATAAAGCGACTGCTTTATAAGATTGCCTTGATTTGGCAGAACTATAACACGTGATAAACTTGATTCTGTAAGAGGATCAGGGATCTCTTCAACAGGTTTGCGACAGGAAACAGCAGCGATTAACCAGATCAAAACAAAAAAAAGAGTAATGCGGTTCATGATGATAAGTTTTACAACAAATAAGCCTTTACAACTGCGGCTTATAAGTGGCGAAACTACAAGACCTTATTTTTCTACAACCCACATGAATATGTGAATTTGAAAAGAATCCCCGAACCGATGAATGAAAAAAAGAGCATCAGAGTAATGCTTTAACGATTGTTTCCCATTCTTGTTCTAAGGAAACTGATGGTCGTGTTTTACCGGCCCGACGATACCAGTAATCCGCATTGGCCATATCGCCTTCTTTGCGATGGAGATAGGCATGCACCCAACAAGCTGTTTCATCGTGCAGGTGATCAACGAGCGAGTGTGCTTCATGCCAATCATCTTTTGCATCGTACCACATCGATTGCAGGTAAATGCTACAATCTGTAGGCGGTGCCGATGCTGAAATGCTCTTACTAAAATGATCAAATTGCATGTGTGTGTTTATCTGAATTTGAAATTAATTCGTTATGGTTGAATTCAATTCTTTCCATGTTAAATCAGTTGAAGAAGAGAAAACAAGATCGACAGTAGCGTTGGTCAATTGCCAGCTTCCTTCTTTTATTTCTTCTTCCAGTTCATTTGCATCCCAGCCGCAATAACCAATAAAAAGCCTTACGTCGTTTGGGCTTAAATGAAATGTATTTAATAGTTGAACCGCTTTTTTAAAATCTCCGCCCATATGTACATTACCCACAACTTGTTGGGCATTTGCAATAAGATCGGGCCGGCGATGCATAAAATAAAGCATATCGGTTTGTACTGGTCCGCCGGTATAAAGATTAATTGGAATGGAATGTTTAAATTCTTCCAGTTCATTGAAGTTTCTTGAAAAGGACTTGTTGAAAACATAACCCATCGAGCCATTTTCATTATGCTCGGCAATGACGATCGCCACTTTTTCAAAATCAGTTTCGTCGAGTAAAGAGGTGCTGATGATGATATTGCCGGGTTGTAAGTTCATGCTCCGATTTAAACAACAATGATTTGAAATTAATTTTTGTACAATATCTCTGCAATACCTTGGGCAATAATACCTGCATTGGTATGATCTGAATTTGTGAGAATAATGAAAGCCGTTTTATCTGCCGGGAACCGATAATAAATACTACGAAAACCGGGCAATGAACCTCCGTGGTTCACCAATGAGCGATCTTTAAATTTCCTCACGCCCCATCCGTAACCGTAGTATTCAACGTTAACGCTGTTTACATCTGTTCTTACCGTATCCGTCCACATTTGTTGCCAGCTTTGTTTTGACAACAATTGGTTGTTCTGCATCATCAATTCCCATTTCAACATATCATTGATGCTTGATAAAAAAGCACCACTTGGCCGCAAGGCAAGATAGTCCGTTGCATTAAACAACGAATCTTTCGCCGCCAATACATAACCATCAGCTCTTTCCGGCACAAGAGTTCGTGTTGAAGTGGGCTGAGTTACCCGCAGGTCATTGGGAAAAAAAACCTCCTCCTGCATAAATTGCGTGAACGACTTACCACTCACCTGCCTGATGATATCGGCCAACATAAAATACCCAAGGTTGCAATACTGCCACTTCGTTCCTGTTGCAAAAACCAGGGGAACTTTGTAAGCGGCTTTGATCAACACGGTATCGTGTTGAATTAACATAGGTAGAAAAGCTGGTGATTCTCTTACCAAACCAGAGGTATGATTCAACAAATGCCGAATAGTAATACTGCTCCACGAAGAAGGTGCATCTTTAAAATATTTTGTAACAGTATCGGTGAGTTTAATTTTTCCCGATTGGATCAACTTCAGGGTGCCTGCTGCCACAAATTGTTTGCTCAGCGATCCGATTTTATAGACCGTTGTTTGCGAAGCCGGAACCTGATGCTCAACATTCGCCAGGCCGTATCCTTTTGCAAGCACAACTTTACCATTCACAATGATTCCGATGCTTAGGCCGGTGATCTTCTGGTCGCTTACTTGTTTGGCAACGAATCGGTCAATTTCATCAACCTGCTGAGCATGTATTGCAATGGAAACAAAAAGAAGAACAAAAGAAAAAAATGATTTCATTGATCAAACATATTTTGTAAATCAATATCGGTCGTTGACACCAAAAAATGAAGATACAGTAATCCAGCAGGAAGTTCAAAACCCTACATTTCATGGCTTCCAGTTCATCGGGAAACAAAAACACCTCAACCCCATTTAATCAAGATTACTTTTTAAACACCCCCACTTAACATAACAAATAAAAAACTTAAGAACCCTTTAAGGGTAAAACACTAAATGTAAAAAAGAACAATTTAGTGCGTGCAAAATTTATTTAATCTTGTTGCGTAAAACCCAAATTAAAATCCAAAATCCAACCACTATGAAAAAGTTCTACTTTTCCATTTGCTTTCTTTTTAGTTACATCTATTTAAATGCACAAGCCTCCAGTATTCCCTATACAGGTTTACTCATTGCAAGTGGCACGGCCGGCCCGGCAGGCGATGATGTAACAATCGATGCAAACATCCCTTTTAACTTTGGTTTTTATGGATCAACGTATACAGTTGCCCGTATAAGCACAAACGGTTTTATATGGTTAACCGATGCCGGCGATCAAGGCTGCTGTAACGGCTTTTCGATTCCTGATGATCCAGGAATCACCAACCCATTTATTGCGCTAACGCAAACTGACTGGTATCCATCTTCTCCGGCTGAAGGGACCATTTTTTACGCAGTTACAGGTTCAGCTCCCAATCGAGTCTTTGTTGTTCACTACGAAAACGTGCAACATATTTCATCTGGCGATAGAATGACGGGCGAAATTCAATTATTTGAAACCAGTAACGAGATCAGGTTAGTGATGAGCAGCTTAACCGGAATTCCGGGAGGCTACACCGCCACTATGGGTGTTGCCAATGGTGATGGCGTTAATGGCTATGCTGTTGCCGGAAGAAACCAGGCAACAAGCTATATCATCAGCAATGAAGCATGGTCTTTGGTTACGCCAAGTTCAACTCTGCCTATAAAACTCACGAGCTATGAAGCAAAAAAAGTATCCACTTCTGCCGTGCTGGAATGGAGCACCAACTTTGAAGAAAACAATAGTCATTTCATTATTGAGCGAAGTGCAAATGGCCGGGACTTTAAACAAATTGCAAAGATCAGTTCAAAGGGTAACACTACTGTCGGGCATCAATATAGTTATACCGACGCAAGCCCGCTAAACGCAAAGAACTATTATCGTTTAGTACAATTCGATCTCGATAATAAATCTGTTTATTACGGTATTAAACTCATCAGTTTTAATTTAGCATCCGATATTAGAATAATGCCCAACCCTGTTTCTGAAAATTTCAGCATTTCGATTCAAAGTTTGCAAACAGGAAATGCACAGATAACAGTGCTTGATATGCACGGCAGAAAGGTAACCTCCTTCACAAGGAATATCAGAACGGGTGACAATGTAATACCTGTAGTTTCAGGAAAATGGCCTGCAGGTTTGTACAGTATTAAGATCGACCAGGATGGTATAATCAGCACGCATAAGCTAATTAAAAAGACGAACTAAATACACATAAAAAATTAAAGCCGTATGAAAAACATACGGCTTTACTTTTTATAAAAAAAGATCATGGTGTAGGATATTTTCTGTCAAGCTGAATTCTGAACGCCTCGATAAATGCTTCAAACTCTTCTTTTGTCTTCCCATCAGTTATCTGACCCTCTTCCTTTAGTTTTCCTTTTATGCCGGGAATCAACAAGGTAGTTTTATCTGTAAATTCAGCCATCACCGTTTTCATGATCAATTGTAATTCTTCATGCCCCTTTCGGCCGCTGGCGGACGCAGTAATTAAACCGATGGGCTTGTATGAAAAAACAGTTGTTGATACACACCATTCAATGGCGTTTTTTAATCCGCTGGGGATGCTGAAAACATACTCCGGCGTGCATATCACCACTGCATCAGCCTGTTCGATTTCATCTCTTAATTCTAGTATGGAGGCTGGGGTATTCTCAATTGATAATTCAGGATCAAAATGCGGAAGCGATTTCAGCCTGTCATAAACAATCACCTTGAAATATTCTTTTGTTGATTCAGCAAAGATGTTGATCAGTTTTTGATTGGCCGATCGCTCGCTGGCACTGCCGTTAATGACAAGTACGTTGTATGGTTTGTTATTCATATTCTTTAATAAATGTTAGATAGTTTTATCGAAATAAATTCGTTGTTGTTTTTTCTATTGGTTTCTTCTAAAATGAATTTATACTCCTTCGGTGGAAGGAGAAACTATTTGAAAATACAATCATAAAATGAAGGTGAATTTCAGCTGCAGTTGAAACATTTCTACAAACTTTAGAAACAATTGAGCCACCCATACATAAAGAATACAAATATTTTGTGAGCGATTGCTCCCCCGGCCTCGAGCGCTAAATTTCAAAAGCTATCACTTTAACATGAAACAACTTTTGCTGATCGTTCTCCTGCTTTCTTCTTTTTTATGTAATGCACAAATGGTTGTAAATACAAAGCAGTTCAACAAAAAAAACGGGGCAACAGTTTCTACCGGCAAAAATGATTTGCTTTCAGTAAAATGGCCTACAGGAAATAAGGAATATGGACTTGTGGAAATAAGTTTAAATAAAAGCAGTGCATTGTTTAAAAGCATTCAATTAATAAAAGGTACAACAGCACATGAACTTGCAAAAGAAGTTGATCCACTCTTCTGGCTCACTATCGGCAAACGTGATCTCGTATCGCAAAACGGCTGGAATATCTTCTTCGATAAAGTGCATTTAAAACCACATCAATCGTATAAAGTCAACCTCAACAAAAACAATGCAACAGTGATCAGTGATGGTTCACGCACTATTATCCGTATCGGCGATTTAACCGCCCAGCATTTTTCAGGGGCACTTGAAATTACTTTATACAATGGAAGCCCGTTGTTTAATATTGCAGCAATGTTATCTACTCCCAACGATTCTACAGCCATCGTGTACGATGCGGGATTAGTGAGCAAAGAACAAAACTGGAAAACTATTTCTTATGCCGATGTATACGACCAACTCCAAACAGTAACTGCGCAAACAAATGACACTGCAAAAGCACAAGCTGTAAAATACCGCACCATCATTGGCAACAGTAACAATGGAACCATTGCTGTATTTCCTGCTCCACATCAATATTTTTATCCGTTAGATGAAGCATTCAATTTAAAGTTTACCTGGTATGGCAACAACTACAAAAAATCATTTGATGGATATGGTATTGGTATAAGGCAGGAACTGCAGGGCGATAAACGTTTTGTTCCCTGGTTTAATGCACCACCGAATACGGCACAACGTTTAAATTTCTTTTGCCAGCTATCGGCTAATGATGCAAGTGATGTATTAACACAGGTAAAGAAATGGACGCATAACGATCGCTATGTTCCATTGCCCGGTTATAAAACCATGTCGAGTCATTTTCATAACGAGTTTGTGGTAAACGTCATGATCGCTAACAAACCCATGCCTGATACAGCAAGCTTCGTAAAAGTATTTAAGTCAGCAGGGATTGACATGGTTCATTTAGCAGAATTCCATTACACGGCGCATCCGAAAGGACCTGATGAATTGAGATTACTTGAACTAAAGTATTTGTTTGATATGTGTAAGAAATATTCGGATAAAGAATTTCTGTTGATGCCCGGTGAAGAACCGAACGAATTCTTTGGCGGACACTGGTTGCAGATTTTTCCAAAACCTGTTTACTGGATCATGTCGAGGAAAAAAGATGCGCCGATAGTTTCGCAACATCCAGTCTACGGTACTGTGTATAACATTGGCAACGCAAATGACATGTTGCAATTGCTTGAAAAGGAAAAAGGACTTGCATGGACAGCACATGCACGCACAAAAGGTTCAACGGGTTATCCCGACAAATACAAAACAGAGCCGTTCTTTACATCCGACCGTTTTCTAGGAGCCGCATGGAAAGCCATGCCTGCTGATCTTTCGCAACAAAAGTTGGGCAATGGCCGTGTCCTCGATTTAATGGACGACATGAACAATTGGGGACATAAGAAAAAAGTAATTGGCGAAGCCGATCTGTTTACCATTGAACCCGAAAATGAAATGTATGCACACCTCAATGTAAACTACCTGCAATTAGATAAAATTCCTTCTTTCAATGAAGGATGGCAACCGGTTCTTGATGCAATGCAGTCAGGGAAGTTTTTTACAACAACAGGAGAAATACTTATTCCTTCTTTCACTGTAAATAATCAACCCATCGGTAAACCGGTAACGTTAAGCAATGCTGCAAGAACAACTGTCTCTTTTAAAGTAAACTGGACCTTCCCCTTACTATTTGCTGAACTCGTTTATGGCGATGGGAAAACAACTTATCGGCATAAGATTGATCTGCACAATAGTCTTGCTTTTGGGGTGCAAACCTTTGCACAAACTATTGATCTTACTAACAAAAAGTGGATAAGGGTTGAAGTATGGGATGCCGCTGCCAACGGAGCGTTTACCCAAACCATTTTTCTGCAGTAACATCAATATCTCAATAAGCAATCGTAAAGCGCATCTAATTTCCACAAACGATTAGTAGTTTAAAAATACTCCCGAACATTCAGCAAAAGCTTTTGTTAAGTACTGCTGCATCTGAATCAACCAACCTGATCAGCCGCAGCAGTTTATCTCAGAGAATGCGTTCCTTTTCGCATCGTTGGCTCAAACTTTGCGGCTAAAAAAAAGGTAAAAACGTACAATTCATTAACTTGTACTGCAACTGACGCCTACTGCACGCATGTTGGACGAAAAAAATACACAAAACAATCTGCCATCAACTAATGTTGAGTCAAATTCAAACCCTGAGCAACAAGTGAGGGAAGACGTGGGTGGCTTAATAGTGAGTGAGCAGGAATTGAAGGAAAGCGAACAAAGTTTAAAAGTCAGTCAGCAAGAGTTACAGAAGAGCCAGGCGAATTTTAACGAAAGCCGTTTTAATCTTAACGTTGCTCCACACGATCTAACAAAAAGTGATGAATTTCTTAACTCAGTACTCAATAATTCCCTCGACAGCATTCAAATATTTGAAGCCGTTAGAAATGAAAAAGGAAAGGTTGTAGACTTTACCTGGTTGGTTACTAACAGCAAGGCAGTAGTTCAAACAGGCGATGTTATTGGTAAACGCCTTCTTGAACAAGAACCGGGTATGATTACTTCCGAAATTTTTGGTCACATGCTCAGGGTTACTCAAACGGGTATTCCCTGGGAACAGGAACAACTGTATTCGCACAAAAAATTAAAAGACCAGTGGTATTACCAGGCCATTGTTAAATACAAGGATGGTATACTAATGACAACAAGAAATATCACTGCCCAAAAAAGAGCCGACCTCCAGATTTTAAAAAACAGGGAATTGCTGCAAACCATAATGGATGCGTCCAATATGAATTTTGCGATTTACAAAGCAGTACGTAATGATGAAGGTGTTATCGTTGATTTTACGCATGAATACATCCATCCAAAAACACTGGAGGTATTAGGAGAGGATTTCACAGGAAAATTATTATCTGATCATGGCGAAAATGGTATTTCACAATTACCGCAGTTTATTGAAGCTGTAGAAACGGGCAAAACGGTGAAGTATGTTAAATCAGCCAATTTTGATGGTGTACCACGTTGGATATCGTTTGCTAATTCGCCATTAAGCACCGATCGCATTGTACACAGGTGGGAAGATATTACCGAACAAAAAAATGCTGAACTGGAGATACTCCGGTTAAAAGATGAGCTGGCCCACAAAGCCACCAATAAATATCTTTCACTTTTCAATTCTATTGACGAGGGTTTTTGCATTATAGAAGTTTTATTCGATGATAAAGACCAACCTTACGATTATCGCTTTCTTGAAGTAAACAATTCTTTTGAAGGACAAACAGGTTTAATAAATGCAGTGGGTAAAACCATGAAGGAATTGGCTCCCGGCCACGAACAACACTGGTTTGATATTTACGGACGAATTGCAAAAACAGGCGAACCTGAGCGTTTTGAAAACGAAGCAAAATCAATTGGTCATTATTACGAAGTATATGCTTTTTCTATTGGCAAACCGGCCGAGCACCAGGTAGCTGTTCTTTTTAAAGACATCAGAGAACGTAAACTGGAATTAAAACGCCAAACATTTTTATTGGATTTGAGTGATGAAATACGTTCACTAAGCGACCCCGGTGAGATAGAAGCTGCAGTGACGCTGAAAACAATGGTTTTTTTTAATGCCGACCGTTGTTACTGTTGCGATATTTCAGGCGATGAGGCCATTATTAAAAAAGATGCATTCAGGGGAGAACAATCTTCTGTTTCGGGCAAGTATTCCTTAAGCGATTTCTCTATTTTTAAGTCTGTCATCGATTCCGGCAAACCGGTAACTATCCACGATGTAAATAATTCAGCCATTGTAGACGAAGAGTTGAAAAAAATCTGCCGGCAATTACAGGTTATTTCCGTCCTCACGGTGCCGGTGATCAAGCATGGAAAAGCAGTGGGCATTTTTTGCCTTTCTCAGCGGGAGCCCAGAAACTGGACGGATGGCGAAATTGCATTGGCTGCGCAAATTGCCGAGCGAAAATGGACGGCGATTCAGAGTGCGAAAGCCGGGCAGGCATTATACGTGTCAGAAGAACGTAACCGCATTATTCTGGAATCGGCGGGTATGGCTTCATGGGATTGGGATTTGATAAACGACAGTGTTACCTGGAATCAACAACACTACCTTTTGCTTGGGTTAGAACCTGATGGAGAAGAAAAAAATGTATTCAATTTCATGCAGTTTGTTCATCCCGATGACAGGGACAATGTGCAGCGTCTTTTTTTGAACGCCCTTGAGAACAATACCGTTTACCAGGCAGAATATCGTATTATAAAAGCAAACGACAATTCCATTCGGTGGATGCGTGGCATGGGAACGGTGATGGAATGGAAAGCAAATAAAGCAAGCCGGATGGTGGGTGTAATGTTTGACATTACTGACACTAAAAATCTTCAACAGAGAAAAGATGATTTCCTCGGTATTGCCAGTCACGAGTTAAAAACCCCGGTGACAAGTATAAAAATTTATGCTGAGATCATTGAAGAGATGCTTGGTCAGCACCCGGATGTTGTGAATACAAAGCTGCTGGTAAAATTAAATCAGCAGATCGACAGGCTCACCAACCTTATCAATAACCTGCTTGATACCACACGTGCGCAGGAAGGCCGCATTGAGTACAATAAAACGCATTTTGATATCAATCAATTACTGAAGGACCGTGTTGAAGAAATGCAGCTGGTGGCAGGCTCTCACCAGATAGATTTACAGCTTAGTGAAACAACCCAGGTATATGCGGATCGAGATCGTATAGGCCAGGTGATCACTAATTTCTTATCTAACGCCATCAAGTATTCCTCCAACGGCACCGCAATTAATATTAAAAGCAGCCTGCTTGAAAAGGAAGTGAAGATAAGCATAGCCGATAAAGGAATTGGCATTGCACCTGAACTTTTCAATAAGATATTCGAACGTTTTTACAGGGTTGATAATGCTACTATGAACAACTATCCCGGAATGGGTTTAGGTTTATACATCACTTCGGAAATTATAAAAAACCACGAGGGTAGTATTCATGTTGAAAGTAAAAAAGGCGAAGGCTCCGTTTTCCACTTTACTCTTCCTTTGTAACAGGCTGTTTTTCCAGCCCCAGCAGTTTATTCATTTTACCTAACAGGTCAGTTAGCGCAAAAGGTTTTTCAAGTATTTCATCAGCAAGATGATCCCCGTGCCCCAGCAATTTGCTTGCACTTGCCGACATAATGATGATAGGAATTTTCCTCGTGTCTTCCTGCGATTTAAGTTGCTTGCAAACATCTCTGCCATCCTCGGCACCCAGCATAATATCCATAATAATCAAATCGGGTTTCTGCTCACCGATCAGCCGTAAAAAAGTATTGAGATTGCTGGCGGTTTTTATACCAAATCCTTTTAGCTTAAAAAGCATTTCGAACATTTCCAGCAATTCAATGGAATCGTCCAAAACAAGAATAGTGGCCATTTTACTAGTGTGAAGGGTAAACTGTTAAAAAAATCGTACTTAAAATTAGAAATCTGAAATGAGATTTTACAAATGCTGTGCCGATTTTTTTTTAGCATTTTTTGAAAATGCTTTTTGCAAATGCCTCTCCTTGCACCTACCCCTCCCCGTTACCGTACAGGGCTTTCATTTTTACCAATTTATATATAAATGTTTCCACTGAATTTTCGCTACAGAATTTTTATTATTCCGGTTTTTACCACGCTATAATTATGGCTGACGCATTATTTTTTCCAGCGTTTTTCCCTTGGCCAACTCGTCAATTATCTTATCTAAATAACGGGCTTTTTGAGTAAGTGGATTTTCAATTTCTTCCACACGGTAACCGCAAATAACACCGGTAACTAATTTTGCATTGGGGTTCAATTTAGCGTTCTTAAAAAATGTTTCGAACGTAACTTTTTTATCCATTTGCTCATGGAGTTTTTTTTCATCGAAGCCGGTGAGCCACTCAATTACTTTATGCAGTTCTTCTTTTGTACGTCCCTTTCTTTCCACTTTGTTTACATAGTGGGGATATACCGAAGCAAAGGTCATTTTTGCAATGCGTTCATCGTGTTCTTTTGTTGTTTGCATTTTCTTGTTGATTAGGTTAAAAACGTTAAACAGTTAAATTACGAATAACGCAAAAAAGATAGAGCAATTTAATGTCCGGGTTATTGAACAGCATGTAATGCCGGCAATATTACAAGTCAGTTATGTTGCTAAGTATTTGTGAAGCCTGGTTAGTATGTCTATAAATATGAAAACGTAAAAATTCCAGGCGTTGATGGAAATCTAAAGATCCTGAAATGGGATGCGGATGTGCCTGCAGGCGTAATTCATCTTCTGCTATATCATTACCAAATTCATTGAGTACATCCTGCAGGCTTTTCAGAGATGTTTTCCAAAAGATCAAGGGGCCACCAATACGAGGTGCAGCAACTGCAGGCACTTTCTCTTTTGGCTGCCATGTCAATTCGATGACTTGTTCAATCGGCATATTCTTGTGAATGGATTCGTAATTTCTTTCCACCTGGTTATTTCTGATAGCGTGCAGGGTCTTCCACATGCCAGCGATTGCACCATGCTCGGCCCAAAAAAGATGTTCTGTAATTTCTATTATGTTCCAGACTTCCGGGCCTGGTTTCCACTCAGCCTTTATGTCTGAAATGTTGGATACGTTATCCAAAAAAAATGTTCGGGCAGTTGCTACTTCCTGAATTAGCTTATGAACTGTGTTCATTTATTGTAGAGTTGAATATGTAAAACCATAGATATTCTTTTGTGGTGCAGTAAAATTTATGCAATCGTTCGAGTTTTCTCGGTTGGGAAATTAACCAAGTGTCGGCCTGTAACTGAAGCTAAATTTATAAACAAAACCCGAAGTAAACCAGCAAAATGGAACACTTGCGCAAGTGGAGGGCGAACCTTTCTTAAATTTCGATTTACCGATATAGGCATATCTTTATCCACTTACGCCCTGGCTGTACAGTTGCCGTTTCTGAAAACACAACATGTAAGAACAGGAAGAAATACGCTGCAGCCACCAGTAAGTAATTCACTAATCTTAAATTTAAATCTATGTCGAAAAAGAAAGTTGAACCCAGAAAGAATAAGCCTACTCAAAAGAAAAGCTCCGCACAGAAAAAAGCGGATCCAAAGAAAAAAGCACGACGCTAAGGTAAAAAACACAGAGAGCCCGGTTCACAGAGCCGGGCTTCTTTTTTTTAAATTCCCCGATACAATCGGGGTCGAATCAATTGGCATCGAGAGATCCACTGAGGTGGAACACTTTGCGCCAGTGAGGGTAAAACAAAAGCCCGACAACATCATCTGCAGTCGGGCTTTTCTATGAACTATCAACGATAAACCGTCAACCAAACATTACTTCCAAATCGCCCCCACTCCCGCTTCACTCAATTTCTTATTCAATGCATTCAACCTTACTTCCAATTCATCGGCTCTTTGTTTTAAAGCTGTCCATTTAGCATCGTATTCTTTTTTCAACTCGAGGCTTGGTTGGTTCACACGTGGAATGTCACTTTCGGTTTGATTAATTAAGAACAAATAATCAGCAGTAAACTTATTCGGAAAATTTTCTACATCGTCATAAGCTTTGCTTTTGCGCTGCACCATGTCTTCGTCCCAAGCCTTCATGTCTTTGCTTAATGCCTCGGCTTCTTTTTTCAACGCTGCATATTTTGCATCGCTTAAATTCTTTACCAGTTCATCGATTTTCAAACGTTTACCGTTTAACTTATTGATAAGGTTATGCATGGTGGTTACATCAGCTTCCATTGTACTCATTGTAGCATCATAAGCAGTGTAATCGGCAGCGGTTGCTGTGTACAATGGATTAGCAGCAATCACGGCAGTGGTAGTTGCCTGTTGTGTGCCTGCTTTAATTGTAACTGTGTAAGTACCCGGGATCGCTTTATGTCCAGCATAACTGCTTTCAATATATACATTGGGTATACCGGGCATGGTTACGTGACGCATATCCCAAACAAACCGATTCAATCCTTTTTGTTTGCTGAGTGTTGGGTTGCCGGGAGGCGCTCCATCATAGTAAGCTGTGTTCTCCGCTACTGAACTAATGCTGCGAATAAGTTTCCCCTTTGCGTCAGTGATCGTCATTGTTACTGTATCTGTCGCTTTTAGTTCCGGCAAGTTGTAATACAGCACCACACCGTTAGCAGGATTTACACCTGCACCACGTGCAGTACCGGTTGGGTTAGCGGTGTTCATGGCGCTAAATCCATTGGCGATATACGCATCTTCGGGTTGATATAACTGCAAACTTGTTTGTTCTTTTTTGTATGTACGTAACACATGCAAATCATCCAGCACCCAAAAACTACGTCCGGAAGTTGCGGCAATCAGATCGCCTTTGTGCACTCGCAGGTCGGTAATAGGTGTAACAGGCAAATTCAATTGAAACGGTTGCCATTGTTTACCGCCATCAAATGAAATGTAAACGCCTAATTCTGTTCCTGCATACAAGAGATCTTTCCGTACATCATCTTCACGAACAACCCTGGTAAATGCATTGTTCGGAATGCCGTTGTTGATCTTTGTCCATGTTTTGCCATAGTCGGTTGATTTGTATAAACCGGGCGTATGATCGTTAAATTTATAACGTGTTGTTGCAATATACACGGTTGCTTTATCGTGTGGTGATACTTCAATGGCATTGATCAAACATTCCTGCAAACCGGCCGGTGTAATATTCGTCCAGCTGGCACCGGCATCTTTGGTGATATGCACATAACCATCATCACTACCGGTATAAATAACTCCTTTCTCATGTGTTGATTCCATTACATAAGCCAGCGTTCCGTAATTTTCGGCTCCCACTGCTTCATTGGTGTAGGGCACACCTCCCTTACCTTGTTTTTCTTTTTCGTTGCGTGTAAGATCAGGTGATACTTCTTTCCATGTGCGACCCATATCGGTTGTCTTCAACAATAATTGCGAACCGTGATAGTAAGTATTCGGTTCATGCTTACTCCAGATGATGGGCGCATTCCAGTTGTAACGATATTTAATATCTTTTGCATCACGACCGAGATACTGAATAGGTGCAGGCATGATGTTGGTTGAAGCTTTTGCTTTTGTATCGAGCACTTCAATAGTGCCCTGGTAACTGCCACCCAATACATAACGGGGATCGTTAGGGTCAAATGCAAGGAATGCACTCTCGCCACCTGCTGATGCTTCCCAGTCGCTGGCTGTTATAGAACTCCCGCCAAAAGCACGGTGAGGAATTGAAACAGACGTATTATCCTGCTGACCAGCATAAATACGATACGGAAATTGATTATCCACATTGATACGATAGAACTGTGCCGTTGGCATTTGATTTTGCGGACTCCATGTTCTACCAAAGTTCACTGACACAGCACTGCCACCATCATTGCTGATGATCATGTTATTTGAATTCTTTGGGTTGATCCAGAGATCATGATAATCGCCATGTGTTCCACTTAAATTTTCCCATGTTTTACCGCCATCTTTCGAGCGAAGTGCAGGTGCACTCAACACGTAAATCGTTTGATCATTATTGGGATCGATAAACAATTCAATGTAATACCATGCACGTTGTATCAAACGATGATCATCAGTAATTCTGCTCCAGCTTGCACCGGCGTTATTACTCACAAACAAACCCCCAGCTTCTTTTTCGCTGTCGCTTTCGATCAATGCATATACCTTCTCAGGATTCGAACGACTAACGGCAATGGACATCTTACCCATTTCTGTTGGCAGTCCTGCTGTCAACTTCTGCCATGTATCACCACCATCAACAGATTTATACAATCCACTTCCTGCACCACCGCTGATCACCTGCCAGGGTTTGCGGCCATGCTCCCACATCGATGCATAAATGATACGTGGGTTGTTCATGTCCATACTTAATTCGTTGCAACCTGTATTTTCATTTACAAATAATACATTCTTCCAGGTTGCACCACCATCGGTACTTTTATAAATACCACGTTCTTTACTCTTGCTGTACAGTGCACCCTGTGCTGCCACCAATAATGTATTAGGATCTTTTGGATGCACCACAATACGTGCAATATGCTGTGTGGCTTCGAGCCCCATTTGCTTCCATGTTTTTCCTGCATCAGTACTTTTGTAAACGCCATCGCCATGATGCGTCATTACTCCACGCACTGCATGCTCGCCCATACCAACATATACAACATTTGCATCGCTCTCCGGAACAGCAATAGCACCCACACTTCCGGTTTTAAAATAACCATCAGATATATTGCTCCAGTTTAACCCAAGATCATCGGTCTTCCACAAACCACCACCAGTAGTTCCCATGTAATAGGTGTTGATGTCGCCGGGTACACCTGTGCCGCAATTGGAACGTCCGCCACGGAAAGGTCCAATGCTGCGCCATTTAACAGCAGAGAATTGTTTGTTGAGATCGGGTTTGCTGGTGTCGGGTTTTGTTTGTGCGTTAACTGCTGCTGAGGAAATTAAAAGAACAGCGATGAGATATTTCTGCATGCGTATTGTTTTGGAACGGGAATATAAAACAAGTTGGGCAGAGATGAAACACGAATTATATAAATCAGCCGCAGATGAACACAAATAGGTAAGCTATGAATTACACGAATGCACACGAAAGCTGGTTCAGAGATTGCGCAGATAGTCACAGGAGTATGTTACTGTGTACCCTGACTTTTGCTTTTTTGATTTTGCCTTTTGGGTTTTGGGTTTTTATTACCTGACCGTATCTATATCCCAATTACGGATCATATCGGCAACACTTTTATGACCGGCAGTTTCAAGAAATAAGATCAACTGTTCATCGGTTAGTTTTTCTTTTTGCTGTTTGAATGCCTTCCAGAGTTTTACTGTCAATTCTGTACCGGCTGCATCATACATATCGCATGCTGCTTTATGCCAGCGGCATTGGTACCAACCATAGTTCTTACCGTGAAACTGACCAATTTCATTGTAGTGTTCATGTACATCCTGCAGGCTGGTAAACTTAAATCCATTTGTTCCATTATTGATCACCATGCGGGGAAAAACGGTGAGGGCAAGTAATTGCCCCGGTTCATTTTCTGCAATGTATGTATGCAGTAAAATATTGCAGAACAGTTCACCCATCCATTTGCGTTGCATAGTGAGCCCGCCTTGAATGTGAAACGCATGACCGAGTTCATGCAAAGCCAGCAGATCAAAAAATGCTTCCATGCTGATGTTGCCATCGGCATTACGATACACGGTTTCAATTTGTTTCCGCAACTCAGTTGGTAATTGATCAAGTGGCGGAAGAAAACCTTTCCACATGGCATTGTCTTCTGCTGCTACAATTAGTGTTTGCTCATCATTGTAATGCGGCATACCATACACAGGAAATTTTGTATAACTACTCCAGTCGGCCGCTGATAATACCAGCAATGTAACAGTCGGTTTAAAGCTCAGCAGTTGACCGTGAAAGTTCATGGCCTTTTCTACCCTTTGTGCAATCATGCCTGCTTTTTGCGCATGACCTGAACTGTAATACACCCGCATACTTTTGCTTTCGTATACAGTCAGCTTTTCAAAGTTCTGTGCAGGTAAAATCTGCAGCAATGAGACCAATAACAGCAACGACAGGAAAATTCTTTTTTGCATGGTAATTAAGTTTATGCAAAACTCGCCATGCCTGAAAACCATAAATAGTATGAAAACGACATTATAAACGAAGACTCGCCTGTAAACGCACAGGCGTAACATCCAGTTCTTTTTCAATGATGCCCGGTGCAACACCTGCAAATTGTTTAAAGTCACGGATCAGGTGCATCTGGTCGAAGTAATTACATTCATAGGCGATCTTCGTCCAGCTGATGCCCGGCATCTGTTCTTTCAACCTGTATGCTTTGGAAAAACGAACGATCCTGGAAAATAATTTAGGAGGAAGACCAATTCGATCCTTACTCACCCGTTCAAACTGGCGCAGACTTAAACAGGCCATCGATGCAATCTTTTCGATGGATACATTGCCTTCAACCCGTAATAACTCCTGCATAGCTTTATCAAACGGTAAAAGTTCTTTTAAGCTTTTTGCTTTTTTCAACAGGAATAGTTCCACCACATCTTTAATGGCATCAAAACTTTTTGCTTCCTGCATTTTTTCATTGAGTTCATTCATTTCATTGCCGAAAACATCGGCAGCATCAAAACTGTCATCAATTATTTCGGCCATTGATAAACCAAGTAAGCGATATAATCCGCCGGGATGAAAACCTACACGTACGGCTTTGTGATCTTTGTTGATATCAATGGTAACACGATTCAATTGTGGCCCTACAATTACGCTGCGTGGTTGTATGATGAACGTATCGCTTCCTTCCTGTTGCACTTTTATACGATCATTGATATAAAAGAACAATGAATTTTGAGGGGTGGGTGGATAAGGACATAATACCGGCCCGGCATCGGGATCAACTTCTGCGTGCACCAGCATAATGCATTGTACAAATTCCTGCAGTAAGGGATGCGGTATGTAAAATTTCGTTTGCATGCAGATGTAAAAGAAAGTTACGCAAACTTTTTATCACTTAAACCACACACTTGATTTAATGCCGCATAGTGACCTTTGACTTATGTTATGATATTATGCAGCCATCTTCCTGCATTCCTCTGCGCAGCGTTTACACATATCCGCACATTCTTTACAATGTTCGGTGTGATGTTGTGAACATTCAGCAGCGCATTCTTCACAAATGTCTGCGCAGATCTTGCAGACTGCCATTGCTTTTGTACTGCCTAAACTCATCAGTTGTGCGGCTGCATAGCAAAGGGCTGCGCATTCCATATCGAGTTGAATACATGTCGCCATCATTTTTACATCTTCTTCCTGTGTACAGGATGAAGCGCAATGATTACAAATTGCTGCGCATTGCAAACATGCATCTATACAAGCCTGGTGTGTGTGATAACCTGTTGTCATAACTTCTTCTTTAATCAATTAAAAAATAGCGATTCAAATAAACCTTGATTGCCACAACAAATGTTCCAGCTTGAGAATTCTGGTTTACAGGAAGAATATAGAAGCGAACAGGCATGATAGATTAATAGCCGGCAAGAAAATCCCCATCGAGAGCAATAAAGACATTTTGTATTCTAAACCCACAGCATAAAGGCAGGTGCCAGCTTTCGTGTGGTTATCGTTTTCAATTTTTTAATCGGCCTTAATGCATTGCAACCTCCTGAAACATGATAATAATCAGTTTTTCAAACAGTCTATTCCATTTTCTCGCCTGCCCAACGGTAATAAATTTGCAGCATCAAATAAATCTACCCGTAAAAGGCGGTTTATTAGCTGTATTCACCTAATTTTTACTTTATGAATCGATCGGTTTATATCATCACACCATCTAACCAAAGCGGCAAATCCATCATCAGCCTCGGGCTTATGCAAATGCTGCAACGCACCACGCCTAAAGTAGCTTTCTTTAAACCAGTGGTTGAAGACAAAGAAGAAAAGGATAATCATATCGACGCTGTTCTTTCGCACTTCAAAATTCCCATGGAATACGAAGAAGCCTATGCTTTTTCGAGAAGTGAATTGAATGAGTTGCGCAACCAGGGCCGCATCAATTATGTGTACGATGAGATCATTGAAAAATACAAGAAACTGGAAGAACGATTTGATTTTGTACTGGTGGAGGGCAGCGACTTCAATGAAGAGACCTCTGTATTTGAAGTAGACTTCAATGCATCACTCGCCACTTCACTGGGTATGCCTGCGCTGCTGGTGATCAAGGATAATTTCGATTCCTGTGATGAATTAGTGGAACATGTGCAATTGCAATTGCATTCCTTTATTGCGAAAAACATCAAGATCATCGGCGTATTTGTAAGCCGCTGCACCAAGGATGTTGTAAAAGCAGAGAAAGCGCTCAAAGCAAGACTACCGAAAGACCTGATCGTGGCGCTGATTCCCAATAGTGAGGAATTAGGTCATCCTACGATGAAAGAAATTGCCGACGAATTAAAAGCGCATGTGTTATTTGGCAACGATAAGCTCGATACAATTGCCCGCAATTCCATCATTGGTGGTATGCAGCTGGCCAACTATCTCAACCGCATTTCTCCTGATTGCGTAGCGGTGATGCCCGGCGACAGATCTGATCTTGTGATTGGCACCATGCTGGCAAATATGTCGCCCAACTATCCTCGTGTGGCGGGTCTTGTATTAACAGGTGGTTTTTTACCTGAACGCTCTGTCGTAAACCTGATGGATGGCACACAACAAACACTTCCTGTATTAGCAGTAAGTACGGGCACTTTTGAAACGGCATCACGCATTGCCAACATACAACCAAAGATCTATGCTGGAAATGAATATAAAATCAGACTGGCGATTGAAATTTTTGAATCATCTGTTGATACCGATGCATTGAGTGAAAGAATCAACTCTGTAAAATCAGAAGCCATCACACCCATCATGTTCCAGCATAATTTACTGGTGAAGGCAAAAAAAGCACAGAAGCATATTGTGTTACCCGAAAGTGAAGATGAGCGGATTTTAAAAGCAGCTTCACGTCTTGCAAAAGACCGGATCGCTCACCTCACGTTATTGGGTAAAGCAGATGAAGTGAAACTGAAAGTAAAAGAACTGGGTTTGTATTGGGATGATGAACGCATACAGATCGTTGATCCGCTCAACAGTAAGAAATACGAACAGTATTATACCACGTTGTACGAACTCCGTAAATCAAAAGGAATGGAATTGAATGCAGCTGCCGATCTTATGACCGACTCATCCTATTACGGAACGATGATGGTGTACCAAGGCGATGCAGATGGCATGGTATCAGGTGCTGCACATACAACTGCACATACCATTAAACCTGCATTGCAGTTTGTGAAAACAAGACAGGGTTTCAATACTGTGTCATCTGTGTTCTTTATGTTATTGCCCGACAGGGTTGTGTTGTATGGCGATTGTGCCATTGTTCCAAATCCTACTGCAGAACAACTTGCAGAGATCGCAATCTCATCAGCTGATTCAGCAAGAACATTTGGTATTGATACTCCACGAGTAGCAATGCTCTCCTATTCATCGGGCTCATCAGGAACAGGTGAAGAAGTAGAGAAAGTGCGTGCTGCAACAAAACTTGTAAAAGAACGTCGGCCTGATATTTTAGTGGAAGGTCCTATTCAATACGATGCAGCAGTTGATCCTGTTGTTGGTCGAAGTAAAATGCCGGGCTCTGAAGTTGCAGGTCAAGCCAATGTACTCATCTTCCCCGATCTTAACACCGGCAACAATACCTACAAAGCCGTGCAACGTGAAACAGGTGCGTTGGCAGTTGGACCAATGTTACAAGGTTTAAATAAACCGATCAACGATCTGAGCCGTGGTGCTACTATTGAAGACATTTATAATACTGTAGTGATTACAGCTATTCAATCAACGAACAAATAAGCTATGCAGATATTAGTGATCAATGCCGGTAGTTCATCCATGAAATACCAGCTGATAGAAACAGATGATAAAACAGTTTTAGCAAAAGGTCTTGCAGAACGTATTGGCATTGCAGGCAGCAGGGTAAAACACCAGTTCACGAAAAACGGAACATCAAAAGAAAAAGTTGTTGAGCAGGATCTTCCTGATCATAATGTTGCGTTTGAACTTATTACAGAACTATTGACGGATAAAGAAGATGCGGTGATCGCATCGCCTGAAGCCATTACTGCTGTTGGGCATCGCATTGTACATGGTGGTGAAAAATTTTCCGATACGCAAGTGATCACACCTGAAGTAAAAGATACCATCCGTGCATTAATCCCTTTGGCACCATTGCACAACCCTGCCAATTTAATTGGTGTGGAAGCTGCTGAAAAATTCTTTCCGAAAGCAGTGCAGGTGGCGGTGTTCGATACGGCATTTCATCAAACACTTCCTGAACATGCTTTCCGTTATGCCATCCCTGAAAAGTTTTATACTGAAGATAAAATACGTGTGTATGGTTTTCATGGCACCAGCCATAAGTATGTGTACAACGAAGCAAAAAAATATTTGCAGAATGACAAACTGAAAGCGATTACCATTCATCTTGGTAATGGAAGCAGCATGGCGGCGATTGATGAGAACGGAAATAGCGTTGATACAAGTCTTGGCTTTGGACCATTGTGCGGATTGGTGATGGGTACACGCAGTGGTGATATTGATCCTTCAGTTATTTTTCACATGGTGGAAGAAATGAAGATGCCGTTGGATAAAGTAAAAAATATCCTGTACAAAGAAAGTGGCATGCTGGGTTTATCAGGTAGCAGCGATGCACGTGATGTGGCAGCAAAGTATGAAGCAGGTGACAGTAATGCCAAACTTACGTTTGAACTGTATGGTTATCGTATTCGCAAATACATTGGTGCATACATGGCCGCACTCAATGGTGTGGATGCATTGATCTTTACTGCAGGGCTTGGTGAAAATTCTGTTCTTACACGCAGCTATGCTTGTAAAAATCTGGATGGATTAGGCATTGAGCTTGATGAAGAACTGAACTTTGAAAAGAATCATACTGATGTACCTGTTGGACTACAAACAGCAGCAAGCAAAGTAAAAATATTGATCGTGCCTACCAATGAAGAATGGCAGATTGCAAAAGAAGTATCGGAGTTGGTGAAGAAGTCTTAACACAAGAAAGATGACCCCATGGTTCGGCCTCTTCTTTAAAATAAGCCAGCAAAACAAAAAAAGCAAAACTTGTGTGAACAGCTGGATATGAAGTAACGTGAGGGTATGAGCGCATGAGCGAATGTCCCGGACGCCCCCTATTTACAAGATTTTAATTTCGATTCATTTGTAACATAATGTTATTTGCAGCGTACTTCACAATACATTAATTAAATACAGTAACTGAATTGTATGAAAACCTTCTTCACCACACTTATTCTGGTTTGTATTTTGTCTTGTGATGTTGCCAAAGATGCATCAACATCTACCGATGAGGCAAACATACAGGGAATATGGCTAGCGCAAACAGAAAGCCTAAACGGCATTAAAAAAGATGTCACTTTTCAATACATCTTCAGCGGAGATACGATTACGTTTATCGACGAAAACAGTAAGCAGGTGAAGTATTCGTTTAAGCTTGACACTACCGGCCATCTTAAATTAGTGACCATTCTGCCGCTGGATACCCCGGTCAATACAAATCCTGTGAGCGTTGGTTATGAGTTGAAAGGAGATTCGCTGAAGCTAGTGATTGCACCTGCTGGTTTAACACCCACTGAACTATCAGACAAAAACAACCAGGAGCTGATCATTTGCAAGCGAAAAAAAAGTGAATAAATTTTTTGCCTGAAGGGTTATATGCTCACGTGGTGGGCTAGGCCAACAGATCACTCTTCTTCTTCTTCGCCTTCGAATGTATAAATGGCAACGGCTCCGCCACTACCATAAATCATGTTACCTCCAAATGGCCCTTTAATGATCTTGATCATGGCAATGTCGGCAACAGAAAGCATGTTAACAGTTGACAGCTGAACCGGCATTTCATCGAGAAACACTGTTGCACGTTGATTACGGATAACCGGCACTGCCGTTCCTGTTCCTGAAGTATATACATTTAAACCGGCAACACGACCCTGCAACCAGTAAAGCACATTGGTGAATCCCTGTGCAGTAACCTCATCGGTAAAATCGAAAACAGTACCGTGTGCACTCTTAAACATACCGGTACAATATTGCTCGTTCAGTTGTTCTTCTTTTGTAATTGTTTGCTGGCCATTGTAACGTTGTGCCTGTACAAAAGCAGTACACAACAATAATATCAATAGCATCATCTTCGTTTTCATAACCCACGTTTTTTGTTACTATAAGTTACGAAAAGATGCTGTTAGAGGAGCGTTAAAGAAAGTGGGTTAGTTCATCGTACTCTCAATGCTGCACTGTCGGCCTTCGTTAGTTTTCGTGCAAATTCTTTCAACCAATATTCCAATTTTGGTGGATAAGATGAAATATAAGAACTACTGTCTTTTTCGATGACATTTATCCTCAAACTCCTGTCAAGAATAAATGCATTTACTACTCGTTCAGTTTTCGCCTCGTTGTTTTTTATCTCATATTCATGCCGAATATTAAATCCAGAAATTCCTTCATTGCCTGAAGAGACAGAGAAATATGGAAAAGAAATTGGTTTGTAGGTTTCGGGATAAGTAGAATATTGCTTTATGAATTTCGACACCAAGTTTTCAATTTCAGGTCTTTTTGAAAAATTGTCTTTATCATCTTTAATCTTCTGTGTCATTGTTGATAGAAGTTCGCCAAGTTTCATCTTAGGGCTGGCATTTCCATCTGTCGCAATAAACTGCACAGTGGTTGTATCTGTCAATAAGTATGAGTAACTTTTCATCAAACTATCTCCATTAGAATTAGCAGCATACACAAACCCTAATACTTTAAGAGAAACACTTTCGTTGTCTAACAAACACAAAAGTTTTTTAAATGACAATGTTCGTAACCAATTGTCAAGCTTGAGATTTCTTTGCCGGTCTCTGATTGTCGGTTTGGTATTTATAGCATATTCGTTTGTATTTATGAACACCGTTGCCGAGTCAATGATTTCTTGACAATCGTCGCCTGAATTTGTCCGATATAAAGGTTTTATCACAATAAAAGAAGCTGAAAAAAGAAGGATAAAAACCAAAGAGATATGCCTGAGTTTCATAGTGTCAATTTAATTATACCGAACGCCCAGGGTATTTGTGTCTGTACGGAATAGATGCTGTGTCCGCCCCGGCCAACCGAAGAACGTTGATGATTTGTGATGTTTGAGTTATAACGTCTAGCCCGAACTGAAGCCTGATATTATTACTGATGTTGAAGTTAAGAACTAAAGCCGAATAGAATTACGTCTGACCGAACTGCTGCTGATAGAAAACAAAAAGATGAGGATTTATTCGTCAGTCAGCATAGCAGCAAACCCAATGTTACAAGCCGTTTTTTTGTGTCGCCCCGCTACCATTTTGAATTATTTTTATTTTGTCATACCGAAATACTCTTGCTGGTTCTGGGTCACCCTTTGTTGAAAAATAGTTTGCAGGAAAACCATTCTTTGAATAAAATTGTCCTGTCACAGAAATGCGTAAAGGAATGTTGGTTCCATCGTAAAGTTTATTCGCTGCAATTAATTTGTCGTTTGCTGGTTCAAGATAAAACTCGTTTATACTGAAAGTGTCATTTGCATATTTTGTCTCAAACCATTGAGGACAAGTACACATAATTGCAGCATAAGAAACATCAAGAGTTTCTGTCTGTCCGTTCAAAGGTCCTTTGTCAACCAAATATTTCGTACTGTCAATTTGGTCGGCTAAATTTTGTCTGTAATTACTCTTTATAATTTTAAATGAAGTGTATCTGAATACTTTGGCTTTGTCTACCTGTTGTTCACCTTTTACATACTCGTTTGGATAACCTTTGTCAACGTAATACTGTCCTGTGAATTGTACTATGTCGCTGCTGTAACCTAATGTATCTGGTAAAACTAATGAACTGTCGGCTGGCTCAACAAATACGCAATGGTCGGAAAGTTTGCCTGTGTCTTGATATTTATTTATGTCGTCAAGTGTCGCCCAATTGGCACACTCACAGGCCCACATTATGTAGTGAAATTCTACAGTCTGAATTTTGCTGTTCAGCTTTCTAGATTGTGTCTGACAGGAAAACAGAATAAAAATTAATGTCGTTGTTGATAGTAGTTTCACTGCTGAATTAAATGGCTTGTAACGGTTAACGGCTTTGTGCAGTAGCGGTAACAGCGTACTGTCTACCGAAACGATTACTAAAGTAAAATATTCATTCAAATGCTTGGATTAAGAACGTCGAGCCGCTATTGAACAAAGCCGATGTTAGCAGCTTTTTTTCTTTCAATCAAGTTGTTTCTTAATATTGATACAGCTTTATCGAACTCAGTTGCGTCAAACTTGTCAGAATTAAAATCAGAAAAATCTATTGAGTTTATTTCTTTTAACTCACAAATGTTTTTCCAATACTCATTTTGTTTTTCTCTTGGTCTCACATCATCTTTTTGAACTTCGAATAGGTAGCTATCTATGTGAATTGGAAAGAAAACTGTTGTCCAATTTACGTCTTGCTTTTTGCGTCCTTCGCTTAGCTCAAATTGGCAAGCCCGGCTTTTAATTGAATTAGTTGATGCGATAAATAACAACCTGTCGAAACTCTTAACGTTCTCCATCATAATTCGCTTAAGAGGTCTCCCGCCAGGAGCATCTTTCTCCCATAGAAAAGTAAGTACGCCTTTCGATCTTAATGCTTCGTTCAAGCGGTTTGCAAACAATTTGTCTTTAAAGCTGTAGGAAATGAAAACACTTTGCAAGACAACCTCGTTACTTAATCCTAAGGTGAACGATTTGACGTCAGCTTCAACTATGCCAAATACTTTTCTAAGAGTGTCTTCATTCAATCGGTCACTTTGATTTATCGTGTGGAAATCGATAGAGGCAAACTCATTATTTTCAGTAATATTATCGGAGGAGAAAGTTGAAGAAGATAAATAACAGTTTGCAAAGATGCTTTTGTTTAAGGCACAATTAGTAAAGAAGCTCTTGCTTAAATTGTTATTATCAAAGTAACAGCTTGTAACCAAGGAACTGTCAAATATGTAATTACTTTTTTCTTCACCCGTTAGATTAGGTTCGAACCTTGAATGAGCAATATGTGAGTTCCTGAAACTGACATTTGATGCAGCTGTCCCACCAAAATAAAATTCTAATAACTCACCGCAATAATTGAATTGTACATCGCTTAATGATGTATCCGAAAAGAGAAAATAATTTGCCATGCAACCATTAAAACTGCAGTTAATGATATCGCATTCGTAAAATCCAGCTTTACTTAAAGTGGAATGAGTAAAAACGCAATTTTCGTAAATGGCTCCCCAAGAGTTTATGTCGTAAATTTGACAATCGATAAATTCACAATCTTTAAAGTGAATGAAGTCAAAAGTAATATTCCTTAATTTCTTTTTCGTGAAGGTTTGTTTTTCAATCAAAAGCCTTTCTCCGTCCTTTAAACCTTCTCCAGAGAAATGATTATGTCTTATATATGCCCCTTCAATTGAGCTATTCTCGGTCTCATATTGGGCGAGTTTGTCAAGAAAATTTTTTTGAGTTTGTAGAGACATAATAAAATTGCTGCTAACACATATATTTCTGCTATTATACGCAACATCTTTCAAAACACAAAGCTTGTAAACCAACAAATTAGTATTATACATTTTGTATTGTTGTTAGTACAATCCGCTAAAGCCACTAACTGTGTGCAAATGTTTATTAAACGTTTGCACACGGTTCGCAATGCATTTCTGCTTTGGATCTTTTTCTTGTTTCAGTTCTCTTATTTCATCCACCTGGCATCCACCACTCCCGCCGGTAAAAACGCAGCCCGTTGTTCCACTTTTCCATCGGCCAGTATATACCGTATTGCCGCTGCCGTTACTACGAGTCTGCCTTTAGTTAGTGGTAGTTCAAGCAATAGTTGTTGGCCAGGTTGCACCGTATCGGTAAAGGGTAGCTGCAGTTGTGCCAGTGCCCCTCCCCTGTATTCTCTTTGCTGTAAACCACAGGCAGCAGTGCCAACAACTAATTCCACGGCAACCATACGTACAGGTGCTCTTATGCATTGCATGGGTACAAAAGCAGGCAAAGCAATACTAAGTCCGCTATCTGTTGTGCTAACAGTAAGGGGCACCCGTAAACGCTCGCCTAAATTTGTTTCAGTTGTAAAAGAAAAGCCACTGATAAAAGGCAGGTTCTCCTGTGGCGGCAATTCCTGCACACTTGTTTGTGCCAGCCATTTGGCAATAGCCCCTGAAAAACAGCTTTGCATGTTTTTATCTTTGGGGTTGGGCAATAACCCTTGCCAGTAACTGCGGAGTATGCGGCCTGCAGCAGCAGCCATTCCAAAATTGCGGCTTCGTGCCTTGGTGGCTTCTGTTTGGGGCATTTGTGCAGGCAGGCTTCTCGCCACATAATTATCACCCAACTGGTAAAACACCAGGTTGTTGATACGTCCTTTAATAAAATTGGCAATTTGTTTGGCCATAGGCAGTTGCTTAGTTAGCAGCATGTATCTGCTTCGGTTGCAGGCTGCAGTTGCTGTGTTGTTACTGCGTTAACTGACGCACTAACGACGCACTAACCCCTTACCTGCTACGGCAATATAAACACGATGGGATTTGGAGGAGAGGGTGTTTTAACGGTTTTTCAGGAGCTGAGCGTTCGCTTCACGCAAAGAGCGCAAAGAAACAGAGGCACAAAAGATTAGTGCAGGGGTTGCTCACTGATTACACGGATGCACACAGAACTATTTTTTGTGCTCTTTCTGCCTTGGCGTCTTTGTGGCCCGGCGGTCTTAACATTCCCTTTCTTACTTTTACAGCCATTACCTCATCCTTTATGAAACAACCGGCATTTATGAATTTATCTGTACTGTTCGCTCCATTGTTATTCCTGTTTGCATCCCCATTACACGCACAGGATATTTATATCAACAAAGACACAACCATCAACAATACCTGGAACATTCCCAAAGGAGCCATTCTTAAATTCGGCAGTAAAGGCAAGATCAGTGGCACGGGCAGCATCAAAGGCGGCATTATTGATGCGGCTTACACACAATGGATCTTCGACAGTACACTAACGGTATCGCCTGAGGGCACTTATAACAATGTATTCAGTGCAAAATGGTTTGGTGCAGGATCTGTAAAAGATAATGCTGGCGTATTACAAAAAGGGATCAATACCGTATTGGCCAACGGCAGCACACTCCGCAACTTTTTTATTCCACGTGGCGTGTATGCGTTCAGCAAACCGTTAATGGTTGCAAGCATCTACAAAGAACAATACACAGGTTGCACTATTCATATTTATGGTGAATCATCGTTTTGGGATAGCGGCGCAGGCACAACCTTGCAATACACGGCCCCCGATGGTTTTGCCTTGGGTCTTCAACTCAATAAAGGAACAGAGATTGATCATCTTACAATCACCGGCATGTTTAAAGCACCGGCCGATGCTGATTCGGTTTATTACAATGTTCCTTTTGAACAATTTAATGATGTGAATGGAAAATGTAGTCCGTCTTATGCAGGCCTCGTGATCGATTATGACGGAAGTAAAAATCAAAGTGGTTCAACCGGTGTTAAAATACACGATATGAATGTGGGCAACTTCACCATCAACTACTCTATCAGTCCAAATGGTAAAACTGTAAACGCCGATATTCTTTTGTTTGAAAACATACGTTGCGGTAATGCAAAGGTTGGTTTTGCTACGGGACAAGCGCAGGAAAAAGGAAATGTGATCCGTGGCATTTATAGTTGGGGAAGCATTCACACGCTATATGTTGCAGGCAAGTATGGAAAAGCACAAGCTGGCAGTTATACTATTGATGGTGGAAATATTGCAGGCAGATGTATTCGTTTGTTTGATATTTCACAAGCAGGCTGGTACAGCACAAACATCAGCAACATTTTTGCAGAGAGTTTAGGCAGCATTGGAAACATCAGCACTCAAATTCCAGTGAACATCAGCAACAGTACATTTCATTTTGTATATCCTAACAAGATCGGCCGACAAATATTGCTTAACAGCAACAATGAAAAAGTGGCGTTCAACAACTGCATCTTGCGTTACTATGGTAAAACTGATGCTATGAAGTTTTTGGGAAAAGCTACTTTCAACAACTGCCAGTTCAGTGGTCAATTGGTGAGAGAGTAACAGGATATTTTTAACAGCAGGCACAATTCTTGAAAGAGTTTAAATGCTATCATCTATTCTGCCAGTTATAACAGCAGAATTAATCGCTCACATTAAACAACATTTTATGAAGGAATTAACCATGTTCAGTTTATCATTCCTGTTCATCACCATAACAGCTATGGCTCAGGATACTGATTACAAAAAAGAGAAGAAACGCATCAAGCAGGAACAAAAAGAAATGATACGTGATCTAGACCTTGCCGATAACCAGAGCCAACAGGTGAAAGACATCAATGACCGTTATAAAGATGAACACAAGGCTATTTCAAAAAATGACGCACTTACACAGGAACAAAAACGGGAACAAATGCAAGTCTTGAATAAACGCCGTGTTGATGAAATTCATAATCTTATAGGACAGGACAAAGCAAAAGACTGGGCAGGCATGAAAAATAACGGGAAAAACAAAATGAAAGAAAAGGTAAAAGACAAGGATGATAAAGTAAAAGACAAACAGAAAGAGAAGAAAGAAAAAGAGGAAAAAGTAAAGAAGGAAAAAAAGAACGGTAAAGGTTAAATGTAAATAACAAAAAAGTCCGGCAGAGCAATTGCCGGACTTTTTTTTATCAGTAATCTGAATAGTCGGTGGGCCGAAGAAACATGATATCAATATGCGAGACATTGTTTTTATACTCCGGTATGGCCGATAGTTTTTTCCATTGGGCATCCTCACCAAAACTCTTCCAATGTGCATCACGGTCGGCTTTGTTTTCAAAGCTGGTCATGTACATGAGGTTAGGCATCTTAGCACCAGCTATCACTTCTCCATAAAAAACAGCATTAAAGTTTAACCGTTTGAACAAACCAATTTCATCGCCTTCGTTGAACATATGTACTTTGTTCTGGAATATCTTTTCTGTTGCACTTTCGTAACTGCGTAGTTCATACACCCGTTCTTTCTTTGGCGATTTCAATTGTGGCGTTTCCAATGCTGGTGCTAATGAAAAAGCATGTAACAAAATTGTTTCCATTCTTGCGTACGGTGCTGCATTGTAAACTGCATCGAGATAACTTGCTCCTTTCGCCAGGTATTCCTTATCCTTTTGCAATTTTGAAGTAACAGTCATTATTTGTTCCAGTGCTTTAAATGGAATAAGTACATATAATTTCTTTACAGCCGCAGTATCATTACTGATGGCTTTAAATACACCTACCTGTTTTATTTGCTGTTTATGTAAAGCTGGCAACAAAGCCGATTGCAGGTAGTTGTCAAGCAGCTGCTCCTGTTCCACTGTTGCATAAGAGTAAACTGTGAGCTGGTAATAAGTTCTGTCTAAAGCTTCTGCCCGGCCAAGGGACAGGAAACAAACAAAGGCGATGAGGGCTGATCTTAAACTACCGGTACCGACTAACCATTTTTTCATACTACAATTTTTTAATATCAATGATGTGGTGTTCATTCAAGAGGCAGCACAGGCTTTTACAGCAGTAACAAATTTCCTGATATCCTCAATAGAATTATATACCGCAGGTGTTACACGCACGCAACCATCTTTACCAAGTGTACGGGCTACTGTAAATATCTTATGCTGCTTAAATAAATAGTCAGCTACTTCTGCTGCAGTTTTATTTTTTATGCGAAACGATGCAATGGCACATGAAAATTCAGCAGGCACCACTACTTCAACATTCGGATGTTCTTTTAGTTCATTCACCCAACTGCTTTTGAGATAATGCAATCGTGCAGAAACACGCTCAATACCCAACTGTTGCTGAAATGCCAGGCTTGTGGGTATGGTCATGATGACGGCGAAAGGTGTAGTACCAAAATGCGCCAGCTTGTTGATGCTTGTTTCGGCAGCACTAGTATCACCAAACAATGCTTTCATTTCTCTGATGCGTTCTTTCTTTACATAAAGAATGCCCGCACCAACAGGATTGCCGATCCACTTGTGCAGGTTCATGCCAACAAAATCTGAATTCAATTCTTTTACGTTGAATTTAATTTGTCCGAGTGCATGTGCCGAATCGGTCATCACATCAACACCTTTCTCTTTAGCCATTGCTGCAATTTTCCCAACGGGAACAATGAGCCCGTTGATATTTGATACATGAGTTAACAGAATCACTTTTGTTTTAGGCGTGATCTGTTTACGGTATAATTCAACAATCTCTTCTTCACTTGCAGGATGTAAAGGCATCTCAAATTCCTTTACAACGATCTCCCCTCTTTTCTCCAGCATGCGGAATGTTTCAATCATGCTGAAATAATCGAGTTGATTTAAGATCACTTCATCTCCTGGTTTAAACGGGTAACCCTGTATAGCGATATTTAATGCTTCTGTTGCATTGCGTGTAATGATGATCTCTTCATCACTGGCACCTAAAAATGTTGCCACTTCCTTTTTGACAGCAGCAGCAATAGCCGGGTAATCTTTACGGGCAAATCTTGCAGCTTGCTTATTTGCTTTCGCAACATTTTGTTGAAAGGCCTGTAACACAGGCTTTGGCTGAATACCGTAAAAACCATTTTCAAGATTAATATGATCATCGGCAACATCATAATATTTCTTTGCCATCTTCTTCCAATACTTTTCATCTGCAGCATCACCTTCAGCAATAAAATCTTTACCATCGATCAACACATCATCATTCGCCATTACAACAGCAGGCAACCCTGCAGCAAGCAATCCAGTTCCTGCTATTCGTAAGAAATCTTTCCGGTCATGTGTCATGATGATGGCTTTGTTTATTTCGTTGGCGGCATACTGGGCCTTACTTCTATTTTACTTGGCAACGTACGTGGATTCATTTGCAGAATATCAACCACCAGTTCACCAATATCTTCGGGTTGTATTTTCCAGGCATCTGCATCATTAGGTGTGTGATTGTTGAAATAGGTTGCCACACTGCCGGGCATAATGGTGGTCACTTTAATGCCGTACTTGCGCAAATCCAGCATCACTGCCTGTGTAAATCCAACCAATCCAAATTTACTGGCATTGTAGGCTGATGCATTTTCAAAAAAGTTAGTGCCTGCAAGACTGGCAATCGTTACAATGTATCCCTTGGTTTGTTTTAACGCATCAATGCTTGCTTTCACACTATTAAATACACCGGTAAGGTTTGTATCGATGGTTTCTTTCCAAAGTTCTTCGCTCAATGTTTCAATGGATGCAAAATGACCAACTCCCGCATTTGCCACCAGCAGATCAAGTTTTCCAAAGTGGGCAATGGTTGCTGCTATTGCTTTTTGTTCCGACTCAAGTGAACTTACATCTGATTGTAATGCCAATATATTTGACGGATCATCACTTAATTCTTTTGCTGCTTTTACACCTGCTTCAAGTGAACGACCAGTGATGGCTACTTTCATTCCCTTTTCTAATAATGCCCTGGCGATGCCGTACCCGATGCCTTTCGTACCACCGGTTATATAAGCTACTTTCCCGTCTATCAAATTCATTTTTGTTTAGTTTTGTTTTGCTTTGAAATTACAACATTCTTCTACAGCAAAGTTTGGCAATAAAATTGAAGCCATGCTTGTTTGCAGAGTTTCTTTACATTTAACATTCATCTAAATCAAATTCCATGCGGGCAAAATTCTTTTTCTATACTTCTGTTTTTGTGTTGGGCGGTTATACCGCAGCTTGTGTTGACAAATCAACGCCGGCTGCCAATCTAGCTAACGGTGATACTACAAAACTTCCGCCGGTAGAAACAAAAGCAGCAAACACCAATTACAAACCAGCTTTTCCTGGTCAAACAAGAATTGGCGGCGTTAAAACAACTACTGCTTACAAAGCAGAAAAGATTGCTGAACGTATTGGCCGCCCATGGGCTATTACCCCGATGCCTGATGGTCGTTTATTGGTGACCGATAAGCGTGGTGGTTTCTTACAGATATTCGACGCTAACGGAGCATTGGTAAAAAAGATCGAAGGATTACCTGCAGTAGATGCAGGCGGACAAGGTGGTTTGCTTGATGTGGCACTCGATCCTTCTTTCAGCACAAATAATATGATCTATTGGTCGTTTTCAGAAAAATATGATGTGGGCAACCTGATGGCTGTTGCAAAAGGAAAACTAAACGAAGCTGCAGGTAAGGTTGAAAATGTTACAGTGATCTTTCGTGCTACTCCTGCACTTGCAGGTAGCACATTGCATTATGGTTCACGTATTGTATTTGATAAAGATGGTAACATGTTTGTAAGTACAGGTGAACGTTCAAACCTCGATGGAAGAGTGCAGGCTCAGAAATTATCTTCCGGCCTTGGAAAGATTTTTAAAATTACAACCGATGGTAAACCTGCTCCCGGCAATCCATTCCTGAATCAAAGCGGGGTAATGCCGGAGATTTATTCTTACGGAAACCGTAATGTGCAGAGCCTGGATATACATCCTGTAACAGGGGAATTATGGGAAGCAGAATTCGGCCCCCGTGGTGGTGATGAATTAAATATTATTAAACCCGGAAAAGATTACGGTTGGCCGACCATCACTTATGGTCTTGAATATAGTGGTGAAAAAATTGGTGATGCTATTCAGCAAAAAGCAGGAATGGAACAACCTATTTATTATTGGGATCCTGTTCTTTCTCCCAGCGGTATGGCTTTTTACAAAGGCAAAGCAATTCCTGAATGGGAAAACAACCTCTTCATTGGTGGTTTAAGCAGTTCACATATTGCACGACTGATCATTAAAGACAATAAGGTAGTGGGCGAAGAACGTCTGCTTGCTGATAAAGGCGAACGTTTTCGTGATGTTGCTTATTTTAATGATATGCTCTATGCTGTTACTGATGGCGGCAGTATTTATAAAATCAGCAAGCAATAAAAGCGCTTCTGTTTTAAAATAAAAAGCCCGGCAGTTTTTGCCGGGCTTTTTATTTATAAGGTTTCGTTACGATACCGCAAATACACTTCCTTCCACTTCGTTTGCCTGTGAAATGCAGGAAGCTTTTCCACAACTGGCGGCATTACCAATATATACTTTGCCTTTATCGATACGCACTATTTGTTTCGATTCTAACCTGCGCATTACACGAATAACTGTTTCTACACGCAAACAAGTCATTTCAGCAATTTGCTTTCTTGTTAAGTTGATTTTCCTGCAAACGCTGCAAAGATGTTCGCCGGTTTGTTGCAGGTAATTGATAAAGGAGAGAATAATTTTTTCAGGTTCGTGATTGTCGAGCGACTTTAGTAAGTGAAACTTAAACCGCAGCCGCTTTACCAATAGTTCCGTGAATTGAAAATGAATATCGTGATGAGCCAGCAGTAACTGTTGAAAATCCTGTTTATGCAGGCGAAGCAGCAAACATTCTTTATCGGCAATGGCGGTGGCAGCAAATAAACCATTATCGAACAAGCCTAGTTCACCCACACACTGACCGGGTAAGATGACCAACTGTAAATACTCTTTCCCGCTTTCATCTACATTCACCCATCGCATTTGACCACTTGCAAGCTGGTAATAAAAGTTACAGGCGGTTCCTTCTTTAAAAAGAATTTCTCCAGGTATTATTTTCTTATAGGCGGCACCCCATGCCAGTAAAACATCTGTATTGATCATAACGTTACATTAAGGGATAAAGAAAATTATTTACCGTCACAGATCGTTTCGTGCATTAAAATATATCCTTTTTTTTATTAATGCAAACTATGTTTCTGTAAGGAAAACAAACCGCTTATGTTTTTTTCTACTCACACACCCATCTATTTGTTTACTTTAAAAGAAAAAAATGAAACCTTATCTGCTCAGTATTTTTTTGATGATGCTTACAGCATGTACGTTTGCTCAAAACAAAGTCAATCCCATTATTAAATCTTATGGCACAGTCTTCGAAATTCCAACTGCCGATCACAAACCAGATCCTGCAATGGAATACAAGATTATTGTTGAACTTACTGAAAACACACCGAAGCCTGATTCACTCAATATTTATCTCGAAGCCATTGCCACATTGGTGAACCTGCATGCAGCAGAAGCCGTGCCACAAAAAAACATTAAGATGGTGGTAGTGCTCCGTAAAGGCGCCACTTATGCGGTATTTGGCGATGAGCTGTATAAAAAATACTTTAAAGTTGATAATCCCAACCGTCAACTCATAAAAGAACTAACTGATGCAGGCGTAGAATTTTATGTATGTGGCCAAACCATGATCAAGCGAAATACAAAAGAAGAAGAATTAATGCCGGGCACAAAAATTGCAAGTTCAGGATTAACGGCCATCAGCACTTATCAACTGAATGGCTATACGATGATCAAATTCTGACAACAACATACAGATATGCTAACAAGTGATGATATCTACAATAATGCAGCAAAACTTGAACTAAGGAAATGGCAACAACAAATGTTGCGTAAACCCTCTTTGCTGAATAACTTGTCGAAAGGTGTACAAACAAAGATCAACACCTGGATACCTGAGAAAATTCATGTAGCCATTACCGCAACTATCAAGCAACTAATAAAGGGTGTATTGTTTGGTGCCAAACTAACTACCTCTAAACCTCTGGCAGATGCAGGTTTGCAGGAAAGAGAACTGGCTATTGAAAAGAAAATCGAAACTTATAAAAAAACCGCTGCAGTTGAAGGTGGTATTGCAGGTGCAGGAGGAATACTATTGGGCCTGGCAGATTTTCCTGTGCTGATCGGTATTAAAATGAAATTACTTTTTGATATTGCCAGCTTGTACGGTTTTGATGTAAAGGATTATAAAGAGCGTGTGTACCTGCTCCATATTTTTGAACTTGCATTTTCAAGTCACGCACATCGTAAAACAGTGTATCTGAAGATGACGGATTGGGAATTGAAGCGGCTTGAACTTCCTGACGACATCAATCAATTCGACTGGCGCAACTTTCAACAGGAATACAGGGACTATATTGATTTGGCTAAAATGGCGCAATTAATTCCACTTATTGGTGCTCCGGTTGGCCTCATCGTTAATTATCGTTTACTGAAAAAACTGGGCACAACAGCTATGAATGCTTATCGCATGCGTTTGTTTAAATAACGACATCATCATTTATTCATCATTCTCAATGAAGGGAATCTTGTAACAAACCAGCGGGGAAAATTTAGTTTCACTTGCTTATACGTTAACGATCGCCATAGCCATTCTACAGGGCCGAATTTAAAATGCTTTAACCAAAGCTGGCTAAAGATCCATTGCAACACTAAAACAGCTGCAACAACATAGTATAGTTGATGTATCTCCAGCTTATTGTAAAAACCAAAACCATATCCAAAGAAAAATAAGCTGCATAATAACGTTTGCATAAGATAATTGCTGAGCGCCATTTGTCCAACTGCCTGTAAACATTTTGTTATTGCTTTTAAATATCCCGACCTTATCAGCAGCATCAGCGCTGCACAATGGGCCAGCACCATGCATATGCGTTGTATTGGATATAACAAACTCTTCCACGGAATGGGCGTTTGCTCCATATGTTTAATAATGGCAGGTATAGAAGAGGTATAGTTTGCCATATACCATAATTCATAAGCAGTAACAGGCAGTGAAACGGCATAACCAATAATCATCATCAACTTGTATTGACGTCCCGTCCATTTCCCATTGAAGAATCCCCATTTCAGCAAAGCCATGCCCAATAACATCAAAGCAATATTATCGGCCATTTCAACTAAAAGATAACTGGTTTCTGCTTTCAGTGCTTTTGGTCGAACTTCTGCTGCAACACTTGCATAGCTGCCACGCATATTCGCAGCACTCGCCTGCGCCTCTGCTTCATTTGGCAACATCGTTTTTTCTACTTCCATCCATTCGTCAATTGATTGCTGCTGAACAACGGAAAGCTGTCTTCCCTCCTGCTGCACTTTCACTGCTGCTTTAAATGCAAATCGTTTTTCCCTTACATCACGATAAAACAAAGTACCTGCTATAAACCAAATGACTGTAACAAAGGGTACGGCTAATACCATGTATCGTGGCTTCATATTTCGTAGCAGGAAAACGATCATGCCAAACAAACCATAAAAGAAAAGCACATCACCTGACCATAATAGTACATGCGCATGCAATAATCCAAACAATACAAGCCAGCTCATACGTAAGTAAAACAACAATGTCACCCGTTTGGCGTCAACCGTTTTTTTATTAATGCTGAATAACAAAATTCCGGCGCCAAATAACAGGCAAAACATCGCTCTCATTTTCCCTTCAAAAAAAGCATATACAGCCGCATAGGCAACAAAATTGCTGCTGGACAAATCGGAAAATAGTTTGCTGCTGAAATTACCGCCGGTTGATAAACCAAAGCCGACAATATTAATAAGTAGAATACCCAATATGGCTGCGCCACGTAATACATCAAGTGATTCAATTCGATTGGCCCGCTGCACCGGCGCTGGTATAGTTGATGAGGACTGAAACTCCATTGGTTGGTTTATTATTGGTGGAGGCAGCAGGGACAGGTACGTTTTTAATGCGGTTACGCATAAATATATTTATTCATTGCATATAACAATTGCACAACAACTAAATAATGCATTAAATGAATGATTACACTTAGTGAGTGTTGAGAAAAGAAATTAAATACGGGAATAAATTATTGCTGAACAAAATGCCAGCATACGCCTGCAAGATCAATAACGTTTACTTCACGACCATAAGGTTGATTGGATACTTCGCCAATGCGAATACCATATTTCTGTGGCAATTCTTTTTCAAGAACAAATGCACGAAAGGCATCTGCATTTTCTACGCCCACGCTCAGCATAAAGTTTTCGGCAAATGCTTTATCGTCGTACTTCTGGAGAATAAACTGAAAGCCATTGTTTTCGAAACCGGCATAATCTCCCATATCCCAAGCCAGTTTAAAACCAATTTCCTGGAAAAATGCCTTTGATTCGGCAAACTTACTTCCTGAAGGAACAAATGGCTGCAGGGAAAGAAATTTCATGGAGTGTATTTGTATAAAGATAACGGTAAAACAAAACAGCCCATGCAAATACAAGGGGCTGTTTTGTTTCTATCATTTATGTTTCAATAACAACATTTGTCCAAGATGATTCGCCATGTGCCCTGTTCTGTTCATCAGCACATTTAATTTGTTGCGGTGCGGTTCGTTTGCAAAATCTTCCGGCGAAACAGCTGTATGCCTGTCGAGCCATTCTTCAGCATCAGTTGTATCAAACACCGTGGTGAGCTTCGCATTCACAGCCTGCAACTTTTCTCTTAACTCCGCAACCGTTGGCATTGCAAATCCTGATTTATCCGGATTCTTAATAAACGCCTCGTCTAACTCGGGGTACATACGTTCACTAAAGCCGAAGAGAGGGAACAAGGCATCACTTACCGCAATCAGATGACCTAAAAGATAAGTGCCGGTATTACGTCCCGGAGCTATTTCATTTTGCAGTTGTTCATCAGTTAAAGTATCCAGTAATTTATTCAACTGTTTGTTTTGCGATTCCCAGGCACTGATGGCCATTTTTATTACGAGGTTCAATTGTGTAGCTGCATTATCCATAATGTAAATTTTGAGAAACAAATCTACGTTGCTTAAAGCAATACTTGCACGCCCTATCGATTAAGCGCCTGTAACAGCAAAAAATACCGCTTGCATTTACCGATTCTAATTTCTAAGTTTATCTATTCCCTCATTTCATCACCCAAAATCTGCGTATGTCGAACAATTCTGTTGACATGGAACAGGATCATGCTGTTCCCTCTCCCGCTACAAACAACTCAACCCAGGACAGGCTTTTTTCATTGGATGTTATCAGAGGCATTGCTCTCCTTGGCATTTTACTCATCAGCATCTGGGAGTTCGGTGGTTTTAGTAATAACGAACAAACAAGGTTGCGTTTGTTGGGCAAGGGTTTTAATTTCAATTTATTTGCTTCAGTCCTGTTGCTTTTCGAAGGTAAAATGCGTGCACTTTTTTCGCTGGTGTTTGGTGCCGGCATAGTGCTTTATATGCAAAAGCCCAACCAGCCCGGTTTGCCTTCAACACAGGAATTATATATACGCCGGCAAATGTGGCTAATGGGGTTTGGGGTGATCAATGCATTTCTTTTTTTATGGCCCGGTGATATTCTTTTTCAATATGGAGTGATGGGTATCCTGCTATTCCCTTTCTTCAGGATGAGCAAGAAAGGTTTGCTGATAGCAGCTGTTATTGCAACACTTATTTACTGCGGAAAAATGTATTGGTTTTATGCCGATGATCATAAAGCATACAGAAAATTTCAAGCCATCGAGGTAATTGAAAAGAAAAACAAAAAAGACAGCGCTGCCAATCATATTAAAGACAGTTTATCAGGAATGTCGAAAGCGGAATTGGCAAAACAAGATTCATTGTTTAAAGAAAAAACGAAACTTACTACTATCCAGGAAAGAGATAAATCAAGATGGGAAGGAGTAGTAAAAGGATTGAAATATGATTCAACGAAAGGCCCGGAGAAAGGTGAAAAAACAGCAATGTGGGGCAATTATAAAAAAGTTTGGGAACATCTTTACCAGCGTGCACAAGGAAAAGAAGCGGCATGGCTTTACAGGATTGGCATTTGGGACATTAGTTCTATGATGCTGCTAGGTATGGCACTCTTTGGCTTTGGTTTTTTCAGCAACAGGTTTTCTACAAGCACTTATGTATTGCTTGCTGTTATTGGCATTGCTTTCGGAATATTTTTAGGATGGTGGCGTCTCGATCTCCAACAGAGTAAGCATCTTGATTATATCAGATACCTGGGCAAAAAGCCCTTCTCTCCTATGCAATTCTTTCCCATTGAAAGATTAGCCCTTGCATTAGGTTATGCGAGTGTGATCATGCTCCTTCTAAGAATGAAAATATTGCAGTGGTTATGGCATGCATTTGCAGCAACGGGGCGGCTTGCATTCACCAATTATTTTATGCAAACCATCATCTGCACACTTTTCTTTTATGGTTATGGGTTTGGTTATTTTGGAAGATTAACGCAAGCACAACTTTACTTTTTTGTGGTTGAAGTATGGATCGTACAAATGGTTTTCTCTGTATTCTGGTTAAGGTTTTATGAATACGGCCCCGTTGAATGGTTATGGCGAAGCCTTGTCTATCGTAAACGTTTTAAGAACAGAAAAGAAAACCTGCAAGCATTATAACCATTATTCAGAAACAACTCAAATTCTACTTCATGCAAACATATTCAGCCGACAATCACTTAAAACCGGTACAGCAAGCTGACCGTATAAAAACAGTGGATATGATTCGTGGCTTTGCCTTACTCGGCATTTTACTCATGAACATTCCCGGCTTTGGTATTAACTGGGATGCATGGCACAGGATCATGACGGGCCCAGAAAACACAAAAGACTATTATGCTTTTGCAGCAATCGCTACATTTTTTGAAGGCACTATGCGTGGACTTTTTTCGATGCTCTTTGGTGCGGGTATGATCTTGTTTACACTCAATAAAAAAGATACAGCGGCAGGCCCTACCGTTACTGAATACTATTACAGGAGATTATTGTGGCTCGTTTTATTCGGTGTGTTCAATGCATTTGTTTTGCTTTGGTTTGGTGATATTTTGTTTTACTATGGTATGTGTGGTATGATGCTGTATGTGTTCCGCAACACAAATCCCAAATGGTTGTTGTTGCTGGGTTTCTTTTGCATGGCGGTAACAATGTTTAAAAACCAGTTGAACTGGAATGAAATAACTGACAAGAGGAAAGCTTACAACGAAGCAGTAGCAGCTGGCAAAACAGGTAAACAATTAAGTGACGAACAGCAAGCCGCAAAGGAAGAATGGACAGAAATGGAGAAAAGACGAAAGCCGGATACTTCATTCACCAATCGTAACCTGCGCACAATGCGATCTGGATATCTTACCATTTACCAATACTGGATTCCAAAAAATGCTGACAGTGAAACATGGGGTTTATATCACCAATGGTTTTGGGATGGTTTAACAATGATGTTTATTGGTATGGCTTTATTCGGGTGGGGATTTTTTAGCAATAAACTTTCTACATCTACTTATGGCATGTGGTTACTTATTGGTTATGGAATTGGTATCCCCATCAGTTGGTTAGTTTTTAAAGCCAGCCTGGAAGAAGCAAGAAATGTGGGGCTCTACGCCGATCAGTACTATGTGACACATACCTTGCTTTATGATGTTCGAAGAGTGTTATTATCGTTAGGCCATGCGAGTTTGCTGATGGTCATTTTCAGGAGTAATATTGTTCCATGGTTAATGAGAGCATTGGCAAATGTGGGGCAACTTGCTTTCACCAATTACCTTATGCAATCGATCATTTGTACATGGTTTTTTTATGGCTATGGGTTTGCATGGTATAACAAATTGAATTTTTACGAACTGTACTACGTTGTATTTTCTGTATGGCTGTTTCAACTTATTTTTTCTACTATATGGTTGAAGTATTTCCGCTTTGGGCCGTTTGAATGGCTATGGCGTTCATTAACCTACTGGCAACTGCAACCAATGAAAAGGTAATCAACAGCATTTATTAACACAACTACTATTAAAGCAACTGCAAATGATATATTACTTTTTCAGTTGCTTTACAGCTTCTATAAATTCCCAGATAGTATCGGTTGTTTTGTCGATGAGCGTAGGATCGAGATGTTCATAAATATCAATGCGCCTTCCTGCGTGTGCTTCGGCAAGTGCATCAAGCAATTCAGGCATTGTTATTTCTTTTAAGCGGGCAATAATGTAAGCTTGTTCCATGCACTAAAAATAAAAGAATCAGTGAATATATTTTACTCGTAACCAATGCTGTATTAAATATTCCGGCATGCAGTTATGAACATCTTTCCAGGTGGCATGATGATTGTTTCACCTATGGAGTTAATCGTTTATAACCTTAAACTCCTATAATATGAAAGCAAAATATTTGGGCTTTTCATTCATGCTGATCGCTGTTATGCTTTTATCAGCATTTGTGTTTCAACACGCAGGCTCCATAAAAGGAACAGTGTTGCCAATAGAAAATGCATTCAGCGCTATCGCCATTCTAGATAAAGACAGCATCAAAAGCAATATTGTGGGAGGAAAATTTGTTTTGCCCGATCTTAAACCCGGCACTTATCAACTCATCATTGAAGCCATTCCTCCTTATCAACATAAACTTCTCTCCAACATACCCGTAAAGCAGGGCGAAGTGACAAACGTGGGCGAAATTCAACTCATCATGAAATAGGAATTAGCTATTTATGAAGTAAAGTAAATGGCCGTAACTAAAAAATCGACCAATTGATTCCACATATCTTCTATGTAACTAAAGATATGGTAATCAACAATTTTCTTTCCAGTCTAACGGAGAACAGTATTGTATTTCAATGCTTACGTAAATATCCCTGACATAATTTCTGTGGAAAAGTTAGTGGCATGTAACTCAGCGGTTTAACCTGTCAGCGTAGTTTTACTAGCCCTGTTTATTATGATTCGCCGGAAATGCATTCTACTTTTGTTTCCGCATCGCTTACAATGATGCATGCAATTACAACCGTACTCTTAATTCGTAACCCGATCACTGTTTTGTAATTGTAGTTTTCCTCCAATACTTTATAGAAAAACTGTTTTTAGAAATCCATTTCCCGTGAGTATTTCTTTACTAAAAACAGTACAATGAAAACGACTCTATGGAAACAAATTGGTTTATTAAGCTTACCCTTTGTTGCACTTCATTCTGCATATGCAGGTGAACAACACGAACAACAGTTACTACATCATGCAAATTTTGCTTTGCACGATTCGTTGATTGTGAAAACATCAACAGTAACTCCAGGCTTTGAATCAATCATTCAATTGCAATCTTCTGTAAAAACTTTTGTTGATGTTTATTTGAAAGAGCACGACGAACTGCTTGAAAAAATTGAGCAGCGAAATGCATCGAGTTTTAAACTCATCAGAAAAATATTGGTGAAGCATGGTGTGCCTGAAGAAATGATTTACCTGGCAATTGTTGAATCGAAATTAAAAAACACGGCTACATCGGGCGCTGGTGCTGCAGGAGTTTGGCAACTGATGCCGGTTACCGCCCAAATACTCGGCTTAAAAGTAAATGCACAAAACGATCAAAGAAGAAATATTTATCATAGCACTGCTGCCGCTGCTGAGTATCTCAACGATTTGTATAAACAATTTGATGATTGGTTATTGGTTGTTGCCGCTTATAACTGTGGTGCCGGCAATGTGTGCAAGGCTATTAAACTTTCAGGAAGCAGGGACTTCTGGAAACTGCAACGTTACTTACCAAAAGAAAGCAGGGATCATGTAAAACGTTTTATTGCTACGCATTTTTATTACGAAGAAAAAGGAAGCCCTGTAACGTTAACCAAAGCTGAACGAACTGCATACTTCGCCACCCTAAAAGATATTGCTACACCTGTTGAAAAGAATGAAGAGCAAAACTCCACACCTGCTTCAACTAAGCAACCAGTGAATTGGGTATTGATAGCCCAGCACGATGGAGAGCTCCTATTCGTACTACGCAAATAAGCTACTTGTAAAACACATGTTCAAAGAAAGAGCGACTGAATCTTCAGTCGCTCTTTTTGTTTTAAACATTTCAGTAACTTATTGCTTCTTCTTCAAAAAATAAAAATTCATTGGGCCTGACACTACAAAACCTAAGCGCTCATAAACTGCAATGGCCCGGTCATTATCTTCACGCACATGCAAAAAAGGTTTTTGACCGTGATTTAAAATGATCTGGATTTGATGTTTCATTAATGCAGAAGCATACCCTTTTCCTAAATGATCAGGATGTGTGCATACAGCGCTGAGCTCGGTATATTTTTCAGCATGAAGTCGCTGACCTGTCATGGCAACTAGTTTACTATGATCAAAAATGCCGTGATAATAACCAAAGTCGATCGTTCTTTTGCCGAAGGGCCCCGGCTTAGTGAGCTTTACCAAATTGATCATTTCATCAACATGCTCATCATTTAAAGGAACAATAGTTGAAAATGATTCGTGAATGGTTCCACCTTCATATACAAATTGCAATCCTTTTACTTTATGTTGCAATTCCCAGCCTTTTGGAGTAGTGATCGCAGTTGGCTTTGCAAATAAAATCCGTCTTCCTGTTGAAAGCAACTCGTAAAGCTCTTCAAAACCTTGGACATTATCTTCATCGAAGCCTGCATAAGGAGAAACTTCTTCGTGAAAATATTTTACCCGTTCGTTACCAAAACTTAAATGTTTATCACCTGTAGATAAAGCAGAGAAAACAGGATTGTGTAAAGGATGAATCACCGGGCAAAAATAACAAGAAACAAAAAACTATTGTTGTTCTTTACTGGTTTTTGGTTGTTGTTTTGGTGCCGGCTGTTTTGGCTGCGGAATATCTTTTTGTATGCGGATGATCTTACGTATAATATCCGCAACAGGTGATCCAATTCCGAGACGTTGTGCGTTTGAGTTGGCAGGTGTTGCCATTTGAGTAACAGGATCAAACAATAAATAATTCCCGTCTTGCATACCGGAGGAATCAAGTAATCCTTTTGGTACATACACTTGTATTTTCACGTGCTGGTATCCGTTAGGAAAATAACGCAGGAAGTATCCGCCCGTTTGTTTATACCATTGTTCTTTTTTGTAATCGGCTTTGTGAACCGTCGATTTTTCTCTTAACACAGCTAGCCGTTCAAAAGATTCATACGTACTTGTTCCTGATTCAAATAATCGTTTCATACTTACCTGTGCACCGGTAATGCGTGCATCGGGTAACTGCTTCGCAACGGTCTTCATCACACCCACTACTCCGCCTTTCAGTTGAAAGATCTGTTTGCGTGTGAGCAATTCCTGTGCTGTTAATTGCACCGGCCAGGATAGCTTGTTATAATCAGAGCCACTTACAACCGACCACAACAATAACTGAATATTCTTTTGATTAAGATGTTGCTTCTGCAGCGAAGTGCGCAAAACTGTTTCCACAATATCCTTTCGATGTGTTTGCAAAGGAGCCTGGAGGTATGCATCCCTATCCGATGGATCCGGAGTACCTGGTTGCAGACAATAACTTTTATACGTTGCTTCATAGAAGCCCTCAGCCAAAACAATTTCCCCTTCCTCTGTTTGTGAAAGATCCGTAAGTGGCAATGGATGTTGATTGTCGAGTATAGTATCAACAAAAGATTTTGTTATGGGCTTTTTTGTTTCAACCTGTTTGTTGTTACTACTTAAATGCTCTTGGGAAACGGTGGCGCAGGCGGTAATGAAGAATAATAACCAACCATACTTGAGTAGAGTTGAAGCCATAGGGTGACGTTTTAATTGGATACAAAATAGAAAACGCCATCTTCACTTAAAAGTTGTTGCCGGCAAAATATTGTTAAGATCAGAAAACGCCTGGCCACCAAGGTGATAAAACAGAAAAATGACCGGCACAAACCAGCCAATTCGTTGCTAAATATTACTTTCGCAGTCTTAAAAATTATGAACGATGAGTGAAGTAAAATTAACTACGGGTGAAATACACACCGCTAAAGGAATTTTGAAATTTGAATTATATGATGACGATGCCCCTATTGCTGCAGGCAACTTTAAAAAATTAGTAAGCGAAGGCTTTTACAACGGGTTGAAGTTTCACCGTGTAATTCCCAACTTTATGATACAGGGAGGATGCCCCGATGGTACAGGCGCTGGCGGACCGGGTTATACAATCCCATGCGAGTTAAACGGAAGTAAACAAATACACGACCGTGGTGTAATGTCGATGGCGCACCGTGGAAGAAACACAGGCGGAAGCCAGTTTTTCATTTGTCATAACCGCAATGGTGTAAAACATCTTGATGGCGTACATACCTGCTTTGGACGCATTACCGAAGGTGTAGAGCTTGTAGACGAAATTCGTGCAGGCGACGTTATGCAGAAAGTAATACTGACTTAATTATCGCTGTCAACTAAGAAAAAACTTTGTGAGCCTTTGGTTGATCGCATGATCAACCAAAGGCTCACAATTATTTTCAGATTATTTTGACATCTCATCCATCCAGCGCATGATCTCTGCACCTTCTTCTGCTGAACATGGATTAACAGCTGTTCCTGAAAAATAATTAACTACTTCTGCTATCATTGGTTGCTGCACATGTTGCAGACGATCAAAATCAATTCTTGTTCTTTCATTATTGCTCGCCAATTCAATGCCGTTATCGGTAAAGAAACTGAAACGTAAGGAACCGTTGCTGCCAATAATCTCACATTCATCAATTGCCTCGGGTGCAGTAAAACACCAGTTGCCTGTAAACACAACCCCATTCTTAAATACACCCTGGCCACTTACCAAATCAGGCACGCTATAAAAATTACCTTGATTAATAGCAATGCCATTGATAGAAGCAACATCTCCAAACAACCAATACAAAATATCCAGTTGGTGCGGTGCAAGATCATGGAAGAGTCCACCACCTGCAACAGCAGCATCAAAACGCCAGGCTGTTTTTTCATCAGTCATCTCAGCAAGTGTTGCCGGTTGTTTGAATAGTTTCAGCTGAATCAGGCGTACATCACCAATTGCTTTTTCAGTAAGCAGTGCTTTTATTTTTTGGAACAAAGGCCACTGCCTGCGATAATGTGCCACCGTGAGTTTTACGTTGGCAGCATTAGCTGCCCTTGCCATATTTCGTGCAGCAGCAGAACTCACTGTCATTGGCTTTTCAACATACACCGGCTTACCGGCTTTAATAGCCGCCAATGCATATGCTTCATGCGATGAGGGTGGCGTGGCAATATAAACGGCATTAACTTCCGCATCGTTAATGAGTTGCTCTGCATCATTGTACCAGCGTGGTACATTGTGCCGTTTGGCATAGTCAGCTGCTTTATCGGCATTGCGGCGCATAACCGCTACTAGTTTTGAGCCGGGTACTTTATTAAATGCCGGACCACTTTTTACTTCGGTCACATCGCCGCAACCAATGATTCCCCAGTTGATCATAATGTGTCTTCTTATTTATTCATCAGTTTAGTTCATAGCTTCCATCAACTCCTTTTTAAACCCGTTGCAAATTACTTGTTGATGATAGTAAAAAATTACAAACTATTTAATTAAATTTATTTTCAGCTGATGGCAACATTCATTTCAACAGCAAAGTTGAAAAGCTGTGTAACATTCACATTGAACATCCCTGGTACTTACCTATTCAGGATCAGGAATAAAAAAAACATTTACCCGTTCGCAATTACCTGTAAGGGTAAGAAAGACATCATTTCAATTTGCTAACTACTTATGAGATTGTCGATAAATAAAACCTTAATTATTACTGCCTTTCTCGTACTGCTATCAGTAGCAATTATCTCTTCTATTACGTTTTTTCAATCCAGGAAAATAAAAGATAGTTCACAGGCGGTATCGCACACCGAAAATATCCTGCGTCATATCCAAAAAATTATCGCCACAGCGCTCGACAGCGAAACTGGTGCAAGAGGTTACCTCATCACGGGTAACCAAAAATTCCTGGAGCCGCTGCGCATTTCGGAAAATAATTTCAGCAACGAACTAACCCTGTTGCAAACGTTGCTAAAAGATAACAAACCACTTGCCCGGCAATTTGATTCACTTGGCTATTATGTGAACAAGCGGATTGAATATTCCAGGAAAATGGTTACCACTAAGGATAAGCTTGGCACTCAAGCCGCCGTAACCTTGGTTGAAAGCGGACTGGGAAAATTTTATACTGACAAGATTCGTGACATTGGTAGTGAGATGGAAGAAAGTGCTTCAAATCTTCTATTAACAAAACAAAAAACAAATGATGACTCAATACAACAGTTAAATATAATTCTCTATAGCATTCTTTTGCTGGTGTTACTGCTTGGCCTTTATTTTATCTTTTACATAAAAAATAATATTGCAAGAAGGAAAAAAGTTCAACGGGAGTTAGAAATGCTGAATAAGCAGATAGAAGATGCACATGATGCTATTTTTATGATAAGCAAGGATCTTAAAATAGTAAGCTGGAATCGTGGCGCCGAACTATTATATGGTTTTACAAAAACAGAAGCTTTTGGAAAAAATTCCACTGAGCTATTACAAACAGCCATCAGCGAGGAAGAAATTGATTCAGCATTGAAGATCATACATGAAAAAGACTATTGGAGCGGAGAGCTAATGCGAACTAAAAAAAATGGTGAAATTATTTATGTACGCTCATCCACCACTACGATAAAAGATACCAGGGGACAAATTACAGGCTATGTTGCGGTGAGCTATGATATCACCGATCAAAAAAAGTTAATTACCGAGATCGATCACCTGGCAACACTCGTAGAGCATTCATCAGATGCAATTATTTCACGGGGGCTTGATAATCGCATTATCAGCTGGAATGAGGGCGCAGAAGAATTACTGGGCTACAGTAAACAAGAAGCAATTGGAAAAACTCCTGCCGATTTGCACCTCTTTGCTATATCAGTAGAACAACAGGAAGCTTTTGACAAGCTGGTAGCAATAAATGGAAGCGGTAAAGGAGAAATAGAATACTTCCCCAAGAACAAACCTCCTTTCATTGGGAGTGTAACATTGAATTCAATAAAAAATGAGCAGGGAGAAACTACTTCTTATGCCATTATTATCAGGGATATCAGTAGTGAAAAAAGAGCGGAGGAGCAATTAAAAAAATTGAACGAAGAGCTTGAACAAAAAGTAAAAGAGCGCACAGAAGAAATCCTGAAAACAGAACGGCAGTTTCGTAATACACTCGATAATATGCTTGAAGCTGCGCAGCTCATCAGCTTCGACATGGTCTATATCTATGTCAACGATGCAGCAAGCAAACAGGGAAAATATACGAAGGAACAAATGATCGGCAAACCTGTACTTGAGCTTTATCCCGGTTTTGATCAAACAGAATTGTACAAGCATTTTCAAAAATGTTTAGTTGAAAGGGAAACCATACAGATTGAACAGGAATTTGAATTTCCTGATAAAACAAAAAGCTGGTTTGAACTGAGTTTGCAACCTGTACCGGAAGGCATCTTTATATTATCTGTGGACATTACCGACCGCAGGCAGGCCGAAGCAAAACGAAACCTCTTCACCTCTATCGTAAACTCTTCCGACGATGCCATCTTTAGTAGTTCATTAGAAGGAAACATCACCAGTTGGAACAAAGCTGCCGAAACAATTTTTGGTTACACTGCTGAAGACATTATTGGTTCAAACATCCGCAAGCTACTGCCTGCTCACCTGCAATCAGAAGAAACGGATATTGTAAATAAAATAAAAGAAGGTGAATCAATCCACCGGCACGAAACACAACGCCTCAAAAAAAACGGCAACATGATCACCATTTCGCTTAGCGCTTCACCGTTAAGAGATGAGAATGGAGAAATTATTGGCGTATCAACTATTGCAAGAGATATTACGCTCGAAAACGAAACAAAAACGAGGATCATTCAATCCGAAGAAAATCTAAAAACAATTTTTGATAACACGTCCGAAGGTTTTGTTTTACTAGACACACACGCCGTTGTAAAGGCATTTAATAAAACAGCTGAAGAAAATATTTTCAATAACGCTAACCTGAAACTCGCTGTAGGTAAAAGTATTTTTGATTTGGTTGAACCCGAGCGTGAACTCTTTTTTGCATCTGTGGTAAGCAGGGTGTTGCAAGGTGAAACTGTGAATTACGATCGCTCCTACCTGAAACCGGAAGGAACGCTTTCCTGGATCGATTATACGTATACGCCGGTTTATAAATCAAACACAATAACTGGTATCTGCATTACTGCGAGGGATACCACTGAAAAGAAAACGGCAGAATATCATATCAAAACTTCCAACGACCGGTATGAAACTGTTGCGAAAGCAACCAGCGATGCCATTTGGGATTATGATTTTGAAACAGGTAAAACTTTTATTCCGGGTACAGGTTACCAGCAATTGTTTGGTTACCATGTAGTGAATGGTTATAGCGAAGATGGTTATTGGGAAGATCATATTCATCCCGATGATAAAAAAAGAGTATTGACGGAGCTTGCCGAAACATTGGCGGATAAAAACAAAGTGCAGTCGGCTACGGAATATCGTTTTTTAAAAGCAGATGGCAGCTATGCTTATATAAACGACCGGGTGTTTATCATCAGGGAAAATGGCAAGCCCAAACGTATGTTGGGAGCTAAGCAGGATATTACCGAAATGAAAATGGCTGAACAACAACTAAAAAACAGCCTGCTCGAAAAACAATCGCTTGCTCAACGTCTATCAGCTATCATTAATACACTGCCTGCGAACATTGCCTTGCTTGATAAGAATGGAATAGTGATGGATGTAAACGATGCCTGGCGAAATTTTGCTGATGAAAATGGTTTTATTGGAAATGATTACAGCATTGGCGACGATTATATCGCAGCAGCAGAACATGCAAAGTGCGATGACGAACATGATGCCATGTTGATATCAATGGGCATTCGATCGGTATTAACGGGAAAAGATGATGAATTTGTTTTTGAATATTCATGTCAATCGGCGGGCCAGTTGCGTTGGTACAGGATGGTGGTTGCACCGTTAAAAGAAAAAGAATATGCAGGCGTTGTTGTAATGCATCTTGATATTTCAGAATTAAAACGGCTTGAGCGGGAGCGTTTGCAAATGGAAATGGATGAGCAAAAGAAAATTACAAAAGCAATGCTGCAGGGCCAGGAAAAAGAACGCAATGCAATTGGTGAAGAATTGCACGACAATGTAAACCAAATACTCGTGAGCAGCAATCTTATGCTCTCCATGGCAAAATTAAAGCAGGAAAAAACAGAAGAGCTGATTTCGCAGGCGATGGATAGCATCAGGGAAGCGATTGATGAAAACAGGAAAATTGCACACTTCTTTGTAGCACCCGATCTGCAATCGAATACCTTAGCCGAGCAACTAGACAAGCTCTTTAAAAACATGATAGAAGCCGCAGGCATGAAGGCGCATTTTCATATTGAGGATTTTAAAGAAGAATACCTGGGCAATGAACATAAGATCCATATCTATCGCATTGCGCAGGAACAATGCACTAATATCATCAAGTATTCACAAGCTACTAATGTGTATATCACGTTGTCTACAGCACACGATATTTTTACAATGACCATTACTGACGATGGTGCAGGCATGAAACCTGATCAGAAAATTGAAGGCATTGGCATACGCAATATCAACGGCCGGCTTGGTTTGTTCAATGGTAAAGCATCAGTGCGTTCAGCACCCGGAAAAGGATTTACACTGGAGATCAGTTTTCCAATTTAACTTAATTTATTTTCCATACGTTAATAATGCATGCTGGCTGGCAGTAAAAATATCCCTGAAAACCCGGTTGAAATCAGAATGTTGTGATGTTTTGGCCAATCCACAATACGGATAAACCACTGCAGCATGGCTTCGGCAAACTTTCGCCAACTGTCTGCTGATATTACTTAATTGTCTTGTTGTTTTTTTAGAAAGTCGTTTGTGTACCATCAATTCAGTCCATGAACTTTCAACGGCGTTATAAAAATCAGTCCTCAACATATTGATCTCGTGCCTTGCACTGTACAATGCATCTTCTGCTAATTGTAATTGTGAATCAGTTATACTTTTTTCTTTTAAGATAGCAGACGCTTCATCAAGTAAATGATTCATCATACCCAGCGTGTTAACCGCAAGTGTTGTTTCAGCAAAAGGCAGAAACGGGTAAGTGTACACGGGGTGATCAAGTGTTACATGTGCATGATCAATAACAAAACTACGTTCCTCTTTTACCTTCAGGTTCTTCACACTAAAACTCCGGCTCGATGTTGCTTTCAATCCCATTGCATCCCAATCGTTGTAAATAGTTACTTCGCTTCGCTTAAAGTAAAACGAACGAAACAAAGCTGTTCCGTCTTTTTGCAAAACCGGTTTTCCATTTTTTTCTATCATACAATTAGCAGTAAAGTGAGTAAGGTGTGCTGCACCTGTTGCATATTTCCATCGGCCCGTTACCACATAACCATCTTTTGTTTTTGTTGCAACGCCACTGGTGGCACCACTCCCTCCGAGGCAAACATTTTTTGCATGAAACAGTTTCCCGGTCTTTTTCTTATCCATAAAGCCCACAAAGAAATTTGCTCCTGAACAAAGTGTAACTGTCCAGCCAAGACTGCCATCAACATACGCAAGCTGTTCCTCCAGTTTTAATGCCTCGGGTAAATTCATTGCAAGCCCGCCCTGTTCTTTTGGAATAAACAACTTAAACCATTTTTTGCGATAAATAATGCGCAATAATGCAGGCGTTAATTCCCCTTTTTGTTCAGCAATGCCACACAAACTCCGTAGCTCCGTTATCTCCTTTTTACTCAACCGCATGTTCATTCGTTTTTTTATTAAGTATTTTATTCCAATCGATATATCCAAGTATGGCGACAATAAACAGGAACAATGTGAGCACTGCATACAATGGCAGTTGTTTGTATAACAACAAAGGAATGGCAAACGCATTGCTGATATTGAGCAGGATCCAGTTTTCAATTTTACGTTTTGCCAGCAACCACATACCTGCCCATGCTGTTGCACTAACCCATGAATCCGCAAGAGGAACGGTAGAATCGGTAAAGTTCACCAGGACCGTATAAAGCAACACAAATGCTGTTACAACAATTCCAAGCGTAATCATCCAATCACGTTTTGCTGCCCTGCTGATGGCAGGAGCCGCATGATCTTTTCGTTTTAACCACCACCACCAGCCATACACACTCATGATGAAGTAATAAAGATTCAATGCACTTTCGGCATAGAGGCCGGCATCAAAAAAGATATACGTGGAAATAACAACCGCAATAATACCGCAGGGATACAATGCAATTTTATTAGCCCTTGCCAGCAAAACTTCAGCAACGCCAAAACCAACGCCTACCCATTCTAACAAGGGAACTGCTTTCAGTTGCAACATAAATGCCTGCGCCCATTCGTGAACATTCATAACTGTTTGTTTAACTACTCACGGGCATGCACAGGTCACTTAATTTCCTACGCCGGCATTACCCGGATCAGGTAGCAGAAACCAAAGTTTCTTTGGGTATAATCTCAGCCCTGTGAAAACTGTGTTAATCAGTGCAAGTAAACAGCTTACAAGTATGGCACCCCATGAGTGGCGCAAAGATAAGAAGAGTTGTAATTGACAAAGGAAATGAGAAGTGTAGAGTTTTTTTGGCATAAGGGTTGTCTTATACCGGTGGAGACCCGAAAAGTGTGGAGTTATCATTCCCAAAATCCTTCCGTGCAGCAGTACGTAACGGAGGGCACAGCTTTTGTATAATACGAAATATGAAAAATATATTATTGTTTATTGCAGCCTGCAATCTGTTATTGGCCTGTACCAACTCTTCCTCCTCCTCTTCTGCCGAAGAACGTGAAGAAGAACGTAAAAAAAATGTAACGAAAAGAGATATGAGCATTACCGCATCGAATGCCTACAGTTCGTTGTTCATCGATAGTGCGGTTGTAGAAAAATTTATTGCAGACGAAAAATTGGCTGATAGCCTGGCAAATCGTATCAGGAGTTTTTACAATGCCCGAAATTTCCAGTTTGCGTGGTTTAGTGCGGATGGTCTTACAGAACAGGCCCGTGGTTTCTGGAACCTTCACCAGTATGTTACCAGTTATGATGGCGACACAACTTTAAATCATAAAGGCCTGGAGAAAACAATGGGTCGTTTAACAGCGGCTGAAGAACTTTCTGTTTCTGCCTCTAAAACTTATATCAACACAGAGCTGTTACTCACAAAACATTTTATTCAGTACATGCTGAATAATTATGAGAAAGGCTATGTGAAACGGAAAGAAATGGAACGGTTTATTCCTGCACGCAAACAGGATCCGGTGAAACTTGCGGATTCGCTTATCAACAAAAAACATAAAGACGATAAATATTTTGAAGATGTAAATGCATCGTATCGTGGATTAAAGGAACATTTAAAAACATACCATGATATTGTAAAGAATGGCGGCTGGCCCGTGGTTCCTTTTTCAAAAGCTGCTTTTAAAAAAGGTGCTGCTTCACCTGCTGTTGTAACACTTAAAAAAAGATTGGCGATATCGGGTGATATGCCGGGTGCAGATACATCGCAGGTATTCAACGATACCGTTGTAAATGGAATTAAAAGCTTTCAGCAACGTCATGGCTTTACTCCTGATGGTGTATTAACCGAAGCGGTGGCAAAAGAAATGAATGTGCCTGCCATCACCCGTTTAAAACAAGTGTTGATGAATATGGATCGCATGCGTTGGCTGGCAGCAGAGCCAAAGGGACAACTGATTGTGGTAAACATTCCAGAATTTATTTTACACATGTATGAAGGCGGCAATAAAGTATTTGATATGGTGGTGGTAGTTGGTAAAGAAGGACACAATACAATGATGTTTAATGGCGATTTAAACCAGGTTGTATTTAGTCCGCACTGGAATGTACCTGAAAGTATTGTGCAAAATGAAATACTACCTGCAATGGCAAAGAACAGCAATTATCTTGCATCGCAGAACATGGAAATTGTAAACAATGATGGCGACGTTCCGGAAATTCGTCAATTACCCGGCGGTGACAATGCCCTGGGAAAAGTAAAGTTTTTGTTTCCTAACAGTTTCAATATTTATTTCCACGATACTCCTTCAAAAAGTTTGTTTGAAAAAGATAAACGTGCCTTCAGTCATGGTTGTATCCGATTGAAAGAACCGGAGAAAATGGCCAACTATGTATTGCGTAATCAACCAGAATGGACACCTGAAAAAATTTCAGAAGCCATGAATGCAGGTGTAGAGAAATTTGTAAAAGTAAAAGATCCTATCCCGGTAATTGTTACTTATTACACTGCATGGGCAGGTGAAGATGGTAAGCTTAATTTCAGGGAAGATATTTATGAGCATGATAATAAGCTGGCAAGAAAAATGTTTAACTAAGTTATCTCATTACTTTTACCTCAGCTTTAGAAAAAGTTAAATACATAAAAAAATCTCCGGCAGAAACACCGGAGATTTTTTTATGTTTAACCGTTCAGGTTTACACCGTCTTTTTTGGTGGCAAATCGAAAGCAATGGCTTCATGTTCAAAATGACCTTTATGGGAAGCATCGCAGAAGGGTTTGTTTTTCGACAGACCGCAGCGGCAGAATGAAACTACTTCTCTTCCCTGCAAATTGTACACGTTACCATTTTTATCCACCACTTCAAAATCACCTTCCACTTTCAGCGATCCATTGCTGTTAACCGTAATTTTTGTTTTTGACATGTTGCTTTTTTAAGTTTATAAAACGAAGTGCAAATAACATGCAATTAAACTTAAAAGCAGCAATAAAATTATAGAGATGTCTCCTAACGTCTACATGTCGAAAACGTTTACAATCCTACTTCTTGATATTCTTAATGATCGTTTCTATGGTAGCCATATCATTATCAAAGCCTCCATGTGAAGTACTTTTTGTGTACACACCAGGACCATGATACGATTTTATATTAGGCAACCCATACCTGCTGTCTTTATCAAAAAACTTCTGCATACCAAGGATGGGTGTTTTTTTGCCTGGCTCAAATGAATTGGAAACAAGATATAAGAGCGACTTCGAATAAATGGAGCAATTATCTTTCAGTTCTATTTCATCACTCAAATGATACTGGTAATAATTTTTTACTTTTTTACTCTGCACCGCTTTAAGAATTGTGGTATCGAATAATTCATTGGTAACTGCAGGTGCCATAAACTGAACGGTTTTAAATGACCATCCAAGGCTGATCAGTTTCTCCACCAAATGACTATGCACAATACTTCCGGCCGAGTGCCCGATCAAATGAATGTTTACATGACTTTTTAATTCGCTTTTGGGTGCTGTTGCATATTTATACAACAACTGGCCACCGCTATCCTTTTGATAGCTGATGGCTTTCGCATTTTCCTTCATCTCCTTCCACACTTTATTTCCAATAGGTGCTACCAGCCGTTCAAGCCGTTCGTCTTTCCAATTTACGATCCAGTCGGTAATGCCACCCGTTGCACGTTCTTCTTTTCCCAGCAACAAATCTTCCAACATACTTTTGACGGTGCTGAAAATATCTGTTTCCCACATCAGCATAATGGGGAATATCTGCGCATCATATAATTTCTTACACCAAACAGCGTAACTATCTGCTGCCGATTTTTCGCCCACCAAACCACCATGCGCATAAATAGCAACATCCATTGGTTTGTTCTTTAATCCCCATCGTTCTCTTGCAATACCTGCATGCTGATTTACCAATGCTTCAATATCTAATTCAGTAGTGCGGTATTCTCCCGAGTTACTCAACCTCCCATTATTTTCCATGTCGATGATAAAGGGATCGAGTTCTCTTTTCTTTAGAATAGGATCAGTAGCAATGGCGACTTTGTTTTTTTTATCGAGCCGCAATGTGGCCGATCCAGCAATAGCAAGATGCAGATCAGTGGTAACACCCATCTGGGCAACCCAACAATCCATGGCGTTTACCCGCCAGTCTTCATAAGTTAACACAGCAAGTCCATCGGTGCCCCAACCCTTGCCCCATGAATTCTGAATAATAAAACCCGTTTGATTATACCCGATAATCACAAACGCATGACCACCATCGCTCTCTTTTACTTTTGTGTTTGGAATTTCTTTGTATGGATGATGGTTTGATTTTTTTAACGCATCCCAACCGGCATGACAAACAGCACTTGCATATAAAATGCCCAGGTCGTTGATGGCGCAATGCATGTCTTCAATACTTTTCGGCTCCACCCTGTAATAGGCTCCCAATGGATAGTTTACTGAATTAAGCCACCAGTCGCCTTCTGCAGAAACGATATCAGGTTTAGGCATTTCAAGCGATGTCCAGAAACGCTGTTCACATGCACCATGCTTATGCCAGCCCTTGATGGCGCCTCTTAAACTCGATCCTTCATCTTTTACATAACCCGGAAATTCATCGTAACGACGAGCCATTGAATACAGCATAAACGGCGATGCAGCAAAGCCCTGGTTATTTTCAGGATCAATTCTCCTTGCGAGATAATTCACCATGGTAGCCAATGCAAAGCCTGTGCATGCACTGGTTTCTTTTTGATGTAGTACAGGAAGTTTTGTTTTTTGAATAAACTCTTTACGTGGAGCTGTGGTAACAGCGGGTTGATACATTCTGTCCCTGATATCAATTTTATCAGGAACAACATTGTACTTTCTGTTTTTCATTTGCAGTGTTTTGGAACAATGTAGAAATTAAAAGGAAATAATGCAATGTGGAAAACACGGCATTTGTTACTCTTTGTAAACTGTAGAAAATAATTACTGCCGACTTTATCAATATCATGATGATAAAGCAATCACCAAAATGTTTTTCTTTTCTTTTTGCTTGTCAAAAAAGAAACAAAAAAGACCCCGATTTCGTATGACGGCCCGAAATCGGATTGTTCCTTGAATATGCTTTTGTACTACTGTGATGAAATGCTTTTGTAGCTACACGATCATCCTTTGTGGTGCATGTTGATTAGGTGATGCAGTTTGTTCTATAGTTCAATAGAACGTCATCCCGAGGAACGAGGGATCTCTAATAACTTTGAATTTAATTGTTTTAAAATTTAACCGTCTTACGCTAAGAACACAATTCTCTTCATTTACGATTGCCTCATCCTGATCTTACCTACAACTTTACCATTTTCATCTACCAACGCACCCGATGTATGAACGTATAATAAATTACCATCGCTGCCTTTCCAGATGTAAGGGTAATTGCGGCTGTTCGAACGGATCAGCTCACCTTTTGGAGATTGTTTCGGCTCATCCCTTGCCATTAGTTCATCAGCAGCAGATTTATTCCAACCAGCTGCAACATAATCCATGCGGTCGGCAGGTATGGGATGTGCGGCACTACTTGCGCCTGCTGGCAATACGTTCAATGCAGCCTGTGCTTCTTCCAATGATGCACCCATTCTCTCCAATACAAAACCGGAGAATTCATCAGCTTTTGTTTCCGATGCCATGGCTGTTCCGGTTCCATATAAGTGATGACCAATTTCATGTGCCAACACACTTACTGCAGCCCAATCGGTACCGGCTTTGCGGTTAAGTGCATTCATGAAATTTGGATTGTAGAGAATGAAGCGCTGTCCACGCACCAACACTGCTGCAGCATTAGGCACCCTGCCTTCGGCGATCATAAAATTGATCTTCATGCCGCTGGCTTTAACAATTTGTTGAGCAATTGATGCTGCGTCTTCAACTGTTGCGAAGTCGCTTGAAGTATGGTCGTAATTCTGTGCTTTTGTAAGCGCAGGAGCGATGAATAATAAGAGGTAGATTAATATGTTTTTCATGCTGAGATAGACGCAGAATCTGTGCCTGTTGTGGGTTGTATCACTGTTAAGAAAATATCTTAACAGGAGCTTTACAGATGGATGACGTGCTGGCATCTGCAGATAAGTTTGATTTGAAACTGGGGTGATGAATTGACAGGAAGAATTCTATGTTGCTGCAAGGCATAAGCCGTTGGTGATACATTCGACTTCGCTCAGTACAAACAACGGCGGCGGGTAATGGAATTATTATTGAGCAAGGAAGACCAACAACGCCAAGAAATAATTTGTAAATTGTTGATTTCGTTTTCAGTTTACTTCTTTTTACACAACAGCATTTTACATTATGAAAAAAGCGTGTACAGGTTTATTTTTCCTCCTCTTCAGCATCAGCATTTTTGCACAATCAGCACAACCCTCGGCCCGGAAGATGAAGCGATTATTTCCGAAGAAGGAAAACACATCATCCTATCACAACAACTGGACAAAAAATTATTATCCAAAACGAATCGGGGAGTTTGCAAAGGAACCATTGACGTTTAATGAAATTGTATTTATCGGTAACAGTATTACAGAAGGCGGAAAAGACTGGAGCAGCCGGTTCGGAATTGCTCATATCCGTAACAGGGGAATTTCAGGCGATGTTACGGATGGCGTACTCAAACGTTTAGATGAAATTATTTACTTCAAACCAAAAGCTGTTTTTATTTTAATTGGAATTAATGATCTGTTCAGTCTTCATCATACTGAAGATAATCGTGCGCTTGTGTATGATAAAACTGTTCCATCAGCCGAGTATATTGCAACAAACATCTTGAAAATTGCAAAGCGAATTCACCGTAAATCGCCCACTACAAAAATCTATGTGCGCACACTGCCACCAACCAACAGGCCTTTTTTGAAAGACGATATTATTTTGGTAAACGAACTCATTAAAAAAAATACGGCGAAAGGCTATTACCAGGTGATTGATCTGTACACTCATTTTGCAGACGCATCCGGCGAATTGATGCAGGAACTAACGAAGGACGGCGTTCATTTAAATGACCAGGGTTATGAGCGATGGGTGCAATTTGAGAAAGCCATTATTGAAGGTTTGTGAAATGATGTGCTGACTATTACGTATTGTCATTTCGAGGGTATGAGAGCCTTACCCACAATTGACCAACAAATTTAAACAGTGTGTGATTCAGGCACTACTTGCCACGCTTTACGGGAAGAAGCCAATACACAAAACCTGCGCTTATTCCTGCGACAGCCTTACTATACTTGGGCCAGATGGGGACCCGGGGATCTACCATTACAAAAGCTGAGCATTGATAGAAAAATGTACAATAGCTGCCGGGAAAGTGTTCTGCAAAACAATGCCAGTCTTTCAGAAACAAAAAATGTATATTTAAGAGAAATACTCTCCCATGCCCAGCAATTCAGCAAATGAGGGCGATCAGCTTGAACTTAGAAGTTCAGGGATAGAAGTTCTAGGAGAACTACCATGGGGTTCACATTTTTGTAATTTTTTTGAATCGAAACAAGACCTGCTGCAAATACTTGTTCCCTATTTCAAGACCGGATTACTGAATAATGAATTTTGTCTCTGGATAACATCTGATCCTGTATCGGTGGATGATGCTTACGACGCTTTGCGAAATGAGATTCACGACTTTGATGACTATCAAAAAAATCAGCAGATCATTATTCTTTCCCACACCGACTGGTATTTGAAAGACCAAACATTTGTACCGGATATTGTAATCAATGGCTGGTATGAACAACTGAACCTATCATTGAACAAAGGATTTGACGGCATGCGTGTAAGCGGCAACGAGGCCTGGCTCGACCGGGATCTATGGAAAAATTTCATTGACTATGAACGAAGCTTGAACAACAGCCTCAAAGGTCATCGCATGATTGTTCTTTGTACCTATCCTCTTCACAAATGTGATGCACAGGCAGTATTTGATGTATCGCAGGTACACGAGATAGCCCTGTCGAAAAGAAAAGGCAATTGGGAAATTGTAGAAGTGCCGGCAATCAAAAAAACAAAATCGCAACTGGCAAGCGATAAAAAAGAACTGGAAGAAAAAGTAACAGAACGTACGAAGGAACTTTCACTGATCAATACAAAATTGATACAGGAAATAGAACAGCACAAACGAACCCGTGATGTGCTGCTACGAACCGAAGCCCGGCTCCGCACAGTATTTGACGCAACTGATACAGCTTACTTATTACTTGAACCTGACTTGACCATTCTTCTTTTTAACCAACGGGCATCTGACTATGTGAGAAAGGTATTTTCCTGGGATCTGAAAACAGGAGACAATATTCAAGATTTTCTTACAGCCGACAGGAAAGTGCTTCTTGCAGACAGGGTGCATAGAGCAGTAAGAGGAGAACAAGTAAGATTTGAAACGAGGTATGATCTTGAAAACAAATTGTTCTTCTGGTATGATATAAGACTTTTTCCTATCCCCAATGAAGAGAAAGAGATATTTGGTCTTGTGCTTGCATGTACAGATATCACAGAACGAAAGCAGTTAGAAATTCAGCTCGAACAGGAAAGAATGGAACGGCAACTGCAGATCACTGATGCTGTTATAACTGCTGAAGAAAACGAACGCCAGGAAATAGGCCGTGAACTGCACGATAATATTCAACAGATACTGGCCAGTGCCCGCCTCTTTCTTTCAATGGTCAATAAAGAGAACAGTTCGGAACCAGCTTCTTTATACCAGCAACAAACAGATCAATTGATTTTGTCTGCTATTAATGAGATCAGGGATTTATCTCACTCCATGATCACTCCGTTTATGGAGAAAACGACTTTGAAGGAGGCCATCGAAAAAGTTATTTACAACATAACAAGTACCAGCGACATAAAAATTAATCTGGAAACTGCCGGGCTCGATGAGACGGTGCTGTCTGAAAAGCTAAGGCTCACTGTGTATCGCATTATACAGGAGCAGTTCAGCAATATTCTGAAATACGCAAAAGCATCTGCAGTATCGTTGAACATTGTGCAGGATCATGAGAAACTAACATTAACGATACAGGATAATGGCATAGGCTTCGACATGTCAAAAAAAGCAACAGGTATCGGGCTGATGAATATCAAAGCAAGGGCTTCTCTTTTTAACGGGGAGGTTACGATCCGTTCTTCACCGGGACAGGGCTTTGCGTTATCTGTTGTATTGAGGCTTACCTGATTTTTGCTGACTGGAGCAAGCATAAAATAAATTGTAAATTGGTGATTTCGTTTTCAGTTTAACGTTTCATTCTTTTTAGACAACAGCATTTTACATTATGAAAAAAGCGTGTACAGGTTTATTTTTCCTCCTCTTCAGCATCAGCATTTTTGCACAATCAGCACAACCTTCGGCCCGGAAAATGAAGCGATTATTTCCGAAGAAGGAAAACACATCTTCCTATCACAATAACTGGACAAAAAATTATTATCCAAAACGAATCACAGAGTTTGCAAAGGAACCCTTGACGTTTAATGAAATTGTATTTATCGGTAACAGTATTACAGAAGGCGGAAAAGACTGGAGCAGCCGGTTCGGCATTGCTCATATCCGTAACAGGGGAATTTCAGGCGATGTTACGGATGGCGTACTTGGTGGAACAGGCGGCGGAAAGGATGAGTGCAAACAGAAACAGGAGAAATTTCATAATGGCGATTTTGTATAAATATACTTTGAATAAGAGGATATGATGTTGGGCGAACCATTTGTAGTGGAGTTATTGAATCCCGGGGTCAACTACGTGAGACTCCGGACAGGCAAAATAGCAATCGTACAGAGGCAAAAGGTGATCTTTAATTTTTATTGCCTTTCGATAATTTATGCAGTTTGTTTTCTACCCGTACAAGTCTCTTATTAAAATCATTAGTAAAACCCGAATTCTTTAGAGTTTTAATAACCTCAATACATTTATTATACTCCTTGGCCTTTTCCAAATAAATTAAATACTGCTCAAAAACATGACATTGCACTCCAGAAAGCGACTGCTTTTCTAAAGAAGAGTAAACAGCTTCTCTTCCATTAAAAATCAACAAATACGCATTGTAAAACCGTTCAATTGAACATTCATTATTTAGGAATTTCTGATAAACAATTTTTGAGTATTCCATGATAAAATAATGGGTGTCCGCCCAATAAATATCTTCAATACCAATGGAAGCATAATAATGCTGGCTTTCTTTCAACTCCAGAATATCGACTTCACTAGTTCGTTTCTCCATTAAATTTTCATACAATTTGATTTTTCTATTCTTTTCATAATTCCAGTTTTTTCCCCAATCAGAATTTTGACTATAATTTTCTTTATTGTACTTCAAAAACTGCTCAAAAAAATTGTCCGTAATATCTAAGTCTTTAATTACAAGAAGCAGAGTTAGGCAGTTAATAGGGCCATGATTATGTGATGTGTAACCCGGGCCTTCAAACAAGGCGTTGTAATCCCACATAGTTGGATTCGCTTTGAAATATTGAATAATTTTTTGCTGATTTGCTTCTCCCAGCGCCTGCCAAAAACTCCAAAGGTTATAGGTTGCCAGTTCTCCAGATAACTTACTTTCTTCAATCATAATAAGTTTAATTTATTTATTAAATCTATCAATTATGTTTATGTTATTTGCATTTGCGGTTTCTTCAGCTTCCTCAGCCCCGGGTCTGGCCTTAGCTGACCCCGGGAATTAGCATTGGTAAACAATTGCGCACTATCCAAAGCTGGCATCAGTATTGTAAAATTAAGTTGCATGATGCAGGTTCCTTAGCTTGTGGAATCAAACTCTTCTCTATGTTCAGAATATGTTGCTTGCTCGTAAGTATGTTAGTGCTGTTGGCATGCCGTGGTATACGATCGTTGCCCGCTGACTATACGCATGCTCAACCAAAGAGCCGTGCGCAAATGATCAGCATTTTTATGGATGGCTCAAGAGAGAAACTACATGAAGAAGCAAGGCGAAACACCAATCTTTTAAAATCTTATTTTTTAGCCGACAACAATAGCAAGAAACTTTACATTGAAGGTGTGGGAGCAGGCTACCGTGTGAAAGACGGCATCTATGCCCGCACAACAAATGAACGGGTGATGCGGGCTTACCGTTTCCTGACCAGCAATTACAGCCAAGGCGATTCTATTTGCTTATTTGGTTTCAGCAGGGGTGCCAACCAATGCCGCATACTTTCAGGTATCATATATACCATTGGAATCATTGACCTGGAACATGTAAAACAGGAACAAGAAAAACAAACCCTGTTGTTAGCATTATACGACCTGTATGTTTCAACACCGGCTTTACAAAAGAAAAAAACGCTGGCCACTTATATTAACAACTGGATAGCGAAGCATCCGGGTGAAACAGTGGCTTATGATACCACGTCGGTAACAATGATAGAAGTGATGGGTCTTTGGGATACAGTGGAAGCATTCAGCATCAACGACGAATTTGAAACGGGTACGCCTGTTCCGCATCACCTGAACCAACTTTATAATGTAAAGAAAGTTTATCACGCTGTAGCACTCGACGATAACCGTGCCTTTAATTACACACCCCTGCTGTTTACGCATAAAGAAGTAGAACTTGGGCCCACACAGCACATGGATTCCATTGTGGAAGAAGTCTGGTTTAACGGAAGTCATAAAGATGTGGGCGGAGGCATCAGAAATAAGAAAAAAGATCAGCTGAGTGGAATTTCGTTGAAGTGGATGTTGTCGGCGTTAAAGCCTTATCATCTTTTCAGGGATACGATCATTACTACGAACATTTATGGAACGGTGAACGATATGCGCAGGAAATGGCACCTGCGAAGAACTTCTCCCGGCGATACGTTAAGGGCTATTGATAAATATTGGCAGGCGATGAACCCTGCCTGGAATAGTCATCGCATTATGTTGCATCAATCGGTCGTTGACCGCTTAGATTCAGGTACTGTACAGACATTTAAATTTAAGCGTAGAAAAGATGGCACAGCAAGAGCTGATTGGTACGAGTGGGAACCGTTTAAACATTGTTTTAAAAAAGATAACGTTCATAGAACAGAACGTATTCGTTTTCGTAAGGACAGTGATTGCCCCTGTATTCAAATAGTGAAGGATAAAGTGGCGACGGGGTTTTGATTATTTGAGGGAAACAATGTGTTTCTTAATGCCTCGGTTTGAGTCGTCACGACAGGTTTAACAGCATAGTGAAGACGCTTTTACCAAAATGTTTTTTCTTTTCTTTTTTGCTTGTCCAAAAAGAAACAAAAAAGACCCCGATTTCGCATGACGGCCCGAAATCGGATTGTTCCCTGATTAAATTTTTGTGCTACTGTGGTGAAGTGCTTTGTAGTTACACAATCATCCTATGTGCGGCATGTTGAGTAGTTCATGAACAGACAAATGGCGGCAGAGCATTCTCCTGAATAGAATTACAAAACGTAAAAGAGTGCGACGCAAGTAAAGCTTAATAGCAGCACTTGCCCATGCTACAAAAAATGTATTTGGCTTTGCAGTTAAACAGAATTGTCATTTCGACGAAAGGAGAAATCTGTTGGGCGGTTGTACAGGGGTTGAGCAGATCCCTCCTGCGTCGGGATGACAGCGATGTTGGGCAAATTCCTCGTGCCTCCCGCTTTGTGCTGGACAAGTCGGAATGACAAGAAGATTGAGCAGTTGAATATTACTTCAACCGCTCTTTAAAATCAAGATCGTTTTCTTGTAATGTTTCCTTCGCAATATCGTAACCGGCGTCCGCATGTCGTATCACTCCCATTCCGGGATCGTTGCGGAGTACACGTTTGAGGCGTTGCTCTGCATCATCAGTACCATCGGCAACAATGACCATACCTGCATGAATACTGTAACCCATACCTACTCCACCACCATGATGCAGGCTTACCCAACTGGCGCCACCTGCAGTGTTTACGAGTGCGTTGAGGATGGGCCAATCGGCAACAGCATCGCTGCCATCGAGCATGGCTTCGGTTTCACGGTTGGGGCTGGCCACACTGCCGGTATCTAAATGATCACGACCAATGACAATGGGCGCTTTTACTTTGCCGGTGCGTACGAGTTCGTTAAAGGCAAGTCCTGCTTTCTCCCGTTCGCCTTGCCCGAGCCAGCAGATGCGTGCAGGTAATCCCTGGAAGGCAATTTTTTCTTTGGCCATTTGCATCCAGCGGATCATGCCTTTATTTTCGGGAAACATGTTCATGATGAGTTCGTCGGTTACGGCAATATCATTAGCATCGCCACTGAGTGCTGCCCAACGGAAAGGGCCTTTGCCTTCGCAGAAGAGGGGTCGGATGTAGGCGGGAACGAAGCCGGGGAAAAGCCCCTCCCCGCTCCCTAAAGGGAGAGCTTTGAGCACTCCGCTGTTATTTGCTTCATGCTCTAAGGCACGTGCACGTATGTTATTACCGTAATCGAATGTAATGGCACCCTGATCCCGTAACTGTAACATCAAACGTATATGCAGGTACATGCTTTCGTAACTGAGTTGCAGGTAATGGTCGGGATCTTTTTCACGGAGCTCGTTGGCTTGCTCATTGCTGAGTGTGTGCGGTACATATCCAATGAGCGGATCATGTGCACTGGTTTGATCGGTGAGTGTATCGGGAATAATATCACGTGAGATCAAATGATCGAGCAGATGAATGGCATTGCATACCACACCAATGCTACGGGCAATACCTTCCTTACGGTAATGCACAGCCGCATTAATGGCTTCGTCGATGCTGGTATATTTTTCGTCGAGATATTTTGTTTCGATGCGTTTGTCGATGCGCCACTCTTCTACTTCTGCTATTAACGCAACACCTTCGTTCATCGTTATTGCTAAAGGCTGTGCGCCACCCATGCCGCCGAGTCCGGCAGTAACGTTGAGTGTTCCTTTGAGTGTGCCGCCGAAATGTTTATCGGCAATGGCGGCATAGGTTTCATAAGTGCCTTGCACAATGCCTTGTGAGCCGATGTAGATCCAGGAGCCGGCGGTCATTTGTCCGTACATCATCAATCCTTTTTTCTCGAGCTCTTCAAAGTGTTTCCAGTTGGCCCAGTTGGGTACAAGCTGACTATTACTGATGAGTACCCGTGGTGCATCTGTGTGTGTTTTTAATATGCCGACGGGTTTACCGCTTTGGATGAGTAGTGATTCATCATTCTCCAATACTTTCAACGCAGCAATGATATTATCGAGTGCTTCGAAATTGCGTGCTGCTTTTCCACGACCTCCATAGACGATGAGATCGTCGGGGCGTTCTGCAACATCGGGGTTGAGATTGTTGAGGAGCATTCTTAATGCGGCTTCCTGGATCCAGCCTTTGCAGGTGAGTGTGCTGCCTGTTGGTGTTTTATACTTGATGGCGTCGTATTTTGTCTGAACCATGATTTATAGGATTGAAGAGATGAATGAAGATTTTTATTGCTCACAGATTACACAGATAAACACCGATTTTTTTGCATCGAATTACACCGATCTAAAGAATTGATCAATTTGTCATTGATATTTTATTTCCCTACTTAAAAGACAATAGTTCTTTTCCAACATCTTATTTACAACAGGTTTTCCATCATACCATCCTTCCTCATCAACTAATTTCCGAATCCAATTACCCTTGTTATCGTATACATATTTTACTGTTGCTAAAGCTGTAGTATCACCAACGCCAGAAATCTCTGCAAAGAAATTATAATCTCCCTGCTCATTGTATTGGTAAACTCGTTTATCTCTATTCTTCAATCCCCACCTTTCTGTAACTCTTACAACGCTGTCAAGAAGCCCTTTATCCGAATAGTAATACTGTTCAGTACTAATTGAACCATCTTTATGTAAAAGCTCTGCTTTTGTGAGCTTATCGCTACTATAATATTTTCTGGATGTCAACAATACATCAGAATTATCCGTTGTATCTTTTAAATACTCTTCTACTAATAAACCTCCTCCATTGAGGTAAGATTCCAATATCGCTGTTATTTCTTCTTTTCTATGATTAATACGCTTAAACTTCCCATTTGACAAAAGTCTTGATGTTGAAATAAGGGTATCATATTTGGGCTTTTCTTTATCACCGGACGTAAGAATTAGAAAGTAACTCATTCCATTGTTATCGTAACTAAAGTTGGTGTTAGAAAAAAAGTCATCTGTAATAAATGTTCGTTTATGAGTAATATCACCAGCGGAACTAAAGTGATATTCATCATAACTGTTCTGTACTAGTAGTTTACTACGAACGTCATTTTCAATTGTAAACTGCAAAATCTCTTTAACAAAAACAGGTTTGCCTTTTATAAAATCAGATCGTTTATGCTCGCCTAAAATTTGCCATTTGTGTTTATTCACATAATCATTCTTTTGACAAGTGAATCCAAGTAGCAACAGAAGAACAAGTACTAATATTAATTTCATTGCCGATTTTCTAATTGATACTCTTTTAAAAAGTTTGTTGCCATTAACATATCATCATGCAACACCCTATCTTTATCAACAAAGCTTACTTGCTGACGGAAGGCAGTCATTACCTCTTCTACTTTCGCTGAGCTTTTTAACGGACGACGGAAATCCAATGCCTGTGCAGCGCTGAGTAATTCGATAGCTAATACTTTCTCCACATTCTTCATTACACGATAAGCTTTCGTGGCTGCATTGGCGCCCATGCTTACATGATCTTCCTGGTTATTACTCGATGAAATACTATCAACACTTGCAGGCGTGCAGAGTTGTTTGTTTTCACTCACAATGCCTGCGGCGGTGTACTGCGGAATCATAAAGCCACTGTTGAGTCCGGCTTCTTTTACTAAGAACATCGGCAAGTTACGTTGTCCGCTGATGAGCTGATAGGTGCGGCGTTCGCTGATGTTGGCGAGTTCACTCATCGCTATTGAAAAATAATCCAGTGCTAACGCCAACGGCTGACCGTGAAAATTACCACCACTTACAATGAGGTCTTCATCTGGAAATACATTCGGGTTATCCGTTACTGAATTGATCTCGGTTAAGAATACATTCTTTACATGCGCCAATGCATCTTTACTTGCACCATGCACTTGTGGTATACAACGGAAACTATAAGGATCCTGTACCTGTTGTTTTTTCTGCTCACCAATTTCACTTCCGCTAAGTATGCTTCTTAACTGTTGAGCAGTGTGTATTTGTCCACTATACGGACGGATGGCTTGTATCTTTTCATGAAAGGGTTGATCGATACAATCAAATGCATCAAACGAAATGGCGGCAATAAGATCGGCCCATTGCAATAAACGATCGGCCTGCACCAAGCAATATAAACCATAAGCACTCATGAATTGTGTACCATTGATGAGTGCCAATCCTTCTTTGCTTTTTAAGTGAATGGGGTTCCATCCTAATTTATTGAGTACATCTTGCGCCTTGTGTGTTGAACCCTCATACTTCACTTCTCCCATCCCGATCAATGGCAAACTCAAATGACTGAGCGGAGCCAGATCGCCACTTGCACCTAATGATCCCTGCTGATAAATAACGGGCAGTACATTGTTGTTGTGCATGTCCATTAACCGTTTCACTGTATCAACCTGCACGGCGCTGTAACCATAGCTGAGCGATTTTATTTTCAACGCCAGCATGAGCTTTACAATTTCTTCGGGCACTTCTTCGCCCATGCCACATGCATGACTCATCAATAAATTATTCTGCAGTTGCTCCAACTGATCATCGGCAATGATCACGTTTTGTAGAAAACCAAAACCGGTGTTGATGCCGTAAAAGGGCGTATCGCTTTCCGCTACTTTTTGATCGAGGTATTGTCTGCACTTTTCGATCTTGTGGTGTGCACGAAATGTAATGGAGACAAACTGTTTGAACTGCAGATAATTCTTCACTTCATCGAAGGTGAGTTGCTGTTCGTCGAGGGGGAGATAGTTGTATTCGGTCATAGTTATTGCAATCGGGGCGAAAGTAGGAAATTATGGAGAGAATGCGAACTGGTGTTAGTGGGAAGTAAGGGATACAAGGTTAGAGGTACGGCCTCCTCGTTTCAGACACAATGAAGCTCATGCACTCTGACGGCGGTTGCACCGCAGCTCTTTCTGTTCTTTTGTCTTGACACAAAAGAACCAAAAAGTCAAGACGGAACATATTACCCCCATGTTCCGTCGAAAGCCTTGATTAAGCTTGGGTACTACTGTGGTGAATTACTGTGGAAATTACATCAACATCCTATGTGTAACAGTAAATGTTTTTATAGGCATGATTTATGTAAAACTTTGTTGCGCTTTTAGTTTTGGCATTAATTACATTTGAAATCATGAAATATTTATTTGCATCCTTTTTATTGCTTGCTGTGTGCAGTGTTCAATCTTCTGCACAAACCATTCAATTGCTTGACAGTGCAAAGACAACTTCCATTCGTGGGTTGAGTGTGGTGAATGATAATATTGTTTGGGTGAGTGGTGCAAATGGAATGGTTGGTCGTTCAATTGATGGTGGCGCTTCGTTTAAATGGACAAAAATAGATGGCTTTGCAAAAACTGATTTTAGAGATATAGAAGCGTTTGATGCAAATACTGCAATCATTATGGGTATTGATACGCCTGCTGTGATCCTTAAAACAATTGACGGCGGTAAAACATGGAAGATCGTTTTCCAGGATAAACGTGCAGGTATGTTTTTAGATGCGATGGAATTTTTCAGTAAAGAAAGTGGTATGGTCATCGGCGATCCCATCAATGGAAAAATATTTATGGCAGTAACGGTTGATGCAGGAAACACATGGCGTGCAATGCCCGAAGCGATGGCACCTGCTGTAGAAAAAGGTGAAGCGATGTTTGCCAGCAGTGGTACCAATATCCGCTCTGCAGGAAAAAATGAACTCTTGTTTATTACCGGTGGTACTTATTCCCGACTGTTTATTCGTAATGAAAAAATTGTATTGCCCATTATCCAGGGTAAAGAAACAACTGGTGCTAACTCGCTTGCAGTATGGGATAAAAAAACATTTATTATAGTGGGTGGCGATTTTAATAATGCAACATCTACTGAAAAGAATTGTGTATTGACAAAGAATGCAGGAAAAACATTTAGCACTCCCACTACTCCGCCGTTTGGTTATCGTAGTTGTGTGGAATATTTATCCAAATCAAAACTTATCACTTGCGGTATTACCGGTGTTGATGTAAGTGATGATGGCGGTATGAACTGGCGCAACATTTCAGCAACTGGTTTTCATGTAGTGCGTAAGGCAAAGAAAGGGAAAGCTGTTTATTTAGCTGGTGGTAAGGGAAGAATTGCGAAATTAGTTTGGTGACGATTTCTGTTACTTTTTGCTTGTTTAAAAAGTAACCAAAAAGGACCCCGAAAACCAATATACAGCCTGGTTTTCGGCATTCGCCTTGATTACACTCTATTACTACTGTAATGAATTGCAATTGTAGTTTCATCAGCAACTTTTATCAGACGTTGCTTATTATATTCAATCAGCTTTGTTATCAAAAGAATTTTATGATCACAATCATCGCCTTTTTTGATGGCTGACATTTGGTTTTGAAAAAAGGGCTTCTACCTTCACTTATAAAACAAAACCTATGCATATTCAGTTACACGACAATATCACGCTTAAAGAAATAAAAAACATTTTTTCAGATCACTATCCTTACCTGAAGATTGAGTTTTTTTCAAAGCCGCATCTTTTATACGAATCATCAAACGAATGTGATGTATTGCCTGATGATAAGATGCTGAAAGAGATCAAAGACATTCATATCGATGGCGTCATCAACATTCTGCCATCAGAAAAAGTTGCTGATCTTGAATTTGAATTTCAACGTCGTTTTGCATTGCCGGTACAGGTGCTGCATAAAGAACAAGGTCAATGGCATCAAACAACAGGCATGGATGCATTTACACTTCATGATGTAAATCAATACAGCAAAAATGATTCAGACGACGACCTGATAGAAGAATACGAAGATGGATTTGACGAACTAAAGGGTTAACAGGACGTTTATTTTTTAAACATGAAATAAACTGCGCCTAACAGGAAAAGAAAACTGACGGCGTACTTCCAATGAAAGGGTTCTTTTAAATAAACTACTGCAAACACAGTAAACACGCCGAGTGTAATGATCTCCTGCGCCATCTTTAACTGAAAAGCATTTACGCCATTCTGGTAACCGATGCGGTTGGCAGGCACCATTAAACAATATTCAATTAGTGCAATGCCCCAGCTAACCAATACAGCTTTCCAGATAGGCACATTCATTTGCTTTAAATGACCGTACCAAGCAAACGTCATAAAGATGTTGGAGAATATGAGGAGTATAATAACACGAACCATTGGTTTAATTTTCTGAACGTTTTCCTGCAAGCAAATACAATGCAGCCATACGCACTGCTACTCCATTTTCCACCTGTTGTAAAATAATGGATTGTTTACTATCGGCTACATCACTGTCCAGCTCCACACCACGATTGATAGGACCGGGATGCATAATGATGATTTCTTTTTGCAAAGAGTCTAGAAGTTTCCTGTTAATGCCGTAAGCCAGGTTATATTCTCTCAACGAAGAGAACAAAGGTTGATTTTGTCGTTCAAGTTGTATGCGCAGTACATTCGCTACATCGCACCATCTTAATGTTTCTTCTATGTTGTACGATACGTTTACACCAAACGATTGCTGGAGATATTTTGGAATCAAGGTAGGCGGACCAGCTACTGTTACTTCAGCTCCCATCTTCTTCAGCAAATAAATATTACTCAATGCCACACGACTATGCATGATATCGCCGAGGATCGCAATCTTCTTTCCTTCCAATGTTCCTAACTGTTCACGAATTGAAAATGCATCGAGCAAGGCCTGCGTGGGATGTTCGTTAATTCCATCACCTGCATTTACAATGGCGGCAGGAATATGCTTCGCCAAAAAATGCGGTGCACCACTTGCGCTGTGTCGCATCACCACCAGGTCAACTTTCATGCTCAGTATATTATTCACCGTGTCAAGCAGTGTTTCGCCTTTTGCAGCAGATGAACCGGAAGCTGTGAAGTTGATGGTATCGGCACTTAATCTTTTCTCCGCCAGTTCAAAAGAAATACGTGTGCGTGTTGAGTTTTCGTAAAACAGGTTTACGATCGTTACATCACGCAGTGATGGTACTTTTTTAATAGGCCTCTGTAAAACTTCTTTGAATTGAGCGGCTGTATCAAGGATAAGTTGAATATCCTGTGCCGTGAGATCTTTAATGCCGAGCAGATGACGAGTAGATAGTTGCATTAAAAAGCAAAGCTAAGGGAAAAACTAAAACGGGCAATTGCCAAGAGGCAAAATGCCAAACAATTCCAGGATGTAATTCCTATCAAACTTCGCTTAGTGCAAAACAACTTCCGGCTTCTGCCAATCGACCGTTACTTTTTGGCTAAGGATGGAATCAATTGCTTTACCTGAATAATCGGGCTGAATGGGCAACTGTCGGTTAAAGCGGCGGTCGACCAACACAAGTAACTCCACCTTTGCAGGCCGGCCAAAATCCACCAACGCATCCATAGCTGCACGAATGGTGCGGCCGGTGTAAAGCACATCATCGATCAGGATCACCTTTTTATTTTCGATGTTGAAGTTGATGGTGGTTTGGTTAGCCACATGCAGTTCTTTGTGTACATCATCACGATAAAACGTGATATCAAGTTTGCCGTATGGCAATTTTATATTGGGATAATTTTGTTGAACAGCTTCCACAATTTTATCGGCAAGGAAGATTCCCCTTGGCTGTAACCCAACGATCACTGTGTCTGTAAAGGGATAATGGTTCTCGATCAACTGGTGACCGAGGCGTTGTATAGTGAGTTGTAACTGTTCGTTTGATAAGATTGTCTTCACTGCCGAAATTTTGATAAAAATAAACACTTCGGAGTAAAAACTTCAATTTGGTTCCCTGCATTTATTGAACAGTTGCAAGTTTACTTTGGATAGGAGATGTTGAGCACTTATTCTGCTGCAGGTTTTCGGAGCGAACATCCATTGTAACATCAATGCTAACGGTAACAGTCAGCTGTTAATTCCTCTTTATTCTAACTTGAGGGAACCTATTGACAAAAAATAAGCTGCATGCACAAGTGCATACAGCTCTTCGTTCTTCATGGGTCGTTCTTAATACTTATGTTTGAATACATAAAATAAACCCACCTGGAAACCTCTGTTATATAGATCTGTTCCATCGTTTTCATTAATACGGGTTATCCCATAATTATAGCGTCCATCAATACCCAATCCTGATTCACCTACGTAGCTGGCACCGATTGTCCAACCAAATTCGGCTGTTTTAAATGCCTCTTTAACATCAACTTTAGTATCTCCTTGCTTTGTTGTGGCTGTTGCCAAAATGCCAAGCTGTGGCCCTGTTTGAATTCTGAAACCTTTATCGAACATGTATTGTAACTGCAGAGGTACGTTTACATAATTAAGCCGCCACTTCATATCGTCCTTCTGTGCACCTTGTGCAGAATACATGATCTCTGGTTGCAATGCCCATGATTTACTCAAGTGAATATGAGCCAGACCACCCGCATTAAATCCTGCCTTCGATTCCAGGTTTTGATCGGGAGAACTTTTAAGATTTGAAATATTTAAACCGCCTTTCAATCCAAAATGTACGTTACTGTGATGCTGTGCATGTGCAAAGCCAGCTAATAATAATGCTCCTGAAATAAATAATAGTTTCATCTGTGTATTTTTTAAGTTTTGCCAGATGTTACCCATCGTAGCGACAGGTCGTTAACCAATTATTTCTACTTCTAGAGTAGATGTGTTAACGCATCTCACTGAAATTGATTTTAGTTTACATGTTCCGTGCACGGGACAAACCTAACTTTCAAAAAACCGTGCCAAACAACAATTCAGCAATGAGAAACCTTCCGTAACGGCTTATCCACAAATGATTTAGCTTTTAAACTTTATTACTCTGACTCCCGATTTTTTTCTGGAAGATTGAAGTTTTAATGCCTGTTAATGGGTACACACATCCACCTGCAGTGCCTGCAAAAGCTTTGATTTCTACAAAACACTTATTAATTTTAATAGGTAATAGTTCTTACAATACGATTACAGATTGATTTTTTCTGTGCCTTATAATTTATTAACCCAAAAAATTAAACAATGAAAAAATCAGTTCTTGCAGTATGCTTACTGCTCGTTTTCGTCAATGTGATGAATGCCCAAGTCACAAAAGGAAATCTTCTTCTTGGCGGCTCCACTTCTTTTACTTCTTCTAAATGGGGCGATTCAAAAGGAACCGCATTCAGTTTTGCACCCAATATCGGTTACTTTTTTGTAAACAATTTTGCCGGAGGTTTAAGAGTGCAAATCGATACTGAAAAAGAGGAAGGCGATGATGATGCTTATGTTACAACAAGCATCGCTCCTTTTCTCCGGTATTATTTTATACCTGCAGCTTCCAATCAACGGGTAAATGTTTTTTTAGACGCAGGTTATGGCTTTGGCTCAGCAGGCATGGGCGATAATAAAACGAATATGAATGGTTATTCGTTCATGGCAGGTCCGGCCATTTTTTTAAACCAACATACTGCTCTTGAAGTTACCCTCGGCTATTCATCAATGAAATTTGAAGATGTTGATGACCGCCTAAACGTATTTAAAATAAATGTGGGCTTCCAGATTCATTTGAATACAGGAGGCAAAAAAGAATAAATAAAAAAATAGGCCGGATTTTATCCGGCCTATTTTTTTATTCCTCACCCAAAAACGGATAACGATAATCTGTTGGCGGGTTAAACGTTTCCTTAATTGTTCTCGCACTTAACCAACGATAAAGATTTAAAATACTTCCTGCTTTATCATTGGTACCGCTTGCTCTTGCTCCACCAAACGGTTGCTGACCAACAACTGCACCGGTTGGTTTATCGTTGATGTAAAAGTTACCTGCACTGTTACGAAGTTTGCTTGTTGCCAGTTCAACTGCATAACGATCCTGTGCAATGATGGATCCTGTTAATGCATATGGTGAAGTGCTATCGACCAGCTCCAATGTTTTTTCATACTCATTTGCAGGATAAACATAGATAGTTAATACCGGTCCGAAAATTTCTTCGCACATGGTTGTATATTTCGCATCAGTGGTTTCAATCACAGTTGGCTGCACAAAATAACCTTCTTTCTTATTGCATTCGCCACCAACCAGTATGCTTGCTTTCTTTGAACGCTTAGCACCGTCAATGTACGCTTTGATCTTATCAAAACTCTTTTCATCGATCACTGCATTTACAAAATTGGTAAAGTCTTCAACGGTGCCAACTTTAAAACTATTAACACCGGCTACCAGTTTCTTCTTTATCTTCTCAGCAATGTTCGACGGAAGATAAGCTCGTGAAGCGGCCGAACATTTTTGTCCCTGGTATTCAAAGGCGCCACGTAATAATGCAGTTGCCACCACATCAGGATCAGCACTCTTATGCACCATCACAAAATCTTTACCACCTGTTTCACCAACAATGCGTGGATACGAACGATACATGCTCATGTTCTTACCAATTGTTTCCCACATGTTATTGAACACACCAGTTGAACCGGTGAAATGCACACCTGCAAATTCTTTATGCGTAAAACATACTTTACCAACAGTTGGTCCATCAACATAAATAAGATTGATAACACCATCGGGCAAGCCTGCTTCTTTCAATATTTGCATGAACATCTGCGCACTGTAGATCTGTGTGTGTGCAGGTTTCCAGATAACCACGTTACCACACATAGCAGCACTGGTTGGCAGATTGCCACCTATTGCCGTAAAGTTGAACGGAGTTACAGCCAATACAAATCCTTCCAGCGGACGATATTCCATACGGTTATGCATACCCGTACTGCTGACAGGTTGCTGGCGATAAATTTCGCTTAAGAAATGAACATTGAATTTGAGGAAGTCGATGATCTCACAAGCAGCATCAATTTCTGCCTGGAAAGCATTCTTACTTTGGCCCAACATCGTTGTGCCGTTCATGTAAGGACGATACTTTGTTGCAATTAGATCTGCTGCACGCAGGAAGATGTTTGCACGGTTTTCCCAACTCATAGCAGCCCATGCTTGCTTTGCTGCTAAGGCTGCATCAACGGCCTGGCGTACATGTTTTTCTTCACCTTCGTGATAATAACCTAATATATGCTTGTGCTCATGTGGAGCTCTTAATGCAAACTTTTTATTAGTACGTATTTCTTTTCCGCCAATGTACATGGGTACATCCACTTCAGCACTTTTTAATTCAGCTAATACTTCTTTCAAACGTTTCTTTTCTGCTGAACCGGGGGCGTAATTTAAAACAGGCTCATTTGCCGGTAAAGGATAGTTGAAATAACCAAGATTCATACAATAGTAATTTGAAAATTTATCAATTTGAAAATTTGAAAATAAAAAACGTACTAACTGAGCATTGACCAATTTTCAATAGTCATTTTCAAATTTTCAAATTCCCTAATTCGCTTCTGCTTCTTTTTCACTCATCAAGTAAGCTTTGATGAATCCATCGAGCTCACCATCCATAACCGGACCAACATTCCCCACTTCATAATCAGTGCGATGATCTTTGATCATCTTGTATGGATGAAATACATAGCTGCGTATCTGGCTGCCCCACTCGATCTTTTTCTTCTTGGCATTTGTTGCGTCCTTCAGCTCATTGCGTTTCTGCAATTCCATTTCGTACAATCTACTCTTCAACATCTGCATGGCCAGTTCACGGTTGCCCAGCTGGCTTCTGTCCTGCTGGCAAACCACCACAATACCCGTTGGAATATGCGTTAACTGTACTTTCGTTTCTACCTTGTTTACGTTTTGTCCACCAGCGCCACCGCTTCGTGATGTTTCCATCTTCACATCAGCAGGGTTGATTTCAATTGTAATTGTATCATCAACTAACGGGTAAACATACACGCTTACAAAAGAAGTGTGCCTGCGTGCATTACTGTCGAATGGCGAAATGCGCACCAAACGATGCACACCGCTTTCAGCTTTCAGAAAACCATAAGCAAACGGACCATCAAATTGGTAAGTACATGTTTTAATACCTGCACCATCACCATCCTGCCAATCCATTTCGGTTACTTTCCAGCCCTGCTTTTCGCCGTACATGCGATACATACGTGCAAGCATTTCGGCCCAATCCTGGCTTTCGGTTCCACCTGCACCTGAGTTTATTTGAAGTACTGCAGGCAATTCATCTTCGGGCTGGTTGAGCGTGCTTTTAAATTCAGCATCTTCAATTGCATTTACTGCTTTATCGTATGCTTCTTTTGTTTCCTCTTCGGTAGCATCGCCTGCCTTCCAGAATTCAAAGAGTACAGCAAAGTCTTCAACGGCCGTATTGGTGTCCTCATAGAGAGATACCCAGTACTCGTTGTTCTTTGTTTCTTTCAGAATTTCGGTTGCACGCTTATTATCGTCCCAAAAACCGGGACTTAGTGAGAGTTGCTTGTCTTCTGCAATTTTATATAGTCGGTTCTCGACGTCAAAGAAACCTCCTCAGGACAAGAATGCGTTCCCTTATATCGTTTAATTTTTCTAGTGTCATAACGGGTGCAAATGTAAGGAGATTGCAGCAGTTTCCACGCCCAAACGATTGCACAGTGATGGACAGCAGCAAGAATCTTTTTCGTAATTTGCCCGCCTTGATCTCACAGGATACCATACAACAGATTTTAAGCCGCATTGATATTGTGGAAATTGTAGGCGGTTTTGTTAAGCTTAAGAAGCGAGGCGCAAATTACCTTGGCCTCTGCCCTTTTCATAATGAAAAAAGCCCATCGTTTACTGTATCTCCCGCCAAAGAATTGTACAAATGTTTTGGTTGTGGCAAGAGTGGTAATGCCGTGAGTTTTTTGATGGAGCATGAAAAGTACAGCTATGTTGATGCATTAAAATTTCTCGCAGCCAAGTACAATGTAACTGTAGAAGAAACGTATTCCTCGCCTGAAGTAAAAGAACAACGCCAAACTGCAGACAGTCTTTATATCATTAACTCTTTTGCTCAGCAATTTTTCAGCAAACAATTGTTTGACACAGAAGAGGGACAAGCTGTTGCTTTAAGCTATTTAAAAGAACGTGGCTTCAGAGAAGATATCATTCACAAATTTCAACTGGGTTATTCACCACGCCAGCGTGATGCGTTTACAAGTGAAGCGTTGAAACAACAATACAATGCGGAGCTTCTTACCAAAACAGGTATTGTTGCTGAACGTAATGGTGAGTTGATGGATAATTACCGTGAGCGTATTATTTTTCCTGTTCATAATAACACCGGCAAGATCATAGGCTTTGGTGCACGTATCATTGGTAAAAAAGAAAATGCCCCGAAGTACATCAATACACCTGAGAACGAAGTATACATCAAGAGTAAAATTCTTTACGGCACTTATTTCGCACGACAGGCGATTGATAAAAACGATGAATGTTTATTGGTGGAAGGTTATACCGATGTAATCTCACTTCACCAGGCGGGCATCGAAAATGTTGTTGCAAGTGGTGGTACTTCATTAACACCTGATCAATTACGATTGATCAAAAAATACAGTAACAATCTTACGATCTTATATGATGGTGATGCTGCAGGTGTTAAAGCAGCCATGCGGGGGTTAGATCTGGCATTGGAAGAAGGACTGAATGTTCATCTTGTATTGATCCCAGATAAAGAAGATCCTGATAGCTACGTTAACAAAGTTGGCGCTTCCGGTTTTGTTGATTTCATTAAACAGAATAAAAAAGATGTTATTCTCTTTCAGCTTGAGGTGATGCTGAAAGATGCAGGCAACGATACAAGCAAGAAAGCGGCGGCTGTTAATACTATTGCTGAAAGTATCAGCAGAATTAATAAGGTTGAAGACTTCACCCGTCAGCAGGATTATATTCATAAAAGTGCGGAGCTGTTAAAGATCGATGAAGCAGGTTTGCATTCATTGGTGAATAAGTTCATTCGTGAACGGATGACGAAGCTGGAAGAAAAAAACACACGTGAAAAAGAACAGCTTCCTGATTTTCCTGGAACCGACAATTATGAAGATTCAACACTTCAGCTGCTCAATACAGATGAAGTGCATGAGCGTGCACTAGTGCGATGTTTGCTAGATTTTGGATTACAGCCATGGGATGAAGAAACAACAGTTGCCCAACATGCATTAGCTGAAATTGATGAATGGAGTATGGTTGAGCATCCTGATCTTGTTAACCTGGTTGAGTTGTATCGCCAGTTATACAATGAGGGACAAGAACCGACCATGAAAGGTTTTCTTTTTCACGAAGACCAAGCAGTAAGTAAGCATGTTGTTTCGTTGGCTGATTTTAGTGAAGAGCTTAGTCCGAACTGGATACGCATTTATGAAAAACCATTTCCTACAAAAGATGAATTGTATTTACAGGAAATGCAATCGATTCTCACTTATTTAAAGTTGCGTAAAATCAAAAAGATGATGGATGAAAACCAGCGTGACATGGAACGTGAACATACATCAGAAGAATTGGTGACGCTCATCAAAACGCATCAGCATTTGAAACAACTTGAAATGGAATTGACCAAAGTGATGGGTACCGTTATATTCCGCTAATCCCACTCTTTCTTTCGCAACAACCAACACAAAAAATAAGAGCTTACAAAACCTAAGGCCGCTCCTGCCAACACATCTTCAGCAAAGTGTGCTCCTAAATAGATACGGGAATAGCCAACAATTACTGCAACTGCAAAAAAGAAAAGCTGCACCATTTTATTGCGGGTAGCAAAAGCAAGTAAACTAAATGTGGCGAATGCGGTAGTGGTGTGACCACTGGGGAAACTGTTATTTCCTTTCAGCAATTTTTCATCAACCCGATGAATGCGTTCGGGCTGTTTGAAATAAGCACCCGGCCGGGGTCGTTGTTCAATGCGTTTAATTGTTTGTGCAAGCAATCCACTTAACAGGAAAGATAAGATCAGCAACAAGCCAAGTTTTCTTTTGCCGATCAAAAACATAATAACACCAAGAGCGGCCATAAAAATTCCATCCCCTACATAAGTGAAATATTTCAATACCACATCTGCAAAATCGGTGTGTTGATTATTGAGCGCAATAAAAATCTGTTCTTTATTCCAATAGAATAATGCTGCTACACCAAAAAGCAACAAGAAGATTGTTGCGTATGTAAAAAGATTGCGTACGGGATGATTATATTTCCAATTCATACCAATTACAAAACTAAGGTTGATTCAGCAACAGATCGCTGTAAGAATGCGTTAAAAGATCGTCATCACCGATCTGGAATTGCTGCAAATAAAAATAGCATTGCTGTTTTATTTTTTCAAGTCCTAAGGTTCCATCTACGTCAATGGCTTCAATTTCTACAAAACTGCCAAGGCTTTCCACTTCATCAATGTGAAACTTTACATTATCAATAAACCAGATCTCACGTTTCTTTTTTACAATTACTTTTATTCCGTGCGCCTTCATCAATAACTCTTTCAATGATTCGGCATTATTGCCAAGTGGCAACAATTTAACCTCGCTTAATTTTGGACCTGCTTTATTTTCCCTGTTATAATAAATGAGTGCATTTTCAATTGGGCCCTGCCGCATTTTTAATCTGCCATTGGCCGTGTTGAAATAGGTGTCTGTTTGCTCATCTATACCAACAAGCCTTGCCTTATTTTGCTGCAGGTAGTTTCGTATAAACGAAGCATCGGCACAACGTGCTTTTATTTCGATATTATGATGACTCATGTAAACTAAAAAGCCGCCTTTGCAGACGGCTAGTGTAATTAGTTGGTGAAACCGGATTTAAGCTTCAGCTGGAGTTAACCTTGAAGTTCTGTTTGTTCTGGTTGGTTTTGGAGCTAACGCAATTGCACGTTCAAAACGCATTGCTGTCCAAACATGATCCAACACTACTTCTTCTGAAGTTTCAAATCCGCACTGGCAAACAAATTGCCAGCTTCCATCACGGTTCAAATCACTCACAATTTTGGAAGCTGATTTAGGATATGCCACCCAGAATTTGGCGTTGGGGCCCAAAGCTGGTAACACTTCCTTTAAGATTCCGTTTAATTGATTTTGATTTACCGCAAAGATCAGGGCGAAATCAATCTTCTTACTACGCAGCAATGGAGTAACATTCTTAGCGAATGATAACTTTACAAATTGCTTTTCGATTGAAGAGGGTAAGCCCTGGATTAATAAGTTCTTTTCTTCGTTCAATTGGAGTTTTTCCAAGAGAGAAATAGACATGCCAATGTAAATTTTGATGAGAACTAAAGTGGATTGCAAAGGTAGGCGTTTTTTACTATTTCTACGGGTCGTTAGCTAAATATTTTAAAAAGAAAGAAACAGAAATGCCCGGCTAACGAGCCGGGCATTTTATATTAATAGACTACGAATCAATTATTTACCAATCGGTTTGTAGTAAGGCATTGCCTCTTTTACATATTGCTGCATTTTAGTAATACGTGTTTCATCGGACGGGTGAGTGCTCAAAATTTCGGGCGGCTTCTGTCCGCTGCTGGCCTGCGCCATTCTTTGCCAGAAAGGAATAGCTTCCTGTGGGTTGTAACCGGCCATGGCTGCGAAACGCAATCCAAACTGGTCGGCCTCTAACTCCTGCTTACGGGAGAAGGGCAATGTGCCGCCCACTGTTGTACCAATACCATAGGCCGTCATAAACAGGTTTTGTGTTTCAGCAGGTTTATTCGCCACGGCTACTTGTAGTGCCACACCTCCTAGCTGCTGTATCAACCCCTGGCTCATACGTTCGTTACCGTGAAGGGCGATAGCGTGTGCAATTTCATGCCCCATTACTACAGCAAGTGCTGCTTCGTTTTGCGTAACGGGTAACAGTCCTGTGTAGGCTACCACTTTCCCACCTGGCATACACCATGCGTTAACTTCTTTATTATCGATGAGATTGAATTCCCATTTATAACCTTCAAGTATATCGCCTTTTCCCTGATCTTGCAAATACCTGGTGATGGCTGATGCAATACGTGTACCCACACGTCGAACCATTTCCGCATCTTTATTTACTCCCACTGACACTACACGGTTTTCAGCCAGGAACTGCTGGTATTGCTGCGTTGCCATTGACTGCAGTTCACTTTCGGGTAGTAATTTCAATTGGTTACGGCCTGTGATCTGGTTCTTTGCACAACCGATCATCAGGAAAACCATTAATGTAAATGAGCTGAGTATCTTTTTCATCTTATGTGTATTTCCCTTATTGATTCCAATTTACGTACCAAGTTTAAAACGACCTATTTTGAAAAAAGGCTAAGATTATTTTTTCTTACGCAACCCTTTAAATTTATTTTCAGTCCCCGCCAGCAACCGTTTAATATTTGTCCAATGCATTAGCACTACAAGTAAAGCAGCAACTATTGAAAACCAACGCATGTACACATTTGTTTCCTGTACCGCAAACCATACACACCCTGCAAAAACTATAACGGCGATAATGGATCCTAATGAAATATACTTTGTTAAAAAAACCACTATCATGAACGCAGCAACACTTATAAGAGCTGTCCATGGTTGAATGGCCAATACCACGCCAAACAAAGTTGCAACACCTTTACCACCTTTAAAGCCTGCAAATATGGGGAAGATATGCCCGCCTACTGCCACTAATCCGAACAACAATTTCCAAAATGATGATTCGCTTCCTAACCAATCGGATGACTCAACCGCATGCGCAAGCTGTACTGCTGCAATGCCTTTTCCCATGTCAATAATCAATACAATAATTCCCCATACTGATCCAAGCACACGAAATGTGTTGGATGCTCCCATATTCTTACTTCCATGTTCACGTATGTCGATATTAAAAAACCATTTCCCTATCCAGTAAGCAGTGGGGATTGAACCAATAAGATAAGCTGAGATTATAAGCAGCAGCAGATTCATCTTACGCTATCTTTTGAAACAGTAAAGCACTCCAGTTTGTACGATCAGATGAAGCGATCAATGTTAATTGCTGAGCAGCGGCTGCATCAATCAGCATCGAATCTTCCTCTTTATAAAAACCACTGATGATGATAAAACCATGTGGGTTGAGCGTAGCGGCCATTGTTTCCATGTATTGTAATAGAATATGGCGGTTAATATTTGCAAGTATGATATCGAATTGTTGCATAACAGGAGTGTCTGCTTTTTGCACAGTGATGTTGTTACAACGATTAGTTTCCACGTTCTCGATTGAATTTTCAATACACCAATCATCATTATCAACTGCAAGTACAGCAGCTGCCCCTAACTTTTCTGCAAGAATAGCTAACACAGCAGTGCCGCAACCAAAATCAAAAACTGACTTGTTATCGAAATCAATGCGCTGCATCAGTTTCATTACCTGCCATGTGGTTGCATGATGACCCGTGCCAAAACTCATCTTAGGCGTAATAACAATTTCATGTTCAACCGTTGCAATAGGATGATGAAAATGTGCACGCACTGCAACAAAATCATCAACGATCACCGGTTCATAATTGCTCTCCCACTCTGCATTCCAATTCTTGGGCGCTATTACTTCTTTCGAAAATGTTTTTGAAAAAGCTGACAACAATTCTATCAACTGTTCTTCATTGTATTGTTCTTCGCTGATGTAAGCATTCAGCACATCAGTTGTTTCTTCAAATCCCTCATAACCTTCTTCGCTTAACAATGCTAATAAAATCTCTTGCTGTTCATCGCTGCTGACCGGCAGTGTTATTTTGATGTAATTATTCATAATAAAAAGCTATATAGGTATGCTATACTTTGTAATGCAGTATAAGTATTTCTGATGTTGAACAAATATGGCATACCTAAGAATAAAAAAGTCCCGCTTTTCAGCGGGACTGTAAAGTTCACTTATTTCATTGAAAGTTTAGAGACGCTCTTCACCATTACTCTCATCCTGTTTAGGCTGAGCTTGCGGGCGTGGAGCACTTTCAGGTTTTGGCATCAACACTTTGCGGCTGAGTTTAAACTTACCGGTTCTTGGATCAAGACCAATGAGTTTTACTTTCACCACATCTCCAACATTCAACACACCTTCCATGCTATCTAAACGCTTCCAGCTTATTTCGCTGATGTGTAATAAACCTTCTTTCTTCGGCAGGAATTCAACAAAGGCACCGAACTCTTTAATACCTTTTACAGTTGCTTCGTACACTGCACCAACTTCAGGAACAGCCACAATACCTTTTACCCAGGCAACTGCTTTTTCCAAACCAGATTTTTCCTGAGAGAAGATGCTTACTTCGCCGTAGTTACCTACTTCTTCAATTGTGATTGTAGTACCTGTTTCACGTTGAATTTCCTGGATCACTTTACCACCGGGCCCGATAACTGCACCAATAAATTCTTTATCGATGATCAGTTTCTCCATGCGTGGTGCATGTGGTTTCACTTCAGGACGAGCCTCCGAAACACACTCATACATTGCATCAAGGATATGCAAACGACCAGCTTTCGCCTGGTTTAATGCTTCACGCATTACATCCATGCTCAAACCATCAACTTTAATATCCATCTGCACACCACAAATTCCTTCACGTGTACCGGTAACTTTAAAGTCCATATCACCAAGATGATCTTCATCACCAAGGATATCAGTTAAGATCGCATACTTACCATCACCACGTGTGATCAATCCCATTGCAACACCACTCACGTGTTTTTGCACTGGAACACCAGCATCCATCAATGCTAATGAACCTGCACAAACAGTTGCCATAGATGATGAACCATTTGATTCAAGAATATCACTCACTACACGAACGGTGTAAGGATATTCACTACCAGGCATCATTTGTTTTAATGAACGTTGAGCAAGCATACCATGACCAATTTCACGACGGCCGGCGCCACGCATCATCTTTACTTCACCAGTTGAGAACGGTGGGAAATTATAATGCAGGAAGAATTTTGAATAGTTGCTGTTCGCTGCACTTTCAACCAATAACTCATCAAGCTTAGTACCTAATGTTACTGTTGTTAATGATTGTGTTTCGCCACGTGTAAACAACGCCGAACCGTGTGGTGTTGGTAATGGTTCAATTTCCATTGCCAATGGACGCACCTGGTCTAACTGACGGCCATCCAAACGTACACGATCTTCAAGAATCATATCACGCACAACTTCCCACTTCAGATCTTCGTAATATTTCTTTGCCAATTTCTTTTCTGCATCTGTTGCTTCTTCACCCAGGCTTGCGATCAACTCATCTTTCAATGCGCTGTAAGCATCGCTGCGATCATGCTTTGCACTGGCTTGTTTAGAAATTTGGTATACTTTCTCTTTAGCAAATGCAATAACTTTTTGGTTGATCTCTTCGTTTCCTTCCGGCTTTTTATAATCACGTTTGGTAGTGATGCCTTTTGCATCTCTCAATTCCTGCTGTGCTTTGATCTGCAAACGAATGGCATCATGTGCTAATTCCAATGCTTTCACTAAGTCTTCTTCACTGCATTCTTTCGCTTCACCTTCCACCATCATCAGGTTTTTTTCAGTTGCTGCAATGATGAATTCAGAAGTTGCTTTTGTCAATTGTGAGCGTGTTGGGTTGATCACCATTTCGCCATCAATTGTTGCAATACGTACTTCAGAAATAATTTCTTTGATGGGAATATCTGAAACAGCTAATGCAGCCGATGCAGCCAAACAAGCTAATGCATCAGGCATAACCTCTGCATCAGATGAAACAAGGCTGATCAATACCTGCACATCGCATAAATAATCTTCAGGGAATAATGGACGCAAAGCACGATCGATCAAACGACTTGTCAAAACTTCGTAATCGTTCAATCTTGCTTCACGCTTAAAAAATGAACCGGGAATACGGCCTGCAGATGCAAACTTTTCCTGGTAATCTACTGACAATGGAAAGAAATCCTGTCCTTCTCTTGGTTCTTTATTGGCTACTACTGTGGCGAGCAATACGCAATTGCCCTGGCGAACAGTTACAGCGCCATCGGCCTGGCGGGCAAGTTTACCGGTTTCAATGGTAACAATGCGTCCACCACCCAGATCAAATGATTTACTGATAGGTTGTGATAACATAGAACATGTTGTTTGTGAATTGACAAGCAGGCAGGCGGGGAGAAAGCCTTACAGGCAATTCTGTGAAAAATGAATGAAGGGAGAAACCTGTAGGAAAAACAAAATTCCCAACCGCATTAAAAACGTGTTGGGAATAATGATTTATTACATAGCCGTAATTATTTACGGAGACCTAATTTCTCAATCAAAGCACGGTAGCCTTGCAGGTCGGTTTTGCTCAGGTAGCTGAGTAAACTCTTGCGTTGGCCAACCAGCTGCATCAAACCACGGTTAGTAGAGAAATCTTTCTTATTTTCTCTCTGATGAGTGGCGATGTGGTTAATACGCTCAGTAAGAAGAGCGATTTGTCCTTCAATAGAACCGGTGTTTTTTTCAGAACCACCGAAAGTTGCGAAAATGCTTGCTTTTTTTTCTTTTGTAATTGCTGACATCTCAGATTTTTTTAATTGACATCCAAATTGTACATCTATAAATTGGCGGCAAAGGTAGGGGAAATAGTTAAAAAAAGGAGCAAGTGAGGCATTAAATATTCCGGCTAATATAGCGATTGAGGCCATCTCCGGCCGTTTTTTGTATTTTTTTCCGGAAAAAAGAAGTACCCCCCAACAATTTACCCTTGAGCCCCATGGCCTGAGCTGCCCATTTATGTAGGTTGAAGCTGTCCCTATGCCTGTAAATCTTCCCGTCTTTAAATTCAAACTCCGCATGAATGCGGTTGATCACCCTCCTTCCTGTAGCTGAAAATATATACACCGCTACCCAATCGGCGCTGCCCGTTTGCCCGTTTTCCTGTACATGGCTGAAGGTAATTTCCATTTCTCCCTTGCTTCGTTCGATCAACATTTTCCACATGGCTGGCACTTCTCTGCCTTTTAAGCCAACAAATACTTCATCGGTAAACTCAGCTTCGGGATGATAGCAGGCCGCCATGGTTTGTGCGTCGCCGTTAGCAAATGCAGTGTAGAAGGTTTCAATGATGTTCATTCTATCAAGATAAAAAATAGGCAGCAAACATGGTTGGATTTGTTTATTTATCTTTCTCAAAAAAATCGATGCGATACCTTATCCTGATGTTCTTCGTTTGGAATTCCTTTTCATCAACTGCTCAACAAAAGACTTATACCACGCCTGTTTTAACGGCTACCCTTCTTTCCCCGGGTATTACCTATGAACATCCGGTAGCAAATAAATTTACCGTAAAAGCAAAAGCAGCATTTGTGGTTGGCTGGTCATTTTCTGCCTCCTCTTCATTGGGCCAAAATTATTCCATTGCTCCTACTGCCGCAATTGCCGGCCAGTTCCGATATTATTACAACTTTGCTCAACGTGAGCGGAAAGAAAAAAACATCGACCATAATTCTGCGAACTATATTTCATTTTTGGCGAGATATGGTTATTCAGGTATTACCTATTATTATGGCGACCTGGGAAATTATTCTATTAAACAAGCTTCCAACCTTGCCAATTTTGGAATTGTTTGGGGCATTCAACGTAATTATAAAAATCGCTTTAGTCTTGATTGCAGTGTAGGGCCAGGTCTATATGCTCCAATAGTTAATAATGAATTCAATTTAATTGCCGATATATCGCTGGGAATATGGCTCGGCAAAAAACATGAACAGTGATTACCTTTTCATTTCATTAATTTGCACAAAACCAACTAACGCTTGGCAAACTTCATCTGTACAGTTACTAATGATCTTACCTACGATCAACGTATGATCCGTATCTGCACAACACTTGCCCAACAAGGATACACTGTAACATTGGTTGGCCGCAAACTAAATGCATCAGCTCCTTTACAACAACAATTATTCAAACAAAAAAGGCTGTATTGCTTTTTTACCAAAGGAGCATTGTTTTATGCTGAATATAACCTGCGCCTATTTTTCTGGTTGCTGTTTCAAAAAGTTGATTGCATTTGCGCCATTGATCTTGATACAATCCTACCTTGCTTATTTGTATCTCAATTAAGAAAAAGCAAACGTGTTTACGATGCACATGAATTATTTTGTGAGATGAAAGAAATCGTAACACGTCCATCACGCTATCGTATGTGGAAATGGATCGAAAGGTTTACAGTGCCGAAATTCAAATATGGTTATACAGTTTGCGAACCCATAGCCAAAGAGTTTGAAAAGATGTATGGGGTAAAATATGAAGTGGTACGTAATGTTCCTTTTCGAAAAAATCACGAGTTAAGAGTTAAGGGTTACGAACAACCTTTAATGCATAATACTCAACCTTCAATATTCTTCCTCTACCAGGGAGCCGTAAACGAAGGAAGAAGTTTTGAAACATTGATTCCTGCAATGAGAAATGTTGACGCTCCTTTACACATTTACGGCGACGGAAATTTTTTAGAACAGACACGATCTTTAATTCATCAGCACCAGCTGCAAAACAAAGTTGAATTAAAAGGAAAGCTCTCTCCTGCTGATCTCCGAAAAATTACATCAACCGCTCATGCAGGAATTACATTATTTGAAAACAACGGATTGAGTAACTATCTTTCGCTCGCCAATCGGTTCTTTGATTATATACAGGCAGGTGTGCCACAGCTGTGCATGAATTATCCTGCTTACCAAAAGATCAATGAAGAATATGAAATCGCTTTGTTGATACCTGATACAAAAGAGGAAACAATTGCGAATGGCTTAACCCGTTTGATAAATGATAAAGAGTTGCATGAAAGGATGAAAGCAAATTGTGTGAAAGCAGCAGCGGTACTTAACTGGCAGGAAGAAGAAAAAATTGTCATTAACTTTTACAAAAAACTCCTTGGCTGAACATTTACATATTGTTTCATTTGATGTGCCCTATCCTGCCGATTATGGAGGCGTAGTTGATGTGTTTTGTAAAGTAAAAGCATTGCATGAATCGGGAGTACAAGTTCATTTACATTGTTTTGAATACGGTCGTGGCGAACAACCTGAACTGGAGAAATATTGTGCTGAGGTTCACTATTATTCCAGGCAAGAAGGACACAAAGGTTTTTCTTTACAATTCCCCTACATCGTTGCTTCACGCAATGATGAACAACTATGGAAGCGTTTGAATGCTGATGATCATCCAATTTTGTTTGAAGGTGTGCATTGTACGTATGGATTAACCAATGGAGCGATCAGTAAAAAAAATATTGCTATTCGTCTTCACAACACGGAGTTTGAGTATTACAAACAGTTGGGCAAGTGGGAAACCTCATTGGTTCGTAAGGCCTACATGCAACATGAAAGCCGCCTGTTAAAACGATACGAAGAAAAATTAAAAGACTATTGCATTCTTTCGTTGTCGCAAGACGATTGTGCTTCATACGTTAAGCTTTTTAAAGCAAGCAATATTCAATACCTGCCTGCATTTATTCCCAATGATATTGTTACAGGAAAAACAGGTAAAGGAAATTTTATTCTTTACCATGGCAACTTATCTGTTGCTGAAAATGAAAAGACTGCTGCGTGGTTATTGGAAAAAATTTTCCGGGACCTTGATATACCACTGGTGATTGCAGGAAAAAATCCATCCGATAAACTGGTTGAACTTTCTCATAAATGGCCTCACACCTGTATAGTTGCCAATCCTACCGAAGCTGAATTAAATGACTTAATTCAAAAAGCCCAGCTTCATATTCTTCCGTCGTTCACCCATTCGGGTATTAAATTAAAATTGCTGAACGCTTTATTTAAAGGCCGTCATGTGCTGGCGAATGATGCTATGATAAAAGGTACAGGCCTTGAAAGCGTTTGTCAACTGGCGAATAATCCAACGGAATTCAAATACCATGCATTCCGTTTATTCCATAAAGAATTCACGGACGATGATGTTCAATTAAGAGAAAATTTACTGCAGCAACAATTTAATAATAAGAAAAATGCAGAGCAGCTTATGCGTGCTCTACAGTAGCATTATCCCACACTTTACCGCCTTCAGTTTTCACCAGGCGGGCAGGGAATTTTCTGATCACCATAAAATCATGCGTAGCCATAATAACAGTAGTGTTGTAATCTCTTGCAACCTGTATCAGTAAGTTCATGATCTCATCACTTGTTTCAGGATCAAGATTACCTGTAGGCTCATCAGCCAATATTAATTTAGGGGAGTTGAGCAGCGCACGTGCAATGTCAACACGTTGTTGTTCGCCACCACTCATTTCAAACGTCATTTTAAATCCTTTTGACTTCAAACCCACTTTATCTAATACATCGTTGATCTTTTCTTCCATCAGGTTTTCATCTTTCCAACCGGTTGCCTTCAGCACAAATTTTAAATTCTCGTGCACATTACGATCAGTGAGCAATTGAAAATCCTGGAACACCACACCCAGGCTCCTGCGCAGGAAGGGAACTTTTTTCCAATCCATTTCACGCAGATTAAAACCAGCCACCGTAGCATCACCTTCGGTTAAAGGCAATTCACCATACAAGGTTTTTAGCAAAGAAGATTTACCTGTACCTGTTTTACCAACGAGATACACAAATTCACCCTGGTTCACTGTAAGATTTACATCATTCAGAATAAGATTACCGCTCTGGTATATATTAGCGTTCTTTATTTCTACTATTGGGGGCATTATATTTGGCTTTTGGCAAAAATAGACATTTCACAAACTTATAAAGACACTGTTTTGATTTTATGAAAAAGTTATTGCTTCTACTCTCTTTGTCACTCTATTCTATTGTTTATGCGCAACAAGCAGACAGTTTAGCAACCTCTAAACAAATCACAGATTCAATTTTTCAAAAAGTTGAAGTTGAAGCTTATTTTCCTGGAGGAGAACATGCCTGGAACCGCTATGTGCAGATACAAATTGAAAAGAATATTGACAAGATTTTTAGAAATAAAAAAAGTGCTGGCACTTGCGAGGTACAGTTTATTGTTGACAACGATGGTACCGTCACAAATGTGGAAGCACTTACTTTGAAAGGTTCACTCTTAGCAAAAATTCTTGTGGAAGCTATTAAAGATGGGCCTAAATGGGTTCCAGCCTATCAATCCGGAAAACCGGTAAAAGCATGGCGAAGGCAAAAAGTAACATTCAGAATGCCTTAATCAAAACACCAACTCTTCCCCATCCAACTTAATCAATAACTCCTTCTTCTCACTCGCCTCTACCCTGCCAATCACCTGAGCATCTACACCAAATGATTTTGAGATGTTGATCAATGTATCAGCATCTTTTTCATTGGTATAGATCTCCAGTCTTGTACCCATGTTGAACACCTGGTACATTTCACGGGCATCAGCGCCGGAAGCTTCCTGTATCAAATTAAAAATAATTGGTGGCGTAAAGAGATTGTCTTTTACAATCTTCATTGGCCCCGGCAAATACTTCATACACTTTGTTTGTCCGCCACCACTGCAGTGGATCAAGCCATGTACCGCATCAAAATGATTCTCCAATATTTCTTTTAATACCGGCGCAAAAGTTCTTGTGGGCGATAACAGTAATCGGCCGATCAATGAAGTTTCACCGTTTGGCAATTGAACTTCATCAGCCAAACGATGCTTACCAATATACACCACATCATCACTCAGCTTGTGTTCAAATGTTTCAGGAAAATGGTGCGCATAATATTTTTCCAACACATCATGTCGTGCGCTTGTTAAACCATTACTGCCCAAACCGCTGTTGTATGATGTTTCATAATTCGCCTGTCCAAAACCTGCAAGCCCAACAATTACATCACCTGCTTTTATTTTATCATTACTGATCACTTTATTCTTTGGCCAACGAGCCGTCATTGTTCCGTTTACTGCTATTGTACGCACCACATCACCCACATCAGCAGTTTCGCCACCGAGATAGTGAATGTTTACACCATACTCCTTCAATTGTGCAAACAATTCTGCAGAGCCATTAATGATTTGTTCCAGCACTTCACCGGGGATGAGTGTTTTATTACGATCAACAGTAGAGGAGAATAAAATATTATCATAAATACCAACACAAAGCAAGTCATCAAGATTCATGACGATCGCATCTTGCGCTATCCCTTTCCAAACGGAAGCATTGCCTGTTTCTTTCCAATACAGATAAGCCAAAATACTTTTGGTTCCGGCTCCATCGGCATGCGTTACATTCACCCAATCTGCATCTCCCCCTAAATAATCGGGATAGAGTTTGCAAAACGCATTAGGATATAGTCCCTGGTCGAGATGTTCTACTGCCTTATGTACTTCTTCCTTCTGTGCCGAAACGCCCCGTTTGTTGTATAATGACATGCCGCTTTGTTTGTGAGCCGCAAAACTAACACTTCCACACATCAAATGTGTTACTTTTGTGCCTTCAAATTATGAAGGTTTACAGAAGTTTGCAGCAGTTGCCCGTTTTCACAAACGCCGTTGTTACAATCGGCACTTTCGATGGTGTGCATCTCGGCCACCAACAAATCATAAGACAGTTATGTGCCGAAGCAAAAGAAAAAGGAGGCGAATCGGTGCTGATCAGCTTCTACCCTCACCCCCGCAAAATTGTGCAGCCCGACCGGCATGTTGCAGAACTAACTACGCTTGAAGAAAGAATTGAATTATTAAAACAGCAGGGTCTGGATAATCTCGTTGTCGTTCCTTTCGACAAAGAATTTTCTCAACAAACAGCCCAGCAATACATCAAGAATTTCCTTGTCGATCGGTTTCATCCTTCATTGATCATTATAGGTTACGATCATAAGTTTGGCAACAATCGTGAAGGCGATTATCGGCTTTTGGAAAAAATGGGTGAAGAATACAATTACGTAGTGAAAGAAATTCCGCAGCAATTGAGAAATGAAGTGATTGTTAGTTCCACTAAAATAAGAGAAGCAATTGCTGTGGGCGATGTAGAAAAAGCCAATCAACTGTTAGGCTACACGTATTTCTTTCGTGGTTACGTGGTGGAAGGAAATAAACTTGGTCGCAAATTAGGCTACCCTACTGCTAACCTGCAAATACAGGATGCAGATAAACTTGTACCAGCAAATGGTGTGTATGCTGTAGAGGCGCAGGTTGAAGGTGAGCCAAAAATATTGAAAGGTATGATGAACATCGGCACAAGACCAACAGTTGACGGCACAACAAGAACTGTGGAAGTAAACCTGTTTGATTTTGCAGAAGACATTTATAACCGTCACTTAAAAGTGTTTGTAAAATATCATTTACGTGATGAAGTGAAATTCGACGGACTGGATAAACTGATCGAGCAACTGCACAAAGACAAAGAAATCTCCATCAGCAAATTGGCTGATCAATGAACTTAAGACAAAACTAAACTACTTACTATGCTTTCATCGATTAACCCAACTACAACAAACGCCTGGAAAGAATTAAGTGCACATGCGGCCGACATGAAGAAGCTGCACATGAAAGAATTATTTGCAAAAGACAACACTCGTTTTGAACAGTTCAATATCGCTACAGGTGATATCATTTTTGATTATTCAAAAAATATCATTGAAAATAAAACGATGCAGTTACTTCTGCAACTTGCTGACGATTGCAAAGTGAAGGAAGCAATTGAAAAGTTGTTTGACGGTGATGTGATCAACCACACAGAAAAACGAGCGGTGCTTCATACAGCCCTTCGTAATTTTTCAGGCAAACCTGTTTTGGTTGAGGCCAAAGATGTAATGCCGGATATACAAAGGGTACTTGTGCAAATGCAGAATTTCTGTTCAAACATTCACAACGGAACATGGAAAGGTTATACAGGAAAAAAAATAAAATACATTGTCAATATTGGGATTGGCGGTAGTGACCTTGGCCCCGTGATGGTAACTGAAGCATTAAAACCTTATTGGATTGAAGGCATTGAAACATTTTTTGTAAGCAATGTTGATGGAACACATATTGCTGAAACATTAAAGAAAGTAACTGCAGATGAAACGTTGTTCCTGATCGCTTCAAAAACATTTACGACGCAAGAAACAATGACCAATGCGCATAGTGCAAGAAGCTGGTTTCTGCAGTTTGCAAAAGATGAATTGTTTGTTGCAAAACATTTCGCTGCTTTATCTACCAATGAAAAAGAAGTAGTGAAGTTTGGTATTGATAAAACAAATATGTTCGAGTTCTGGGACTGGGTTGGCGGTCGTTATAGTTTATGGAGTGCAATCGGTTTGTCCATCGCACTTACAATTGGCTACGATAATTTTGAACAACTTTTGAGGGGGGCGTACGCTGCTGATGATCATTTCAAAACAACTTCGTTCGATAAAAATATTCCGGTGATCATGGCGTTACTCGGCACATGGTATGTAAACTTTTTTGATGCAAAGAGCGAAGCAATACTTCCTTACGATCAATACCTGCATCGTTTTGCTGCCTACTTCCAACAGGGAAATATGGAGAGTAATGGCAAATATGTTGATCGCAATGGAAACAAAGTAGAATACAGCACCGGTCCAATTATTTGGGGTGAACCGGGAACAAACGGCCAGCATTCATTCTATCAACTAATTCACCAGGGCACACATTTAATACCAGCTGATTTTATAGCCCCGGCCATTAGTCATAACCCATTGAGTGATCATCACAATAAACTCATGAGTAATTTCTTTGCACAAACAGAAGCGCTCATGAATGGTAAATCAAAAGAAGAGGTAATTGCCGAAGGAGTGAAAGAAGAATTAGTGCCCTATAAAGTATTTGAGGGTAATCGCCCTACTAACTCTATTCTTATAAAACAGATTACACCGTTCACATTGGGACAGCTTGTTGCATTTTATGAGCACAAAATTTTTGTGCAAGGCGTTATATGGAACATTTACAGTTTCGATCAATGGGGCGTTGAACTTGGCAAACAGTTAGCAAATAAAATTTTGCCTGAGTTAATAAATGACGATAAAGTATCATCACATGATGCATCCACCAACGCACTCATCAATCAATACAAAACATTCCGCAAATAAGAAAGTCCCCAGCAAAAACGGGGGACTTTTCATTTATGCTTTTATACGATTACTTAATTAATAGAGGAAGTTTAAAGCTGTAATATCATTAGCATTAAATGGGCGGTTGCTGCCATCTGAACATGCCAGCATCCAGCTTAATGCATCGGGACCTGAGGGAGTTCCCGGGATAAGAACGGCGCCCACACCATTTTTAGCTTGTCCCTCGTTACCACCCGAGCCACAGCTATAAGCACGACGCATATAATCAGTATGACGGAAACCAATGCAATGACCCATTTCATGAGCTATTACAGTCGCTAACCAATTGGTATTTGCGCTTGCTGTAAAATACTTTGTATTAAGACTAATAAGATTGTAAGGATTACCACCAGAAGGAAAACCACCAAAGCCAATTGTATTGCTGTTTTCATAATAAGCCTTTACGGTCATACCACCAGTGCCCGGGGGGGTAGTAACACGGGCAAACTTAAGTGTCAAACTTAAGTCGTTATAACGTTTAATTGCTTCATCTAAAGCCGGGCCAAAATACGTTCCTGCATTTGGATCAGCTAGCTCAAGATAAACGTTAACTGTTCTTGTGCCATTAACTGTAACCAAGTTAAACGTACGATACTGTTCTTCGCTTGCAATCGTCATGTTTGCACCACCCGGTACAGATTTTAATTGATCTGCGCTAAGGAAAATATCTCCTTCAACCAAATAGCCGCCATTCATTGCTTTTACATTATCCGTTGACAATCCCTGGTAAGCAATCAAACTTAAAATTTCATCTGATACAGCATCGGCCTTTACTTCCTTCGCCGATTTGGAACAGGCTACAATAAATAATCCTGCAAATAAAATTGCAGCCGTGCCTAATAATACTTTTCTCATGTTTATTCGATTTAGGTTTAAAATGAACTTTAAATTATTAATTTTATTTTAAACATCGCAGTATTTTATACACACTTGTTATTTTTTCTTGCGGGTAAAAGAAAAACAAGTTAGCTGACAAAACGATGACTGTGAGTAATCAATGAATGCAATTATCTGTACACTTATCAGAGCAAACTGCCTGCGCTTAACAGCAGTTGTTTTGTTACAGGCATTACTACTCCAAAATGTTCATGCTCAAATACTAAGCAAAAAAACTGAGTATAAAGTTTCGCAAACATTACGCCTCAAATTAAACAATCGTCAAACTACAAATACCACTGCCACCTTTACTGTAGTATTACGTTCAATTGATTCTGTTGATTGGAAGAAACTTTATAAAAAAGTAAAACTACTTGGTACTTACACTCAATCCAATATTTTAGTAATCACTTGCACGTTGGCGGACCTTACAGAACTTCTCCAGGATGAAAATATTTTATGGGCTGATGAAAAACAGATTGCCAAAGAAGAGTTGCTTTTAGGCTTTGTCGATTACTCGGCAAATAACATCACAACTATACAAAATCGATTTCCTCAGCTAAACGGGGAAAATATTTATGTGTCAATTAAAGAACAGATGTTTGATAGTTCTGATATTGATTTTACAGGGAGAATTTTACCGTCGGCACACAGTGCCTCTTCTGTTAGTGCACACGCATCGTTGATTGCAACAATTGTTTCTGGTGGCGGCAATGCCTGGTATAATACCAAAGGTGCTGGCTGGAAATCAAAGATAAGTTCTGCCAGTTTTTTAAATCTTTTACCCGAACCCAACTCCTATTATCAAACGCCTATACTGGTGCAAAATCATTCCTATGGAACTGTTATTGAAAGCTACTATGGAGCAGAGGCTGCTGCCTATGATGCATCTGTAATAGTAAACCCTTCCGTTGTACATGTTTTCTCTGCAGGCAATTCAGGTAACGCCTTTTCTCCAACGGGAGCTTACTCAAATATGAATGGTTATGCGAACCTCACCGGCAATTTTAAACAAGCAAAAAATATCATTACAGTCGGACATACAGATTCGATTGGTCGTGTGTTATCGCCCAGTTCTAAAGGACCCGCATTTGATGGCCGCATAAAACCAGAACTTGTTGCCTTTGGTGAAGATGGAAGTTCGGGAGCTGCAGCCTTAGTTTCCGGAGTAGCGACAGTTCTTCATAATACCTATCGTACTTTAAATAGTAATAATAACGCTCCCGCTTCAGTTATTAAGGCGGTTCTGCTCAACAGTGCTGATGACATTGATTCAACCGGTATTGATTACAGATCGGGGTTTGGAAAACTAAATGCAGTAAGTGCAATAAACACTCTTTTGCAAAATCATTACTTGACAGAAAACATTAGCGCCAGCGGGCAGCGAACTTTTAACCTGACGGTACCCTCTGGAGTAAAAAAACTCAAAGTAACATTAGCCTGGACTGATCCTGCCGCATCTCCAGGAGTTGCTAAGGCGCTTACAAATGATCTTGATCTGGAATTAAAGCACATTGCTACTGGTACCACTTGGCTGCCATGGGTATTAAATCCGTCTCCTTCGATTTCATCACTGGAAGAACTGCCTGTTCGTAAAAAGGATACACTTAATGTCACCGAACAGATTACTCTCGATGATCCTATTTCGGGCAACTATCAAATAGTTGTTAAGTCTTCATTAGTGCAAAGCGGGCCGCAATCATTTGCGATAGCATATCAATTCGATACAATAAACAGGTTTAACTGGCTCTTTCCAACATCTTCAGACTATCTCTTTCCTTCTAACTCGCATTTTCTACGTTTTCAATCATCTTTTACCAATAGCACCGGTTTACTGGAATATAGCCTCGACAACGGGAACAGTTGGCAAAATATTGACGCATCAGCCGATCTTTCAAAAGGATATTATAAATGGACAGCACCAAATATATTCGGCAAAGCATTAGTAGCAGTAACAACAAATGGAATTCGTTACGTGTCTGATACATTTACAATTGGTAACCGTATAATTCCATCAATAGGTTTTAATTGCAAAGATTCGTTTCTGCTTGTATGGCCAAAAATTTATGAAGCAACTGCATATAAGATTAGCAGGCTTGGACCAAACTACATGGAGCAATTACTAATAACAACCGATACATTCCTTTTACTTGCCAAAAAAAATAATCCTGAAAAATTTTATAACATAACACCGTTACTCAATGGTAAATCGGCCGTTCCTTCTTATACTTTTAATTACGACTTGCAGGGAGTAACATGTTACATTAAAAGCTTTCTTGCAAACATCACCCTCAACAACAGCGTTTTACTTTCTTTAGAATTAGGCACAGGTTACCAGGTAAGTAAAATACGTTTTGAAAAATTAACTACTGCCGGATTTGTTACAATAAATGAACAAACCTTACAAAACGGATTACTGTTTAATTACGAAGACATGTCACTGATAAACGGCAGCAATACATATAGAGTTGCAGTTGTTTTATTGGATGGACGGATCTATTATTCCGCCAAGGCCATAGTCTATTTTGCGGGGTCGAGAGACATTGTTGTTTATCCTAATCCTGCGCATGCGGGAGAACCAGTGCTTGTTTTATCAAACACAAGAGAGGAGTACATCTTTCAGCTTTTCGACATCAGCGGCAGGTTGGTTTTGCAGGAAAAATTACAATCCTTTCCGCAGCGCATTAATGTTTTGAAACTGCAAAAAGGATTGTACATATACAGAGCAACAAATAGCTCTGGGAAAAAAGTAAACGGAAAGTTGATTTTAAATTAACCCCACAACGAAGAAGGATATTCTCCTGCAGCAACAAGATCATCGACACTTTTCTGAACTCCTGGTGCATCTTCTTTATACGTAACACCAAACCATTGTGATAAAGTGGGAATTACTTTTACAACACCGAACCCCTTCTTAATATATTTGTCTGCCACAATAGGAATAAAAAATTCAGATTTTTCTTCCTGGCCATGCTCTTGCAAAAAGTTAGCAAACATATTTTCAGTAATGCCGAAGATGGTAGAATCGAAACACCAGAAGTTCATACTCACGCTTGAATTGTAAGGCACTTCATGCTTACCTGCTGCATCTTCATACACGATCCTATCCCCTTCTGCATAAATCTTGGTACGTTCAGAAATACTTACCAGGTTTTTATTTTCATCAACCTCACATACACCACGACTAACAGTGCCATTTGCGCTCAATGTTCTTGCAAGTTCGTATCCAATGATGGCTTGCTGTTTAGGTGTGCAATCGTTCATTAAAAAATTATAGGCTTTTTCAAATGCATCACGACCATAAAAATCATCGGCATTAATTACAGCAAAAGGTTCGTTGATGGCATCTTTCGCACAAAGCACCGCATGTGCAGTTCCCCATGGTTTTGTGCGACTGGCAGGTGTTGCATAATCGTTCGTTAATGAATCGAGTTGCTGGTATACGTAATCAGTTTCGATCTTACCTTTTAACTTGGGTTCAAAAATAGCTTTGAAGTTGTCTGCAAAATCTTTACGTATAATAAACACCACTTTTCCAAACCCGGCACGAATAGCATCATAAATGGAATAATCCATGATCGTTTCACCTGAAGGACCAAATCCCTCTATCTGTTTCATACTACCGTAACGGCTGGCCATACCCGCAGCCAGGATCAATAATGTAGGTTGCATATATTCTTTTATTTTTGAGCGTTGCGAAGATAGGAAACAAAAGTTGCGCCACATCATGCAAACGATACCACGCATAGTTGTTCAAAATAGGATTGATTGGCCTTTACAAAACGGCAATACTTTTCATTTTACTGTTGCAAGACTCGATCTGCTGCATCCTTTTATCTCAGGCAATAAATATTTTAAGCTGAAGTATAATCTTCAGGAAGTAAAAGAACAACACAAGCAAGGGATTATTACAATGGGTGGTGCTTATTCCAATCACCTTGCTGCCACTGCATTTGCGTGTTTTGAAGAAGGCGTCAGCTCTATTGGTATTGTGCGTGGTGAAATAGTTGAGCCGTTAAATGACACGCTCGCATTTTGTGGGCAACATCAAATGAAATTAATAGCTGTGAAGCGTGAGGATTATTCATCAGCCAGTGAAACTGTTCAAAAATTTACAAGTGAACATCCCGATTTTCTTTTTGTTCCCGAAGGAGGAAATAATGAAATGGCAATGAAAGGTTGCAAAGAAATTCTACAGCATATACAAAGTGCAGATAAATTTACACATATCGTTTGCTCTATGGGAACCGGCACCACATTTAAAGGAATTGCTGCTTCTGCCAATTCAAATCAAAAAGTGATCGGTATTGCTGCTCTGAAAATAAAAGAAGAAGAACAGCATCAGTTCATAGCGCAGCATGCAACAGCTACATCAGCAGCAAAACAAATTGTATTGTTTCAGTTTGCAGGTAAAGGTTACGCCAGGTATGATGAGCATTTACTCAACTTTATGAATTCATTTTATACTGAAACATTTATTCCTACCGATATTGTGTACACAGGCAAACTGATGCAGGCCATTATTTCATTAGCGGAAGAAAACTATTTTCCCGAAACAAGCAACGTATTGGTCATTCACTCGGGTGGTTTACAGGGAAACAACAGTTTGCCAAAGGGAACGTTATTATTCTGAACGGCATTATATTTGTGCACCAGAGAACAACTAACAGAACTCATCAATTCCATGAATAAACTGATCTTACCCATTCTTCTTTTTATTGGTTTAACTGCTACGGCGCAGCAAGACACACTTCCAAAATTTAATGCAGTAAAAAAACTGAATGGTGAAATTATCCTTGGCTGGATCAGTACATTCAAAAACGTTTCGCAGATCAATATTCAACGTTCAAAAGACAGTTTACGCAACTTCAGCACTATTCATACTTTACCAAACCCCAATGTTCGTTCTTACAGCTATATTGATAAAACAGCAAAGAACGATAGCGGTTATTATCGTGTGTTCATTTTATTTGAAGGTTCAAACTATGTGTTTACTCCTTCAAGAAAATTAGTGCTCGATACAAATTCGGCAACAGCTGTATTTAAAGAACCGGTGAATAAACCCATTCAACAACAAAAGGAAACCGAAAAGGAAGACAGACCATATGTTGCTCCTAAGCCGGTATGGGTACCCTCCTTGTATATTTTTACAGGTGATGATGGCAATCCGGTTATTCGCATTCCTGATGCCCTATCAAAAAAATACAGTGTACGCTTCCTGAAAGAAAACGGCGCCCAATTATTTATTATTCCAAAAATAACAGACACATACCTCACGCTGGATAAAGTAAACTTTATGAAATCAGGCTGGTACTATTTTGAATTATTTGAAGATGGTAAGCTGAAAGAGAAAAACAAGTTCTTGATTACAAGGGATTACTAATTATTTTTTTTACTTATTTGAAGAATGGCCTTGTTTTTGTATTTTGCTCTGCCGTACAGATAGCCCCTGTATACCCACTTATGAAACAGATGTACTTACCCTTACTACTTGCCGCATTAATTTTAACTCCCGAATTTTTATTGGCTCAACGTGTAGGAAGAAGAGGCGTTACGCCTGTTAACACAACTGCCGGAAAAAAAGGTGCTGTTTACAATTTTACATTAGCACAATTGCAAGGCAGATGGCAGGAAATAAAACGCACCGATGCTGATAAGGCAGCAATGCCAATTAATGATACAATTTATTTACATTTTACTGAAGCGGATAAAGTAGAAACAAGAGACGGCACAAAAACAATCATGCGTGGTGTGGCTTTTATAGATGAGCCCGGAAACATATTGGTGGCTGCGGCAGATGTGTATACCATTGGCTCTGTATCAGCAAATGAATTGTGGTTGCTCGATGATGATGGCACCGTTCACACACTAATTAAAAAAGAAATTTTCTGGCGAGAAACGTTGGGCAAAAATGCAGTGACTGATCCTATTCTTGATACTCCGTTAGATCCCAATCTTGCAGATCTTTCAAACGTTGACTGGACCATTTACCGTCGGCGCTCGAAACCGGGAGCTGTAGCAAACGATGCTGTTCTGATTCGCTATATTAAATCAATAAAAACTAACGGTACAAAAAACGCAACTGCAGAACTTACTTTTTATACAAAGGATAAAACTGAAGTATTGCCGTGCACTATCACCGTTGTCAATAACCAGATCGAGATAAAATCAGGTGATCATTCATGGCTCATGTATGTTTACAAAGTAGAGAAAGATGAATTGATTTTCGGGGATCACAAAACCCTGCTTTACTTTGCAAAGCCGCTATAATTTTACATCAAATACTTTTTCGAAATTTCGCTTCACTTTTTCTTTTGCTTCTTCAAAATCTACAGCGTGACCAAGTTCTTTTTCTAAAGAAGTCACTTGTTTGTTTTCAATTCCACAGGGTATGATGTAGTTGAAATAATTCAGATCTGTATTAACATTGAATGCAAATCCATGCATGGTAACCCAACGACTGCAACGCACACCCATTGCACATATTTTACGCTCCTTACCTTTTATATCAGGATCAAGCCACACTCCTGTTTCACCTTTGCTGCGTTCACCTTTCAAACCATACCCGGCCATCGTTAATATAATAACCTCTTCGAGTTTTCGTAGGTATTTACCAATGTCGGTTTCAAATTTTTCTAAATCAAGAATAGGATAACCAACAATTTGTTGCGGTCCGTGAAAAGTAATATCACCTCCCCGATTGGTTGGATAATACTCGATCCCTTTTTCAGCACGCTCCTCTTCACTGATCAGGATGTTTTTCACATCACCGCTTTTACCTAAAGTGTACACAGGTGGATGTTCAACGAAAAGAAGTGAATGGTGAGTGGTGAGTGGTGAGTGGCTTTCATTATCAACTGCCGGCTCAGGACTACCGGCTCTGTTACGTAATTCCGCCTTCAAATCAATATTCTTCTTCAACAAAGTTTCCTGGTAATCCCAGGCTTCCTTGTAGGGCATATTTCCTAAATCTTCAAACTGCACCAATTGTGTCATAGCCTGCAAATTTACAATCATTTGAACGGATGAAACACAGGGCTTACTTTTGCAGATTATGATCGACGAAGAATTATTAGACGAAGACAGTGAACTGGAGAATGGTGATGGCTCGGAAGAACTGTTCGAGAAGAAACGTTTTGTGGTAACAAAGGGCCAGGAACCCTTGCGTATAGACAAATACCTGATGACAAAAATTGAAGGTGCCACACGTAATAAAGTGCAGCGTGGTATTGAAACAGGTATGGTGCTGGTTAACAATACTCTTGTCAAGGCCAACTATAAAGTAAAACCGGGTGATGATATTATTACGTTTACAGATACGGCTCCTGAGGATACGAATTTAAAAGCGGAAGAACTTCCGCTTAATATCGTTTATGAAGATGATCATGTAATGCTGGTGAATAAAGAACCCGGCATGGTGATGCATCCCGGTTGTGGTAATTATTCAGGCACGTTGGTGAATGGTGCCTTGTGGCATTTTCAACAGCAACAACCAAACATTACTGAAGATGAACTTCCCCGTTTTGGCATGGTGCATCGCATTGATAAAAACACCAGCGGTTTAGTGATTATGGCGAAAACAGAACAAGCCAGTGTGCATTTAGCCAAACAGTTTTTCAATCATACAGTAGAACGTAAATATGTTGCATTGGTTTGGGGCGATATTAAAGAAGATAGTGGAACAATCACTGGTCATGTGGGCAGGCATCAACGTTTTCGCAAGATCATGGATGTATATCCGGATGGCGAATACGGAAAAGAAGCCATTACACATTACACGGTGTTAGAACGTTTCGGCTACACTACACTGGTAGAATGCCGTTTGGAAACCGGACGTACACACCAGATACGGGTACACATGCAGCATGTCGGCCATCCTTTATTTAATGATGACACTTATGGTGGCGATCGTATTGTGAAAGGGACAGTTTATACCAAGTATAAACAGTTTGTAGATAATTGTTTTGCTATTTGTCCACGCCATACCTTGCATGCGCAAACATTGGGATTTACACATCCAAAAACTCAAGAGCGAATGCTGTTTGAAAGCGAACTGGCGAAAGACATTCAACAGGTAATTGAAAAATGGAGAGTGTATACGAAAGCAAAGAATCTCACTGGAGATGATGAATAAAAAGAAGCCCCGATACAATTGATATCGGGGCTTTGTACTTAAAATCAGCTGATCATTTATCCCGCAGTTTATTTAGGAAACATCATCTTATAATCCACACTCACTTTTCCTCTTGAAATATCATCCAGTTTTCCCTTAAGCATTTTACGCTTCAACGGTTTGAGGTAATCGATGAACAGTTTTCCTTCAATATGATCGTATTCATGTAAAATAACTCGGGCGGTAATGCCATCAAATGTTTTTACATGCTCTTTGAAATTTTCATCCATGTAACGGATCGTTACTTCTTCGGCACGGTATACATCTTCACGGATCTTAGGAATGCTTAAACAACCTTCGTTGTATAACCAATCATCGCCCAACAACTCTTCCACCTGTGCATTGATGAACACTTGCTTCACACCTGGTCTGTCCGGATAAAGCAATGTTTCTTCTTCATCCATATTTGCAAACATCTGTGCGCTATCAACAACAAACAAACGGATATCCTTGTTGATCTGCGGAGCCGCTAGACCAACACCATTTGATGAATACATGGTTTCCCACATATCAGCGATCAGTTTTTCCAACCGCGGGTAATCCGGCGTAATATCTTTTGCTGTTTTACGAAGTACATCAAAGCCGTAGGCGACAATGGGAAGAATCATGGAATTTCTGATTTAGGATGGCTGATTTAGGATTTATAAATCAGTCAGATTAAGTAAAAACAGCTGCAAATATAAGCACTCAGGCCGAAGCGCTGATAACATCGGAGATCATAAATCCGCCATCCTACGTCCTGGCCAGGTATTCCTGCAGCATAATGGTAGCTGCAATTTCATCAACCAGTTTTTTATCCCGGCGCTGACTCTTCTTGAGACCCATTTCGAGCATGGCATCTTTGGCCATTTTGGAAGTATAACGTTCGTCAACTGTTTCAATGGGAATATTTGGAAAGTTTTTCTTCAATTGTTCAATTGCACGTTTCACTAACGGTGTGGCGTGCGTGTCAGAATCATCCCAATTGGTGGGCATACCAATAAGGATCAGTTCTACTTGTTCTTTGCTGAAGTAATCTTTCAGAAAAGGAATAAAGTTTTTTGTTTCGATGGTGGTTAAACCCGTGGCAATGATCTGGAAAGGATCAGTTATCGCAATGCCGGTTCGTTTGCCGCCGTAGTCGATGCAGATGATTCTAGCCATTTAAATTCCATGAACCTTTGATGAGCAATATATCTGTAATCACAAACACCGCAAACACCACGCTTGCAATGCCATTCGCAGTCATAAATGCAATGTTCACTTTACTGAGGTCGTTGGGCTTTACAATGGAATGCTGATAGATAAGCATTCCGATAAATACAGCTACACCGATCCAATACAACACACCAAAACCTCCATAGTAACCTGCTGCCGTAACACAAAAAGCAGAAAGCACATGTAATAATTCAGATACACGTAATGCTTTTGTTTTACCAAGCCACGCAGGGATCGATTTTAATTCATACTTTTTATCAAACTCTTCATCCTGCAAGGCATAAATAATATCGAAACCACTCACCCAAAATAAAACGGTGAATGAAAAAAGAATCGGTAATACAGCAAACGCCCCTGTTATAGCAAGGTATGCACCAATGGGAGCAAGTGATAACCCAAGTCCTAATACCAAATGACAAAGCGGAGTAAAACGTTTGGTATAGCTATAACCAAGCACCACAAATAATGCTACCGGCGACAATGCAAAACAAAGTGTATTGATGAAAAAAGTGGCAACAACAAACAACACGCTGTTGATGATCGTAAACAGCAAAGCACTATTAGCCGAAATAATTCCCGCAGGTATTTCACGGATGGCTGTACGTGGGTTTTTTGCATCAAAACTTCTATCGAGATAACGATTGAAGGCCATGGCTGCACTGCGGGCGAAGATCATGCAGAGGAGGACAAGAATGAATTTTGTAATTATGGCCCTTCCATAATGTTCAAGAAAACCTGGATCAAAAGGTCTCGCTCCCCATCCGATGGTTTCGTTTAGATTCCAATGTCCATGCTCAATATCTCCACTTAACAAAGCCAAACAAAATCCAATCAACGCAAATGGCAATGCAAAAATGGTATGCGAAAACTTTATCAGCGATAAATAGCTCTTAACTGTACTCATGTTGTTCAATCCAGATTATTGGTTCAATATACCTTTTCTTGCCATTTCCCAAAGCACCACCCCTGCTGCTACACTAATATTCAGCGAATGCTTCATCCCAAACTGTGGTATTTCAATACAGCCTTCGCAGGCATGCAATGTTTCCTGCTCTACTCCTTCGGCTTCGTTGCCAAAAATGAGCGCAATTTTTTCTTCCTGTTCTTTTTCAAAATCCTGGAGTAAAATGCTTCCCTCTGTTTGCTCGATGCCAAACAACTTGTAACCGTTTGCTTTTAATTCAACAATGGCATCGCTGGTCTTGGCGAAATATTTCCAGGTCACGGTTTCTGTTGCACCAAGTGCTGTTTTGTGAATATCACGGTGAGGAGGCTGAGGCGTGTAACCAATCAGGTAAATGGCTTCCACCAAAAAAGCATCGGCGGTACGGAACACACTGCCTACATTCTGCATACTACGGATGTTTTCGAGCACAACGATCACTTTGTTCTTCTCCGCTTCCTTAAATTCATCAACCGATTTCCGGTTTAGCTCATCCATGCCCAGTTTTCGCATGGCGCAAAGTTAGGATGTTAAGAGTTATGGGTTATGGGTTGCAAGTGCCTCTTAAATACTACATCAGAAATCATGCATTGGGGCTTTAAGTTGCCATCAGCCATCCTCAACCCGCTTACATACTCCCTGCTTCCAGCCTCATTCTCCCCTCAAAACCTTACCTTTGCCGCTTATTATAACAAGAAAATAAGAATGAACACATTTGAAGCGCTTGGACTGGATGAAAGATTGATGAAAGCGATTAGTGAACTCGGTTTTACAACTCCCACTCCTATACAGGAAAAAGCAATCCCCGTTCTTTTGAGCGGAACAACGGATTTAATCGGCCTTGCCCAAACGGGTACAGGCAAAACAGCAGCATTTGGCTTGCCCATGCTGCAATTATTAGATGAAAGCAAAAAGTATCCCCAGGCATTGGTGGTTTGTCCCACCCGTGAACTTTGCTTGCAGATCGTAAAAGAGATCGAACTGTTTAAGAAACACATGAAGGGCATGAACGTGGTGGCTGTTTACGGCGGCACATCTATTGGCATGCAGATCCGTGATATTAAGCGTGGCGTACAGATCGTAGTGGCAACACCCGGACGTTTGATTGATTTGATTGAACGTAAAGCCATTAACCTGGCCGAAATTCAATACGTGGTACTCGATGAAGCAGATGAAATGCTGAACATGGGTTTCCAGGATGATATTGAATTTATCTTACAGAACACGCCTAAGAAAGAAAGTACCTGGTTGTTTAGTGCTACTATGCCACCTGAAATTCGCAAGGTGAGCCGCAAGTACATGAAAGAGCCGGTTGAAGTAACGGTTGGTAAAATGAATACGGCGAACGTTAATATCGATCACCAGTATTTCGTGGTGTCATCACAACACCGTTACGAGGCTTTGAAGCGTTTGATCGACTTCAACCCAGGCATTTATGGGATCATTTTCACCCGCACAAAAATTGATGCGCAGCAGATCTCTGAAAAATTAACTCGTGAAGGTTACGATATTGATGCATTGCACGGTGATCTTACGCAACAACAACGTGACACTGTAATGGGCCAGTTTCGTGACAGAACATTGCAGTTGCTTATTGCAACGGATGTAGCTGCACGTGGTATTGATGTAAAAGATATTACGCATGTGATCAATTTTGAATTACCTGATGATATTGAAGTTTACACGCATCGTAGTGGTCGTACCGGTCGTGCCGGTAAAACAGGAATTTGTATGAGCATTGTTCATAGTCGTGAAATCGGCAAGATTCGCCAGATTGAACGCATTGTACAATCCCGTTTTAATAAACTGGAAATACCAAGCGGTAAAGATGTTTGCCGCAAACAGTTTTTCTCATTTATGGATAAGCTCATTAACATGGATGTGAGCAATGAAGAATATGAAACTTATGTGCCGATGCTGCAGGAAAAATTTGCAGACATCAGCAAAGAAGATATTCTGAAACGTGTTGCTTCAATGGAGTTCGATCGCTTCCTGAAGTATTACGAAAATGCGGAAGACCTCAACATTCGTGAACGTGGTCGTGAGTTTGATAAATTCAAACGTGATGGGGGTCGTGGTGCAGAAAGAGAAAGACCAGGTGCCGGCCGCACTCGTGAACGCCAGCCTTACCGTGATACACAGGGCCGTGATTTTAATGGTGCCGGATCGGGCAGCTATGCAAGACTGTTTGTAAACCTTGGTACTAAAGATGGTTTTTACAAAGCCAGTTTCCTGCAATTCATTTTAGATATGAGTGATTTGAAAAAAGAAGTACTCGGCAAAATTGATATGCGTGAAATGAACAGCTGGGTTGAAGTGGACAGCAAAGCAGCCAAGCAAATGATGAAGGCAATTGATGGCAAAAAATTCAAAGGAAGAAACATTCGCATGAATGATGCGAACAGCAGGTAAAAACTTCATCTAATATTATAAAAGAGAGCTACTCATAATAGTTCTCTTTTTTTATGCAATAAGTCCAACGGGTGCTTGCAAAAAACAAATCACTGATTCCATTAGTTCATTAATTTCTATTGTGGAGAATGTGGGAATAAATTAACAAAATCAATTGGGCGTTTGAGTTTGATCAAGTACGAACAAAGTTTATTTTAATTACATGCATTTATATTAACTAATCAACGCTTTAATTGTGGGATAAATTAGATCAACTCAAATAGAGTTTAATCGTGCCTTCAAAAGTTGTGTTTAGCATGTAGTACAAAAGATGATTTTGCTATCCTCAAAAGTCAGTTAGTGATTTGCGTATACAAAACAAAATATCTTTGCAATCGAAAGGCACAAAGAACGATTGTTAGACATAGATGGCATAATTCTTGAAGAATAAGCGAACAATAACGGAGAAGAACAACAGCATTGAAACTTTGAAGTAAAACGGGATTGAAACGTTTAAAGAAAGAACCAGCGAACAATATCCAGATCAGCGAAGAACCATTTTCCTACAGACAGTACCAGTAATTCCAACAAACTTATCAAAGAGCACTTTACTGCAAGTACAGCGTATTTGCAGATGAGATAAGTGCGTGCTTGCCAACTACAGAAAACATCTACCACGGTTGCACACCTATGCCTTTCACCAGGCAACAATTTTATTTACTTCGAAAACCAACAGAGATTAATGAAAAAAGTCACAAGGCCGCAGGGCTTGTTATGGTTATTAGTGGTATCAGTTTTATGGATATCCTGTTCCAAAGAAAAATCAACACAAGTACCAGAAAACGAAACAGAGGTAACTTCATTAACCGTACCCGGCGTAGTAGATGACAACGCCGCATTACAGGCAAAAGTTCCATTAATTGTTTCATCAGCTTTTATTAAAGACGCACCCGATGCTTCTTTAAAAGCGGTTACATTATCAAACGTAGCAGCAAGAGGAAAGCGTGATGCAATTGCACCCACCATCAGCATTTCGTCTCCTGCCTATGGAGCAGCTGTAACAGGGGTTGTAAATGTATCAGTAAATGCAAGTGATAATGTAGCTGTATCAAGTGTATCGCTTGATGTTGATGGCGTAGCGGTTACAAGCAGCAGCGTTGCACCTTTTACTACTACATGGAATTCTGCTACCGTTGCAAACGGCACACACACGCTCACGTTAACAGCAAGAGATGCTTCCAATAACAGAACCAGCGCATCTATCATTGTTTCAGTAAGCAACACAGTTGTAATTCCAGGCGATCTCACAGCTCCAACTGTCAACTTACTTTCACCAGCTAATGGTGCATCGTATAACACAGGCGATATTATCAGCATCAGTTCTTCTGCTTCTGATAATGTTGGTATCAGCAACTTAAGCATCAGCATTAATGGCAACGTAGTTAGCAGCAGTGCTTCTTCATCTAACTCTTATTCATGGAATACATCTTCTGCTGCCAGTGGAATTCACACAATTACAGCAACAGCAAGAGATGCAGCCGGTAATCAATCGGTACGTTCTATCAGTGTAACACTTAACACAACTGTTATTCTTCCTCCGCCTCCTACTGGTTCAGAAGTAAGATTAATGATGCCTCCTGTTATCAGCCAGGGCAGTGAAGGTTCATGCGTGGCATTTGCAGTTGGTTATGCTGCACGTTCTGCTGAGCAGTATTACAGATCAGGTGCATCATCGTACAGTAACAGTACAAATATTTTCAGTCCTGAATTCTTATACAACCAGATCAAATTCAGCACCGATTGTAGTTCAGGTTCAGCAATGCAAACAGCACTTGATTTTATTAAGCTGAATGGCATCTGCACATTCCAGTCAATGCCTTACAGCAGCAGTAACGGCTGTTCATTGTTACCAACGTCTTCACAGTCATCAGAAGCGCAGAACTACAAGATCAGTTCTTATGCGAAGATGTATACTACCGACAGAGCTGCTATTAAAGCAATGGTGTCGCAAAATCATCCGGTGATCATCAACATACTTGCTGACAATTCATTCATCAGTGCAAAAACCGGCTTCATCTGGAAAACCTATTCCGGTTCAGGTTCACTTGCACATGCACTTGTTATTTGCGGATATGATGATGCAAAAAATGCTTACCTCGTGTTTAACTCATGGGGCACAGCCTGGGGCGATGCAGGTTATAGCTGGATAGATTATGATTTCTTCCTAACAAAAACAGGAACTTATTGTTACGCTATTAACTAAACAATTTTCGATAGGAAAAAGGCTGCCTTGTAAGGCAGCCTTTTTTTATTGTCCGTTGCTATCCTATTACTCCTTGTTGTTGATGATCCTTCCTGTAACCTGATTATCGTTTATTCTTAGCTTATAAATTAATACACCGCTTGCTGTTGTTGGCGCATTAAATTGAACAACCTGGCTTCTTCCTGCATAAATAAACCCTTCATAAACTGTTTGCAGTTTTTGTCCAAAGAGATTATAAACTTCAAGCACTGCTTTTCCTGATTCAGGTGAAGCAATAACAAAGTTCACGTTATCTCTGAACGGATTTGGATACGCTGATACACTAAGCTTCGAAATTGTGCCGATACTATTGTTGATAACACCAGATCCGGTAATATCAATTCTGCCTGATGTTGCACCACATGGTGTTTCACTCCAGCCAATGAATATTCTGCAATTATCAAAACCTTCGTTAATAGCAGATACCGCATCGTTGATATCGCTGAGTGATGCTCCACATTCTTTACCAATTTCCGCACTTACTTCAGCATTACCCAAAGCATCATTTGCCAATTTATACAAACCGTCAACATTCAATGAATATTGTTTGCAGTTGAGTGCATCAATTACACTTTGTTTAATTGTTTTGAAAGTGTATTCATTTGTTACTACCCATTGCAACAATATTGGATCGTAAACACAACTGCGAACTTTTGCAACATTTGAACTACAATCACCATCACGTGTTGCAGTTGCAAATGTACCGGCCTGCAAAACAAATCCTGCCAATCCGCCACTCAACCGCATATTCAATCCCAATGCTATTGTTTGTGACAACAGCACATTATTGATCTTTCCTTGTTTAGTGATATAAGTTGCAAGAGGGTTTGTTCCCGGTGTCCAGCATGCTGGTAAACCTCCGGCATTATCTACTGTACAATTACTAATCAATTCTCTTGCAGTACTTCCGCCTGGCATTGATGCGTTCAACAATGTTGCGGCACTAGCTGTTGAAGGAATAGTGACGAACTTACCATTGCTACCTATCACTAATGGATTTGCAGTGCCACCTACTCCTAACATTGCTTTGATCATATCAACCACTGTTGGGTAAACATATGCTGTGCCATTTGATCCATCTGCATCGCAAGCAGGACTTGTATTACCATACTTACCTTGCGTATATGTACAATTGACAGCGCATGATGTTACTGTTACCTCGTATGGACATTCTATAGGCGATAATTCTGTATTGGCATAAGCAATTCGAAGCGTTAATGTAAAGCTTTGATTACCTGCAGTAACAGAAACTGTTTGTTGTCCGTTTGGCGCATTGATGGTCGCTCCGACAGCGCTCCATGTCCATGTTTCATTTGCAGCAGGCGCTCTGTTTGCGCTATAACTTGTAGTTGTGCCAGCACAAATGGATGAGGTTTCAACTATTGGACATATACCTGCTGTATTTACTGTCAATGAACATTCCGATACTGTTGAGCAACCTGTTTCAGTATGTGTAACAGTTACAGTAAATGAAACTGTTTGACCTGCATCTAATACTGCTGCGATGTAAACAGGATTCTTGATATCATTGAAGTTAAAATAACCAGCACCATCTTCTGTCCATGCATATGTATAGTGTGTAGGATCAGTATCAGCATTTGCACTAAGGTCAACATTAAGTTGAGAGTTATGTGCGGCTGATGTAATATCAATCAGCGAAGGAGTTGCACTGCATGAAATTACAGGATTAGGGTTAACAGTCAGTACAGCATCATTAAAAGCTGTACCACAATTTGTATTTGTTATTGTATAACGAACTGTTACAGTACCCACGCCTGTCACACTTGCTGTTGTTGCTGCATCGTTCACATTACCAAAGGTCACGTCGGCAGTTCCTGTAGAAGCGAACTTACTCCATACACCTGTGCCGTTTGTTCCGCTACCGCTTATGTTGAATACTGTGGGACCACTTGGTTTTGTTTGACAAAGAGCCTGATCGATACCAGCATCTGCTGTTGGATTTGGATTCACTGTCAACACCACGTCATTCTCTGCTGTGCCGCAACTTGGTGTTGCGTTGCTTGTTGATGTTAAGCGTAATGTAACTGTTCCAATTCCGGTAACAGTTATGCTTCCATTCAATGCAGTGTTAGCTGCAATATTTGAATTTGCTGTTCCGGTTGATCCAACCTGTGCCCAT
>NZ_JBMQSG010000014.1:0-6888 GCF_057361365.1 Lacibacter sp. | reverse complement strand
TCGTCCCACATAAAAGAAGTTTACAACCCAGAGGGCCGTCATCCTTCACGCGGCATGGCTGGTTCAGACTTGCGTCCATTGACCAATATTCCTTACTGCTGCCTCCCGTAGGAGTCGGGCCCGTGTCTCAGTGCCCGTGTGGCTGATCATGCTCTCACATCAGCTACTGATCGCAGGCTTGGTGGGCCGTTACCCCGCCAACTACCTAATCAGACGCACGCCCATCTTTAACCGCCGGAGCTTTAATATCTAAATGATGCCATTCAGTTATATTATGGAGTATTAATCCACCTTTCGGTGGGCTATCTTCCAGTTAAAGGGAGGTTGCGTACGTGTTCCGCACCCGTTTGCCGGTCGCCAGCATTTGTATTGCTACAAACCTGCTGCCCCTCGACTTGCATGTATTAAGCCTGCCGCTAGCGTTCATCCTGAGCCAGGATCAAACTCTCCATTGTAAATGTTGTTTGATACTGACTATTAATTCTCAAGAATTAACAGTTCAAAAATCGAATTATTTTACGCTTAAAATTTACCCGTTCTAATTAATTAAAACGTTGCTGTTGCTTCCAATCTTTCAAAGAACTTTGTTTGTTTTCGTGTCCCCGTTTTTTAAACGGAGTGCAAAGGTAAGTGGTTTTTTAAATTCACCAAATTTTTCTTCATTTTATTTCAACTTTTTTTGTCGACTTTATTCGAAGAATAAACTTGTTTTGATGCGAATTTTCACTGAGAACCTTTTGAAGAACTTTCGCTTTTTTCGAAGCGGGTTGCAAAGGTAAGTGGCTATTTTTATCTGCCAAATTTTTCTTCGTTTTATTTCAACTTTTTTTATCGATTTTAACAAGAGAAAGAATCTGTTTGTAGTGCAAATTTTGACTGCCAACCTTTGAAGAACTTTCGCTTTTTTCAAAGCGGGTTGCAAAGGTAAGGGGCAATTTTTATCTGCCAAATATTTCTTCGTTTTTATTTCAACTTTTTTTAGAAAAACTAAATAAGAATCGATTGAGTTGAGAAGAGAAAGTAACCTTTTGAAGAACTACCCGTTTTTTTCAAAGCGGGCTGCAAAGGTAACGGTGTAACGAGTTACAAACCAAACCTTTTTGAATCTTTTTTTACGACGAAAGCTGAAATGCTTTGCTGCAAAGGGTTTCAGCAAAAAATATTTTACCGAGGCTCCGGAAAGAGCGGAGCGGGATAGCTTACACTCACCAAAAACAGGCCTTTTGCAGGTGCCGAAAAATCTGCAGAAGCAGTTTCCTTTTGCGTGATGATGGTTTCGAATGCATCAAAACTGATCGTACCTCTTGCTACCCGCACCATTGTTCCAACAAGGCCACGCACCATTCCTCTTAAGAAACGATTTGCCTTTACATGATATACCAGGCATCCGTTCTCATCTATCCACTCACTTTCATGGATAATGCAATTAAATGTTCTTACCTGTGTATTACGTTTTGAAAAGGCTGAGAAATCATGATTGGTCTTTATACGTTGTGCACAAGCATCTAACAGCGTTCTGTCAAGGGTATAAGGTAAATACCAGGCCCTGTCATCAATAAAGGGATCTTTCGTGTTGTAAATAAAATATTTGTATTCACGTGAAGTAGCATGAAAGCGGCAATGGGCACCAGGATTAACTTCTCTAACGGATTTGATCACGATGGCCGGCGGCAGTATAGCGTTGAGATTATATACCGAGGGCTGCGGAAACTCTTCTTCCCAATCAAAATGGAAATAGTTTTGCAGTGCATGCACGCCGGCATCGGTTCTTGAAGACCCTGTAAGCTCTACCTGTTTTCTGAAAAAGACCAGGAATGCTTTCTCCACTTCAGACTGTATGGTAACAGCATTCTGCTGCACCTGGAAACCGCTATACCCTTCTCCCTTATAACTCAGCTCCAAAAAGTAACGTGGCATAAGTTATTGATTAGGCAAGAGAGCAGTGAACCGGCGCTTATAATATTCATCGTTAATTGTTTCACCCAAGGTTTTAAAGTTGCTATAGTCTGTCACGAAGGGCAGAGCAGCATCATATAAACGATAACGACCTTCGTCGGTAAGAAACAAAGATGAAATATTTCTCAGCTGCGCTGTTGTAAAGCATTTTGTACGGAAAGCCTTTTTCGCTTCATCCACCATTTGCTCATCTTTTCGCTGGGAAGCCATGCGACGGCGTAGTTTTATGAGATCATCTTCGGTAGCAAAATCTTTGCAATTACTATTGGGCAGGGAAGTTGTTTCCTTCTTTTGAACCTGTTCTGTACCAACAGGAGGAGTAACTGGCTCTTTCTTCTCCACCACCTCTTCTTTCTTCACCACAGGCTGCTGAACGGGAGGCTGCTGCATAGCTGTAACGGTATCTTTCTTTACAATTTCGGCTTTTGGAGAATCCACTAATACAGGTGAAACAGGGTTCAAGAGTGTATCTCTTTCAATGAACAATCGAACAGTATCTTTTATGCCATTACTTTCATTCACCTCAAATACAAAATCGGCACCTTCTCTACTTTCGAACTTACGCACCTGTTTAATGGCAGATTTTGAAGGGGCCGCCCACTCTGGCCCGGTAACCACGGGCTGCTCCACTATTTTTTCGGACTTCACCTCCGGCTTAGCCACAACTGTATCTTTTACAGGTTTGTTTACAACCACCTCTGTTTTTTGGGGTTTCGGAGTGTCAACGACCACCGGTTTTGCTTCCTTTACTACTGTTACCGTTTTTACAGTGCTGTCCTGGGTTACTTTCGATAACATATTACTAAAGGGATCATTTGCCGGGGTAACAGTACTGCCTGTTGGGGTAGTTTGTGTTGGCGCTTTCGCTGAAGCATAAACTATAGAAGAAGTCTGAAGATCATACAATCCCCAGCCCTTGTCGCTAAAGTCCTTTAGCAAAAATCCTTTGTCAGCCTTATCAATTGTATAGCTAAACTGTTGCTCCGTTTGATTGCTTTTGGGAAAACCCACGGCGAAATCAATAACGCCGTCTTTCAATTTCGGAAGAATCAGATAACCGGTAGAAGAAGAACTGATGATCCTGTTATTGTATTTTATATAGAAAGGCTGCTGATTGTCGGTTTGCAGGTAAATGAAATGATTCAACTGGCTTTTTGCCGTAATACTGAAGAGGGCCAAAACCATTATCGTAATTGCAAGTCTTCTGATCACTGATGTTCGCATAGCGACAAAGCTAATTTTTTTTGTTTATCTGAATTACAAACCATTTGTCAAATTCTACTGTTCAAATCATGAGCCACTTTATCTTTACACGTTAAATAAACGGAGTAACCGTATCAAATGCTTGCCTTCATGCACTTATTTGCAACCGGTCATTTCCAAAAATCAAATCGTTTACATTCATGAAAAGAAATCTCTTTATTGGTTTGCTGTTATTCAGCAGCAGCATCGCATTTGCACAGGAGCGGGAACAGGCTGATACAAGCTGGAAAAAAATCTATCGTTCAACACCTGAAAAAACACATGCACTGGTGCATACAAAACTGGAGGCCAGTTTTGATATTCCCAATGCGCAATTGATGGGAAATGCATGGCTGACATTAAAACCCTATTTCTACGCCAGCAATACATTGATCCTTGATGCAAAAGGAATGGATATTAAAGAAGTAGCCATACAGAAAGGAAGCAGCCGCAGCAAACTGAAACATGAATACGATGGCCTTCTTTTGAAAATTACTCTTGATAAAACATATAAAGGTGGCGAAGCTTACACTGTTTACATCAACTATGTTGCAAAGCCAAACGACTTTAAAACAGAGGGCAGTGCAGCTATCACCGATGCAAAAGGATTGTACTTCATTAATCCGAAGGGTGAAGAAAAAGATAAACCTACCCAATTCTGGACCCAGGGTGAAACCGAAGCTACCAGTGTATGGTGCCCTACAATCGACAAAACAAATCAAAAGACGACACAGGATTTTTATTTAACGGTGCCTGCCAAATGGGTTACACTCAGCAACGGAAAACTGATGAGCCAAAAACCGAACAGCAATGGCACACGTACCGATTACTGGAAGATGGATCAACCCAACTCTCCTTACCTGTTCTTTATGGGCGCCGGCGATTTTGCTGTGGTGAAAGAAAGCTGGAGAGGAAAAGAAGTGAGTTATTATGTTGATAAGGAATATGCTTCTGTTGCTAAAAAGATCTTTGGCAACACGCCTGAAATGATGACTTATTTTTCAAAGATCACCGGTGTTGATTATCCCTGGGTGAAATATGCACAGATGGTTGGCCGTGATTATGTAAGTGGTGCCATGGAAAATACAACTGCAACTTTACACCAGGAAAGTGCACAGCAAGATGCCCGTGAACTCGTGGATGGTAATGCATGGGAAGGAACCATTGCGCATGAATTATTTCATCATTGGTTTGGCGATTATGTTACATCAGAAAGCTGGAGCAATCTTACACTCAATGAATCTTTTGCTAATTACAGTGAATACCTGTGGGATGAATATAAATTCAGCAAAGACAAAGCTGATGCTACCAATTATTCAGCCATGCAAGGTTATCTTGGCAGCAATAGCGAAAAGAAAGATCTTGTTCGTTTCTATTATAATGATAAGGAAGACATGTTTGATGCAGTAAGTTATAATAAGGGCGGACGCATTTTGCATATGCTTCGTAATTATATTGGCGACAATGCTTTCTTTAAATCATTGAATCTTTATTTAACTACCAATAAATACAAATCGGCAGAAGCACATCAGTTGCGTATTGCATTTGAAGAAATTACCGGTAAGGATCTGAACTGGTTCTTTAACCAATGGTATTTTAGTGCAGGTCACCCGGTGCTTGACATCAATTACAGTTATGATGAAAGCAGCAAGAAGGCCATTGTGATTGTAAAGCAAACACAAAAAGACAAACTGTTTCAACTTCCTGTTGCTATCGATATATATAATGGCAGTAGCAAAACACGTCAGCAGGTTTGGGTGAAGAATGCAATCGATACATTTTCCATTTCCGTTGCTGCAAAACCTGACCTTATCAATTTTGATGGCGATAAAATATTGCTTGCAGTAAAGAAAGAAAACAAAACACTGGAAGAATATATTCATCAATATAAATATGCCGGCTTGTATTTAGACAGAAGAGAAGCGATCGACTTTATATCCAAGAAACAGGATGATGCAAAAGCAGTTGCATTCATGAAGGAAGCAATTAATGACAGGTATAGTGGCTTACGCAATTTTGCAATCGGTAAACTGGATGTAAAGAAAGCAGCTATTGTTGAAGCAACAGAAGCTTCTGTGGAAGCTATTGCAAGGAAAGATGCCAGTCGTATAGTTCGCAGCGCTGCAGTTACATTCTTAGGCAACCTGAAAAAACCTGGTTACAAAACTTTGTTCACTACTTTGCTTAATGATTCTTCGTATACATTAAGTGCAGCAGCTTTAACCGCATTGGAGAAAATTGATCCTCCTGCTGCATTAACGGAAGCAAAGCGTTTATCGCAACAGCCAATGAAAGGCAACCTGCTTGACGCTGTTGCCACTACGTTGATCAAAAGTGGCGATGAAAATTCGTTTGATGAAATAACGAAAGCTTACAGCAGCATGGGTTTAACACAGGCGAAATTTAATTTAACTGCTACTTATGCAAATATGCTTGGCAGCATCAAAAACACTGAAAAAGTAAAACGAGGTATTGATGCTATTGTAAAATTCAGGGAAGGCATCCCGGAACAATATGGCCTGGGGCCAGTGTTTGAGAATTTCTTCAAAACCATCATTGGTAAGAAAGAAACGTTGAAGAAAGCAGGTGAAGATGTAAACGCACTGCAAGAGCAGATCGATTATATTAAGAGCAAGATGAAGTGAGAAGGCCGCCGATATGCGGTAGTCTACAGCAAACAGTAATAAGTGAGAAAAGGCGGTTCGTTGGAACCGCCTTTTCCTTTAAGATATAAAAGATGTTACACAAACCGGTTAGCGAATAAGCTTAATCGGGTTGACAAAGCCGCTATATGTACTTATCTTCATCGCCGGCTTTGAATAAACGATCATACTACAAGCCTCTCCCCATCCACCACAGCAGTAATCTCCACAACTTTACAGCATTTTGCTTTTCGTTCGATTGTATAATAATGTTAACCTAAAAAATAACTCTATGGCTAAGACCGGACCTATTATTATTATTGAAGACGACTCCGATGATGAAGAAATATTTGAAGATATTTTACGGGAATTAACTATCTCAAATAAAGTTATTTTGTTTAAACTATGCGAGGATGCGTTCAATTATCTAAAAGAAACTCCGGAGCAGCCTTTCCTTATTTTCAGTGATATCAATCTTCCCGGTGAAAATGGAATAGAATTTAAACGAAGCATCGATAACGATGAAGAGTTACGGAAGAAAAGTATCCCATTTGTATTTTATTCTACGTCGGTTGATCAAGCCTCAGTAAACGAAGCCTACACCCAAATGACCGTGCAGGGATTTTTTCAAAAGCGGAATAGTTATGAAGACATGAAAAATGATATTAAAGTCATTTGCGATTACTGGATGGCTTGCAAACATCCCAATACGCATTAACAACTTTATCTTTTTCAGAATGCAGAATACGTGTTGTTCTATGTGTAAAATAATAACGAAAAGGCGATTTGTTGGGGCCAGCTTTTAGTTTTGTGCGGATGTGAGCGGGCATTTGAGCGCTTTTAACGGGGCGTAAAGTGGCTTAAGCTATGCTGTATGGTGCCGGAACGGGCCATTGATCGCTTGCTCTGTCTAGTCCTAAAATAGCTATACAGGTGAGAGAATAAATCCTGGATTAGCTATACACCCGGGACTGGTAATCCTAAAGGAGCTATACAGGATCATTTTTTTCAAATTTATGCATTAATGGGTTGCGTGTACTTAACGGTT
>NZ_JBMQSG010000013.1:0-53178 GCF_057361365.1 Lacibacter sp. | reverse complement strand
TCTTCTACTTCTTGAACAGCCTGACGGATGACTTTCTTTGAAAACTGAACTCTTGCTGAAGTGTTGTTTTTAACTGACATACTATACTTCTTTGTGTATAGTTATTTTAGGACGGGACAGGTAGCTTGCTGCCAAGCGATGTTTTTTTGTTACTTTTTGTTTGGCCAAAAAGTAACCCCCGCCTGACCGACGTCAGATCGGGCAGGAAAAAGGCCCCCGATTTCGCATGACAGCCCGAAATCGGATTGTTAACTGATTATGGTTTTGTGCTACTGTAGTGAATAACGGTACAATTTACACGATCATCCTATGTGATGTCGTGATAATGGTTAATGGTTAGTTGTTAATTGTTAATGGTTAGTTGTTAATGGTTAATTGTTAATGGTTAATGTTGATTGTCAATGGTAAATAGTCGGTGAGGGTTATTAAGCCGTAACAGGAAGAGATTTCCATTTGGGGCGGGGTTTGGGTTGAGGGGTGGATTGGTGTACTTCAATGAGGTGGGTTGCTTCGAGGAGTTTGCTGAGATAAATCCAGGTATGGAGCATGCATTCATCGTCGGAGAATTCTGAAATGCTTTCGGTGGTAAGGGCGTGGATAAGTATATCGTTGATCATGTATTTCCATTCGGATAGCGTATGAAGTTTTGTGAATTTTTCTAATGTGAGATAAGGATTCAGAAATTCTTTCTTTGAAAGGTGGCGGGGAAAAAAGTCCCAAGGTGTTTTGCCGGTGTGCCAGCGGCAGTAGTTTTCATATGTTATTAATGACCAAAGCTGCGTATTTTTTTCTGCTGTTATTATTACTTCTTCCTTGTAATGAATTTCTTCTAACAGGGCGAACACAACAGTTACCAGATCGGTTACAAGGGTGGTAAAATAAAGTGCATTGGCAGGTATGCCTTTCCATTTTTTCCTGCTGTTGGCTGTTTTGATTGTTTTGTGCAGGAGTTTTATTGATGAGGGGAGATCCCAGGTGCTCATTGCTTCCGAATACCGGGGGCCACGTTGTGAGACGTCCTATCGGACGAAATGAAACCCCGGTCGGATGAAAAGTGTGAAATGTATAAATTTTATTTTTTCCGGATTGCCCTCCATCCTTTAACTTGCGTACGAATCGGCCAAGGGAGTGTTTTATTTTAGAAAGGGGATGTGGAAAGTGGCTGTAACTGTCTAAAGGACATATATTTGCAACTATGGAAACGGTGCCGTAGCACCTGTGAATTGTATAGTGAAATCGACAACCAACAAAAGTCTGCCAACTGGCAGCATTTAAATAATTGATGGAGGGTAAATGAGCCTGTTTGGCTTGTTTGCCCTTTTATCGTTATACATTTTTACGTTTTACCGGGAAACTCAGTCTTTTTTTAGTTTGGTGTGACTGAGGTGGCGAAGCTTTGTAGTAAATTGGGTTGGTTTATGGTTTGAAGTTCGTGGTTTTTGGTTGGGAAGTGCCGGAGTTGTTGGCCGGGAGCCGGTAGTCACCAGTTTTGAAGTTCTAAGATTCTGAGTTGGTTGCCGGGAAGTGAGTAAGGCGGAAAGAGGATAGGCTACGATTCTCCCTGGTTCAGGCAAAGGGAAGAAAAATGTCAGATCTACGTTCTATAGTTCTGAAGTTCTTCAGTTCTGAAGTTGGAGAAGAGTTGGAGATTGAAAAATGTGTTTGATATGACAGGGATGAAAAACTGGTATGCTGTTTATACAAAACCCCGCTGGGAGAAGAAGATCTGCGAGCAGCTGGAACGGAAGGGGCTGAGTTTTTACTGCCCGATGAACAAGGTGCGCCGCAAATGGAGCGACCGATACAAAGTGATTGAAGAACCTTTATTTAAATCGTATGTGTTTGTCCAGATTTCAGAGGAAGAAAAAACAAGGGTGCGGTTAACTGACGGGGTGGTGAATTTTCTTTACTGGAACGGCAAGCCGGCTATCATCAAAGAACAGGAAATAGATGTGATCCGGAAATTCCTGAATGAGTATACGGATGTAGAGGCAAGGCCTGTGCAATTGGAAAGTGGCCAAAAAGTTAGAGTAAAAACCGGGTTGATGATGGATACGGAGGGTATTGTGATCAAAGTATTGAATAACCGGGCGTATGTTTTACTTGAGAGCCTGGGATATGAATTGACGGCACAGTTTGAGAAGAGCAATCTTGAACCGGTGGTTGAGAAAAAGTTTTAGTTCTAAGGTTCTAAGTCTTTAAGTTCTGAAGTTATTGGTGCCTGCAGTTCAGTAAAAGCAATTTCAAATTTCACTATTGTTCAATAAATCAGTGGATGAGTCGTTTGAACCATGGCTGATTAAACTGTGCAAATACATTACATGATACGTTTACTTTTATTTTCAACAGCAGTTTGCCTGCTGTTTCTTTCTTCCTGTGTGTCGCCCGCAAAGCTTAGAAAGGAAGCCGTTTATTTCAACGAAGGACTGGATACAGCCAAGCTCAATCAATACCAATTAGTGGAGCCTATTATACAGAAAGGAGATCTTTTACAAGTGAATATTTCATCGAGAAGTTCGGCTCTTAACCAAATGTTCAGTCAGAATTATTCATCAGGAACAGTAGGTGCCAGCACAGCTGGAAATTCGGCTTCTGCCGGTACAGGGGGGGCATCAAACAGCTATTTGGTTGACATCGTTAGTGGAGAAATCAAATTACCACTGCTTGGCATTATCCGTGCTGACGGGATGACCAAACTTGAACTGGAAAAAGAAATCGTTAAGCGTGCGAGTGAATATTTGAAAGAAGACCCAATCGTGAATATTCGTTACCAAAATTTCAGGGTTACGTTTCACGGACTGGTTGGTGCGCCGGGAGAGGTGAGTTCTACTTCTGAGCGATTGACATTTCTTGATGCCCTGGCCTTAGCTGGTGGTGTGGCGCCCGGGGGCAATCTGAAAAACATTTTGATCATCCGAGAACAAAATGGCAAGCGTACAATGCATACGATTGATTTGACCAAGGGTGATTTTTTTCAATCGCCTAATTATTACCTGAAACAAAATGATATAGTTTATGTGGCGCCTTCGGACAGACAGCTGAAGACATCTGACCAAACTACCCAACGAACTCTTCAATATGTATCATTTGGTTTGAGTCTTATTAATGTTATTGTTGTTCTCACTACTATTTTCCGTTAATAATAATTAAATGGCCAACGAATTTGATCACCTGCCACAAGCAGACACCGACAGCAAGCTCTTAACTTTTAAAGAGATCCTGTTCAAATATATTTCGAACCTGCCTTTATTTTTCTTCTCCTTAGGTGTAGCATTAATTGTTGCATGGGCCTATTTGCGCTGGTCGACTCCTTTGTTTACTGTTGGGAGCAGTATGATCGTGAAGGTCGAGAATGCCACCAACATTAAGGGCACTGATAAGTTCAGCAGCATTTTTAATCCGACCGACAAGATTAATACGGAAGATGAAATCGACCTGATGAAATCAAAAGAGTTCCTGAAGCGTGTTGTTGACTCATTACATCTTAACAGCAGTTATGTGGAGCACGGAAAAGTGCGTAGCAGTGAAATTTACAAACAGACACCTTTTATTGTTGACCCTATAAATATCAGCGACAGTAATAGAGGTTATTCCTTTAATATTCAATTGACCGGGCATAATAGTTTCATGATGAACAAGGAAACGAAGCCAAGACCATTTTATAGTAATATTGAAGTTGGGGGCTCAACATTCAGGGTGGTTCCTAATCCAGGAATCGAGGATGCGGTGGGACGAAAATATACTTATTATTGGAGCTCATCGAAATCGGTGGCAGGAGCCATTTCCGGAAGGCTGGGTATCGCTCAAAAAAGCCGGAGCTCCAGCGTTTTGAATCTTAGTTTGACCACCGAAAATGTGGATAAAGGTATCGACATTCTGAACCAGGTAATGAAAGAATATGGCCGTTACAATGTTGAGGACAAAAGCCGTATTTCTGAAAATTCACTTAGGTTTATTTCTGAAAGACTTGGAGATCTGGAGACTGACCTTGGCATAGTTGAAACCGACCTTCAGAATTTCAAAAAGCGCAACCAATTTCTCGACCTGGAGAATCAATCGCAGATGTACTTAGATAATATCAACGATTCTGAATCGGAACTGCGCACCCAAGAAATGCAGATTATGGTACTTGATCTGCTGGATAATTATATCAAGGATAAAAAAAATGCCTACAATCTTACACCCACCACTTTAGGTATTGTTGACCCAACGTTAACTTCTTTGGTGAGTGAATATAATCAGCTGATCTTACAGCGGGAAAATGAGCTAAGAGTAAGCCGAGAAGGGAGTCTTGTGATCAAAGAAATTGAACAGAATATCGAAAAGACACGCACTTCCATGATCGAGAACTTGAAGAATATAAGACAGGCATATGTGTTGTCGAGAAACGAATTAGAACGGAGGGCAAGAACGGTACGCACAGAAATGTTTTCCCTGCCGGAAAAAGAAAGCCAGATTCGTGAGATCAAACGCCAACAATTGATCAAAAATGAGCTATATACGTTTCTTCTGCAAAAAAGAGAGGAAACGGGTATACAGCTCGCATCGACTGTTTCCAATTCAAAGATCTTTTCAGAAGCTGAAGGCGGCTGGATGCCTATCTTCCCTAAGAAGCGTAGTGCGTATATGCTGGCTGTATTCTTTGGTCTTTTAATTCCTGTTATTATTATTTTGATCAGAGATTTGATGAATGACCGGGTTACAACAAAGGGAGATATCAGTAAGGTGACGAAAATGCCCGTTATCGGTGAGCTGGGTCATAATGATAAAGGGCAAACACTGGTAGTCGTTAAAAACAGCCGGACCATCCTTGCAGAGCAATTCCGGATCATAAGATCAAATCTTCAACCTGTTCTGAAAAAGGACCGCACCCCGGTGATACTAGTTACCTCCTCTTTCAGCGGCGAGGGTAAATCTTTTGCTGCCACCAACCTTGCCGCCTCGATTGCATTAACAGGCAAACGCACGGTGTTATTGGAATTTGATTTACGTAAGCCCAAAGTGGTTAGCGGCCTTGGGTTACAACGTGCATTCGGTATTACCCATTTTGTAATCGGCAAAATCGGCCTGGAAGAATTGCCTATTAAAGTTCCTGAGATTGATAATTTATTTGTGATCGCCTGCGGACCAACGCCACCCAACCCATCAGAAATGTTGCTTGAGCCAAAGGTGAAAGAACTGTTTGAATTCTGCAGGGATAATTTTGATGCAGTTGTTATTGATACTGCCCCAGTTGGACTGGTGAGTGATGCTATGACGCTGTCGCAGTTTGCTGATGCTACTTTATTTGTCATCCGCCAACGCTACACCTTTAAGAAGCAATTACAGATGCTGGAAGATCTTTACCAGCAAAAGAAATTTCCCAATGTGAGTATCCTCGTGAATGATATTAAGGTGGAAGGCTATAACAGTTATTATGGGTATGGTGGTTATGGTTATGGCTATGGTTATGGTTATGGTTATGGCTATGGTTATTATGACAATGATCCTGCGAAGAATAAATGGTATAATAAAGTGTTACAGTTTATAGGGATTAAGTAAACTCCTCCCTAAAGTGGCTTGCTAGTGGCGCAAAGTGACAGGATGATTTGATAATTCCCGTTTGAAACATTCGAGAGAACGTAGCAGATCATTATTAAGGATTGTTTGTGCTTGCAGTGCAAGCAGTATTTTTTGTCACTTTTGCTCCCGCTGAGGCGGGACAGGTTGTCCATCCTTCGACAGGCTCAGGAGTAACCCCCGCCTGACGATGTCAGATCGGGCAGGAAAAGACAGCCGAAAGATATTACCCCCATCTTTCGGCGGCAGCCCTGATTTAGCTGAGTACTACTCCCGCTTGAGGGCGGGACACGTGTGGTGAATAGCTGTTGAACAAATATTGAACAACTTCTGTGCGGCTGGTAGAATAATTAAAAAGTGGTTGTGAGTTGAGGCTTTTTTACAACATAGGCTTGCTGCTGAAGCAGCGTTTATTCAGTTTAAGCCTGACTTTTTAATGCCTCAGATTTTAGCGTGGAAGTATTTAAAACAATGATTTTATTACCCAATGTGCCGCATTGCCGGAATATTTGACCCATCATTGAGAAACCTGCAGGAGCAGGTGATAAACATGCGTGATGCCATGCACCGAGGCGGGCCTGATGATGCAGGGTTGTTTGCGCATTCATCTTTACCCTTAGCGTTTGGTCATCGTCGTTTGTCGCTGATCGATTTAACTGAAGCGGGTCATCAACCCATGATCGATGCCGAACTGACGATTATTTTCAATGGTGAGATCTATAATTACCTGGAATTACGATCGACACTTCAGCATTATGGTCATCAATTCAAAACGGAAAGTGACACGGAAGTTATATTGAAAGCTTACAGGCAATGGGGTGTTGATGCCTTTGAATATTTTAACGGCATGTTTGCGCTGGCCTTACTTGATGAAAAAAAGCAACAACTGGTACTGGCCCGGGATCATGCAGGTATTAAGCCTTTGTATTATTATCTCGATCAGCATTGTCTTTATTTTGCCTCCGAAATCAGGGCATTTGCCACAACAGAAAAGGTATTTGAAGAAAATGAAAAATGGCGCTCTGCCTTTCTAACTTTCGGTCACCTTCCTGAGCCAATTACCACGCTTAAAAACGTGGTTCCGCTTACCAAAGGAACGGCATTGGTGATTGAACTCCCCTCTTTAAAAAAGAAAGTTCATCGTTTCTTTAAATGGGGGTTTACAGGCAAATTGAAAAGCGAGGAGGAAGCACTGCAGCTCATGCGGGAAACACTGGAGCAGGCAGTTGACCGTCATCTTATTTCGGATGCACCCATCGGTTTGTTCCTGAGTGGTGGTATCGATTCAAGTCTGCTTACTTTAATTGCCAGTCATACCAGAAAAGAAAATCTTCATACGCTGTCGATTGTTTTCAACGAAAAAGATTTCTCGGAGGAGAAGTTTCAGCAACTAATTATTAATAAGACAGGTGCCAAACACCAATCATTTTTAGTTACAAAAGATATTTTTAATCAGCAGCTGGAAGATGCCATTCAGGCTATGGATCAACCTACCCTGGACGGTATTAATACTTATTTTATTTCGATGTATGCAAAAGCATACGGGTTGAAAGCTGTTTTAAGCGGATTAGGCGCCGACGAATTATTTGGCGGCTATCCCTCTTTTCAACAGCAGAAAAAAATGAAGTATGTGCAGAAGATGCCTGAACAGTTGCTCAGAAGTTTGCAGGGTTTCCCGGATCACCGGGTGCGCAAACTCAGTTATGCAGGTATGCAAAGTACTGCGGCGGAATATTTAAGTTACCGTGGAATTTTTACACCCCGGTCGGTGGCTTCTTTATTGGGAGGCACGGAAAAGGCAATTGAAGATGACTTGCTGGAGTTAAGTGAATATTATCCTGTAAGCAGCTTAACGGATGGTAACAGGATCAGCTGGCTTGAAACAAATTTCTACATGCAGAACCAGTTGCTGAAGGATTCGGATTTTATGAGCATGTGGCACGGACTTGAAATACGTGTTCCGTTTCTTGATAAGGAAGTAATGATCATGGCGGGGGCCATCAATGAATCGATCAAGTTTAAAAAAGTGCCTCCGAAATATGTATTGGTAAAGGCATTTGAGCATGAATTGCCTGAAGCTATCTGGAAACGAAAGAAGCAGGGGTTCACCTTTCCCTTTGAAGGATGGTTAAAGGAGAATGAATTCATCAAACCTTCGAATAATGATGAAGAACACTTGTATAAAAAATTCAGGGAGAAAAAATTATCGTGGGGCAGGTATTGGTGTGCGTTGCTGATGAGCAGGTTTCAAAACAAGCAATAACAGGACCCACCCCCGAACGAAGTTCCTAACCTTTGCTTCGCCCGGTTACCTCCCAGGAGGGGATCCATTCCAAGAGGCTTTACGATTGAGCGAGAATATTAAAATGCGAAAAAAAAAGATTGGTTTTTTTGTGTTAACTGCTTTCTCCCATATGGGTGGTATTGAAAAATTTAACCGGGCTTTTATAAAGGCATTGGGTGATCTTTCCACTTCACTTCAACTAAGCACCGTGTTTGGTGGAATGTATGATGAGTCATTTGACAAAAATTATACAACGCAACAAACTTATCATGCATTCAAGGGTAACAAATTGTTGTTTGTGTTATGGGCCGTGAAAGAATCATTGAAACAGGATGTTGTTATCCTGGGGCATTTGAATTTAGCGCCTATTGCTGTTTTATTAAAACGTATTGCTCCGAAGAAAAGGCTGGTGATTGTTTGTCATGGTATTGAAGTGTTTGAACCCGTTGGCGGATTAAAGAAAAAAGCATTACAAAACGCCGATCAACTTTTAGCTGTGAGCAATTTTACAAAAAATCAGCTGATATCGAAACAGGGTTTACCTGCAGAAAAAATCACCGTGTTTCCCAATACCATTGATCCTTTTTTCAAGTTTCCAACTGAGTTTACAAAGCCAGCTTACCTGCAAAAACGTTATGGTATCGCAGCAAACGAAAAAGTAATATTCACCTTAACAAGGTTGAACAGTAATGAAGGTTATAAAGGTTATGACACACTTGTGAGCATCCTGCCAGCACTCGTGAAAAAAAATATTCCATTCAAATATATTCTTGCGGGCAAAGCCGATGCAACAGAACTGCAACGGATGAATGCTTTGATCAGTTCACTGGGTGTTGCCGACAAAGTGATGATGCCGGGTTTTGTAGCAGATGATGAACTAACGGATCATTATTTACTGGCTGATGTATTTGTAATGCCAAGTAAAGGGGAAGGTTTTGGTATTGTGTACACTGAGGCGATGGCTTGTGGATTACCTGTGATAGCAGGTAATAAGGATGGGAGTACGGAAGCATTGCAGTTTGGGGAATTGGGGACATTGGTTGATCCAGATAATGGAGAAGAGTTGGCTGAGGCGCTGGTAAAAACGTTAAGTACGAAACATGATTCAAGAGAAGTACAACAAAACATGTTGAAGTATTTTTCTTTTGAGAAGTTTAAGAATAGGTTACAAACCGTGTTTGAAAGATTATGAGAGACTTGCTGCGCAAGCGGTATTTTTTTGTCACTTTTTGCTCCCGCTGAGGCGGGACAGGTTGTCCAAAAGTAACCCCCGCCTGACCGAGTCAGATCGGGCAGGAAAAGACAGCCGAAAGATATTACCCCCATCTTTCGGCGTAAGCCTTGATTTGGCATCTGTACTACTGTGGTGAATTACATTTGAATAGGCATCTACATCCCTTGCTCATGATGTTTATATTATTATTGCCTCTTTCTCTGGCAAGTTGAAATTGATGAAAGCAATTCGTTTTTTATTGGCTGGATGCGGAACAATTGGTGATCGGCACGCAAGGCTTGCTGCAGAAAGAGGTGAATTGGTTGCAGTGTGTGATATTGAGGAAAAAAAAGTGAAACAGTTTTCGAAACAATACAATTGTTACGGTTATACTTCTTTGAAAGATATGCTTCGTGGTGAAACCGCTGATGCTTTGGTTGTTTGTACGCCCAACGGGTTACATGCGGCACACAGTATTGCAGGACTGAAAGCGGGGTTGCATGTGTTGTGTGAAAAGCCAATGGCAATTTCAAGTGCCGATGCAACAAAAATGATTGCGACTGCAAGCAAAGCTCAAAAGCATTTGCTCATTGTTAAGCAAAACCGGTTGAATCCTCCCGTGGTTGCAGTGAAAAAATTACTGGATCAAAAAAAACTCGGGAAGATCTATAGCATACAGGTAAATGGTTTCTGGAACAGGCCCGCAGCTTATTACCAGCAATCGGACTGGAGAGGAACAAAGAAACTTGATGGTGGTGTGTTGTTTACACAGTTCAGCCATTTTGTGGATTTGCTGTATTGGTTCTTTGGCGAAGTAAAAACAGTGAAAGGGTTCACAACAAATCTTGCACACGAAAGTATTATTGAAGTAGAAGATACAGGCGTGTTCTCCTTTATGACGAAGCAAGGAGTGCCGGGCACGTTTCATTACAGCGTAAACAGCACTAACAAAAATTATGAAGGATCGGTAACCATACTTGCAGAAAAGGCAACGATCAAGATTGGTGGTGCCTACCTCAATACGATCGAATACCAGGAGCCAGCGTTCATTGACCTGGCAAAACTTAAGAGCAGCAACGCTGCTAATGAGTATAAAGGTTACCAAGGTTCCATGAACAATCATGCAAGAGTATATGACGAGTTTGTTGCGGTTGTTGCAGGGAAGCAAAAAAAGTACGTATCGGGTGAGGAAGGGATTTGCAGTGTGAGGATGATTGAGCAGTTTTACAAAGCGACCCTTACAACAAGGAATGTTGTGTGAACACAACTTATTCGTTCTTTTGTCTCCCGCTAAGGCGGGACAGGTTGACACAAAAGAACCAAAAAGTCAAGACGGAACATATTACCCCCCATGTTCCGTCGTCAGCCCTGATTAAGCAATTGTGCTACTCCCGCTTGAGGGCGGGACAGGTGTGGTGAATTACTGAGGAATTTTTATTCATCATTCTATGGGTAACAGATTGTTTATATGCGAATATTTTAAATGTTCAGTAAGTCTGACATAAATAAAGATTTGGCGAAGTATACATTAAAAAAAATCAGTCTCCGGAAAGTTAAAACGGGGAAGAATGTTGTGATCATGCAACCAGGCAACCTGTACGAATGCGAGCTTGGTGATGATTGTTTTGTGGGTCCTTTTACTGAGATACAAAAAGGGGTGGTGATTGGAAAGAATTGCCGCATTCAAAGTCATAGTTTTATCTGTGAGCTGGTGACGATCGGTAATGATTGTTTTATTGGTCATGGTGTCATGTTTATTAACGATACATTCAGTGATGGTAAACCTGCAGCAGGAGATAAAAAGAAGTGGAAGAAAACCATTATAGGCAACAATGTGAGTATTGGTAGCAATGCCACCATTCTTCCGGTAAGTATTTGCGATGGAACGGTGATTGGTGCAGGAGCTGTAGTAACAAAAGATATTAAGAGGAAGGGAACTTATGCTGGTAACCCGGCGAAAAAGATTTCTGATCTGTGATGGCGGATGCAGGATTTCTGAAACAAGGTACGGCCAACTTTCTTTTTGAGCTTTGTGAATAGCGAAGAGGTTGAATAAAGACGGTGGCGGATAGCCGGTAGTAAATAGCCGGTGGTGTATAGCCGAAAGTAGTTAGTGGAAAAGTGAAAGACAAAAAATTATGAATCATTATAACGATACAAGAGAACAATGGGACATGGAGATCAAACCTCAAACGTCTTTATTTGATCTTAACTTAAAAGAAGTATGGCGCTACAGAGACCTCATGGTATTGTTTGTGCGAAGGGATTTTGTGGCGCAGTACAAGCAAACTATTCTTGGGCCACTGTGGCATGTGGTGCAACCCGTGCTTACCACCATCATGTTTTTACTTGTATTTGGAAAAATTGCTAATATCCCCACCGATGGTATTGAGCCCGTTTTGTTTTATATGAGTGGCATTACTATCTGGAACTATTTTTCAACCTGTTTAACCGCTACATCGAACACCTTTGTGGCCAATGCGCATATTTTCGGAAAGGTTTATTTTCCACGCCTGGTGTTACCTCTATCCATTGTTATCAGCAATATTGTAAAACTTGGTATACAGTTCGGACTTTTGTTTTTGGCAATGTTCTGGTTTGCCGTGTTTCGTGATGTGCCTATACAATTTGGTGTAAACTGGTTATTGATTCCTCTCTTGGTTATTATTATGGCAGGTATCGGGTTAGGTGCAGGCATTATTATTTCATCACTTACCACCAAGTACAGGGACTTTACTGTGTTAATTGCATTTGCCGTGCAATTGCTGATGTATGCCACACCTGTGGCGTATCCTTTGTCGTTTTTAAAGGGTAAATCTTTTGCGGCTATCATTGAATTAAACCCGCTCAGCCCCCTTGTGGAAGGTTTTCGCTATGCGTTGTTTAAGAGCCCGGGTTTTAATTTTTTGTCGCTGGGGTACAGCTTGCTGTTTATGCTGGTTGTAATGGTTATCGGTGCCATCTATTTCAGTAAGGTAGAGAGAACGTTTATGGACACTGTGTAGAATTATGATTTTTGATTTAGGATATATGATTTTCTGATTTATTAAGAACGGAAGCTGAAACATGAGTAATACAGTTATAAAAGTTGAGCAGGTATCGAAGCAGTATCGCCTTGGTGAGGTAAGCACGGGCACGCTTAGCCATGACGTAAACCGTTGGTGGCATAAGGTGCGTGGAAAGGAAGACCCTTATTTGCGTATTGGCGAAACCAACGACCGTACAACGGCAGGCAACAGCGATTATGTGTGGGCATTGAGGGATATCAATTTTGATGTGAAGCAGGGCGAGGTGCTGGGGATCATTGGCCGAAACGGTGCCGGGAAGAGTACACTCCTTAAAATATTAAGCCGTACCACGGCCCCCACTACCGGCATTATTAAAATAAAAGGACGGGTAGCGAGTTTGCTTGAAGTGGGAACAGGTTTTCATCCTGAACTGAGCGGCCGTGAAAATATTTTTCTCAACGGTGCTATACTGGGGATGACGAAGCATGAGATCAAGCGTAAGTTTGATGAAATTGTGGATTTTGCCGGCGTGGAACGTTATATTGATACACCGGTGAAGCGATACAGCAGCGGTATGTATGTGCGGCTCGCCTTTGCTGTTGCTGCACATCTTGAGCCTGAAATACTCATCGTTGATGAAGTGCTGGCCGTTGGCGATGCAGATTTTCAAAAAAAGTGCCTGGGCAAAATGAAGGATGTAAGTGAGAAAGAAGGAAGGACGGTTTTGTTTGTGAGTCACCAGATGGACGCTGTTTCAAGGTTATGTGACAGGTGCCTTGTTCTTAAAAATGGGCAAATATATTTTGATGGAGAAGTGGATGCAGCAATTCGTAGTTACTTAAATAAAACAAGAGATAATAATTCTGCTATTGAATGGAATGAGCAGCGTCCAGGAAATAATATTGTTCGCCTTTCGAGGATCTCTATAGTAGATGACAAAAATCAGAATTGCGAAATTGCCGATATCAGAAGACCTGTCTTCGTAAAAATAATTTACGAAGTAATGGAAGACGACGTAAAAATTACGCCCGGAATAAATGTATACAACGATAGTGGAGAGCATCTATTTACATCACATGATGTTAAAAATGCTTACGAGGGCAAGGTATTTCAAAAAGGATACTACGAATCGAAAGTAATGATACCAGGCAATTTTTTAGCAGAGGGTATAGTCAGCGTCTCCGTAGCCGTAATGAGTTATAATCCATTTATTGTTCATTTTCACGAAGAGGGATTATTATCTTTTTTTATTGTGGACGAAATGAACGCCGAATCTGCGAGAGGTATCTATTCTGGAAAATTTCCAGGACTAATAAGGCCATTATTAAATTGGGAAACACAACATCTAAAATAGTAGGAAATGAATCTTTTAAGCCGTTTATTTAAATCGAAACCGTTGGACACATTTTATTCTTTGACTGATATTGAAAGGGGCCACCACAAAATGACCTATCAGGGCGTACCTTGTTTAAAGTGCCCATTTGACTACGTTATATATCAAATGATATTAAATGAAGTTAAACCCGACTTGATTATTGAAATTGGAACTAATCATGGTGGAACTGCTCTCTATCTTGCTAACATAATGGACTCTATAGGAAAAGGAGTAATTCATACAATTGACATTGATGATAGGGCTTATTCACAAGCCAAGGATAATTCAAGAATAAAATTTTTTCATAGAGGCTGGAAAGATTACAATTTGAAGTTGGCAGAAGAATTCGATAAAATCTTAATTATAGAAGACTCATCTCATGATTATCAAAACACGCTTGACGCTATTAATCATTTTAGCCATTTAGTTACCCCTGGGTCTTATTTGATTGTCGAGGACGGGATAATTGACGCATTAGGTTGGACAGATCAATTTAATGGCGGTCCAGTAAAAGCGATAAAACAATTTTTAACAGTAAACGATAAGTTCGAAGTAGATTATAAATGGATAAATTTTTTTGGACCCAATGCGACATTCAATACTATGGGCTATCTCAAACGAATTAAATAGCTGATAAACAACTTGATAATTAATTAGTAAAGTCGAGAATAATCAACAGCATACATATGGGAAATATTAATCCATTAGAAGAAGAACTTTTCTGTCAGAAATTTGAGTTAGAAGCTCTAGCAAACATTACTCTCCGGAATGAATCAGAGCGGTGGATTCCCGGCTACATCAATGGTATTACTGAAGATTCACATCTTAAAAGATATCAGCTTGCTTGTAATTATTCCAAGGGAAGAAATGTTTTAGACTTGGCCTGCGGAGCAGGGCGAGGCAGCTTAATGCTTGCTATTGAAGGCGAAGCGCAAGCAGTTGTAAGTGGTGATATAGGCTTGGATACAATTAGATATGCTCAGCATCGAAACAAGCATGATAAAATAACTTACAAAATAATGGATGCAGAAAATTTCTCTAATCAGGAACCATTAGATTTAGTTGTTAGTTATGAAACAATTGAACATTTAAAAAACTATGAACAATTTCTTCGCAATGTCAAATCTTCATTAAAAGATGATGGTCTTTTTTTAGTATCTACACCAATTTCAAGCATCCCATTTGATGCAAGCCCAATAAACCCATACCATGTTCAGGAATGGGGTTTTGTAGAATTTCAAAAACTGCTAAACTCGTTTTTTTCAATTCAGAAAGTTTATCTGCAGCTATATCAGAACGTATTTCTAAAAGAAGAATTTGAAACGAAAACAAAAAATAGTGCGTTAAAACGAACAATATTATATAATATTTATAAGAACATATTTCTTAAAAAATATAACAAATTAGAGAATAAGCCTGACTTTTCTAATTGGAATAATCTTACTAATTATTCGAAAATAGTGGAATACACTGGGCAATTTGATTTAGAAAAACTTGGCAAAACTTACATTGGGTACCAAATTATTTTAGCAAAGAGGAAATGATGAGGAGGCTTGCAGTAATAATACCAGCTTTTAAAGCAAAATATTTTGACCAAGCACTTTCATCTTTAGCCAACCAAACCAACAGCGATTTTACCGTTTATATTGGCGACGATTGCAGCCCTGAAGATTTAGAAGCGATTGTAGATCAATTCTCTTCAAAACTTAATATTAATTATACCCGTTTTGAAAACAATATTGGAAGCAGAGACATAGTTCATCAATGGAATCGATGTATTGAATTAATTGAAGATGAGAGTTGGATTTGGTTATTTTCAGATGATGATATCGCAGATTCGGGATGTGTTGAGGAGTTTTATAAAACAGTCAATCGTCAATCTCTTCATTTTGACGTTTACCGGTTTAATACCCGAATCATTAATGAAGAAGGAGATGTTATTGCTGAAACAGCTGAAAGCCCGCAACTAGAATCGTCATTTGATTTAGCAAATGAATTATTGATGAACAAGCGGGGGAATTCTATGCCAGACCATATTTTTTCGAAGAAGCGATATGATGAATTGGGTGGTTTTGTTTATACAGATTATGCGCAGGGAGCTGATTGGGCCAGCTCTATTTTATTTGCAGGTACAAAAGGTTTGTATACCATACCCGGTCCTAAAGTAAACTGGCGTTTAAGCAGTTCCAATATTTCCGGTAATGCCAAAACCGAAGCCGGGAAAAAAATAGCGGGTCATTTGCAATTTTTGAAGTGGGTGAAAGATTATTTTATACAGTTTAAAGTCGAAGAACCCCTAAAATACCGGCAGATAGAGGCTGCCTGCGATCATAACCTGGAAATTGTATTGAAAGATCATTACAAAAAATTACCTCTTTCTGTAATAGCAGGTATATATAATTATTATGCGTATCAAACTTCGTATAATAAAGGCGCATGGAAAAAACTTTGGCGGCTTTACAAATATCATGCAGCTGTGCCGGTATGGCTGCGTCTACAAAACAAACTGGCAGAAGTTTTTGGGGTTAAACAATGAAGGCTTATACCAATGGTTATTAGTTTGGTAAAAGGTGGCTTAGGCAACCAGATGTTCCAGTATGCTGCCGGGAAGGCATTAGCGGCACATTTGGGTGTAGGTTTGAAAATTGATTTGTCTTATTTAATTGAAAATGCCGAACAGGTTGATGTGTTTGTTGCCCGGCCCTACGAGTTACACCTGTTTCCACACATACAAGAAGCAATTGTTCATGAAACCAGTACACATAAACGTAATTTCTTTCAACGGTTCAGGCGGGCGATAACAGGGAATTCCATTCGTATTTATAAAGAACAATCAATGGCTTTTGATCCGTTATTTTTTAGTATAAAAGCACCTGTACTTCTAGATGGGTTTTTTCAAAGCCAGAACTATTTTCTTTCAAATGAAAAAATTATACGGGAATCATTTGAGTTCCCGGATTTGGGTGCGGATGATCCGAATAAACGAATTTTACAGGAGATTGAACATTGCATTTCTGTGTCGGTGCATGTAAGAAGAGGGGATTATTTAAATAATCTTATTCTTCAGCATCATGGCGTTTGCAGCAAAGACTATTATACAAAGGCCATTAAAAAAATAAAAGAGCAATACGCTCAGGCAAAATTTTATTTTTTTTCTGATGATCCTGCATGGGTAAAACAGGAACTTATTTCAATGGTTGAAGATTATTGTATTGTTGAAGGTAATACGGGAACCAATGCATGGAAGGATATGCTTTTGATGAGTTATTGCAAACATCAAATAGTTGCCAACAGCAGTTTCAGCTGGTGGGGAGCATGGCTCAACCGTAACCCGGCAAAAACAGTGATAGCACCAAAATATTGGTTTGCCAATAAAGAATTACAGGAACAAACAGCGAATATATGTCCGTCGGCATGGGTGAGAATTTGAGACCGTCTGTTTCAGTAATCATGCCTGTGTACAATTGTGCGTTGTATGTAAAAGATGCCGTTGAAAGTATTTTACATCAAACGTTTTCAGATTTTGAACTGATCATTATTGATGATTGTTCAACAGACAATACAAGAGAAATTATTGGAGCATTTGCTGATGACCGGATTCAATTTATTCAGAAGCCAGTTAATACCGGGTATACTGATAGTTTAAACAGGGGTATAGAACTGGCGAAGGGGAAATATATAGCCCGTATGGATGGTGATGATATTGCTGAAACAAACAGGCTGCAGGTGCAATATGATTTTATGGAAAATAATAGCGGAACCGGAGTTTGCGGATCGTGGTATACCATTATCGGAACTAATGAAACCATTACAGTGCCGGTTGAATTTGAGGAAATAAAAGTTACTTCCCTCGAATACAATCCTGTTGCACATCCAACTGTTTTCATCCGCCGAAGCATTTTAGCTGCTCATTCTCCTGTTTATAACAGAAATTTTGAGCCATCAGAAGATTATGATTTATGGTGCAGGTTGTATAAAACCACTGAAATTGTAAATCTTCCGGTGACATTATTGAAATACAGAAGGCATAGTAACCAAGCCTCTTTTGTAAGAAGTGAAAAGCAAAAGAAAAGTGCATCTGCTATTCGTGTTTTACTTTTACAGCATATTGATCCAGATTTTCATATTGATCTTGAAAGAGAGCGTTTACAGAGCTGGCTTGTATCCAATATTCAGCAATTATCAGCGTTAACCGGTTTGCTTTTACAGCTGCAGCATTTGAATGAAAAAAACAAAAGTGTTCTGTTTTTTAATCCTGTTTTGCTGGGGAATTATCTTGCCGGCAAGCAAATAGAAATCATACGATTTTATTTGTCGAGGAAAAAAGCTGCTGCCGGCATTTATGAAAGGGCCGGGCTTCTGATTCATTTTCTGTTTCACAGAAAAAGCTATCTTATCAAATCAAAGCAGTTAATTAAATTATTTATCCAAAACAGCTAAGGTATGAAAAGGCTGATCCGCAAATTAATTCTTAAGCTTTACAGAGCGGGTTCAATACTCGAAGCAAATGCAAAGCTGAGTGCGGTTCGCAACCATCCTCATGTGCAGATTGCAGACACTGTTTCTACGGGACCTTCATTTACCCTTGATCTCGAAACCGATAGTTGTCAATTAAGGATCGGCGAGCAATTTTACACCCGTTCTTTCTGTAATATCCGTGTTGGGGATGCCGGGGTATTAAAGATTGAAAAAAATGTTTTCTGGAATAATTACTGTTCGGTGAATTGCATGTATGCTATTGAAATAGGCGAAAATGTAATGTTTGGAGAAGGAGTAAAAATTTACGATCACAACCATGTCGTCAGAAAAAATGAAACAGTCGACATTCATCGTAAGGAACTGGATTATGGGAAAGTAGTGATCGGGAAAAACAGCTGGCTGGGAAGTAATGTAACAGTGTTAAAAGGAGTGACGATTGGTGAAAATGTTGTGGTAGGTGCCAACTGTTTAATTTATAAAGACATTCCGGCTAACAGTATTGTTAAGAGTGCGGCAGGATTGGATGTAACTACAATAGATAAAAAAGAACATGAGCCTGGAACAATTTTATAACGACTGGTATGCACATGGTTATATGGATGAGTGGCCTGCAGAAAAGAAAGAACGGGTGTATCAACTCATTCGTGAGTTACCACTTCCTGAGAAGGGAAGGGCACTTGATTTTGGATGCGGCAATGGTGTGTTTACCGATGTGCTGAAAAAGGCATTACCTAATTGGGAGGTATTTGGCAGCGACCTGAGTACGCTTGCGGTTGAAAACGCCGCAAAGCGCTTTCCCGATTGCCGATTTATGAACGGCAATTCGGTTGAGTTAGAAACTTTAAAGTTTGATTTTATTTTTTCGCATCATGTGCTGGAGCATGTGGATGACCAGGAAGGGACGGCAGCAATAATAGGAAATATGGCAACCCCAACTGCAAAGATGCTGCATATTTTACCCTGTGGCAACGCCGGCAGCCTGGAACATAGCATCTGCACCTGGACAAAGAACGGGATACAAACAGACAAGAAGAATACCTTCTTTTTTGAAGAAGAAATGCATTTGCAAAGGTTTACTTCAGCACAGCTTACAGCACTGTTCCGTCCATATGGGTTTCAACCTGTAATTGGTTTTTATGCCAACCAGTTTTATGGGGGCATCCAATGGATTAGCGGTATGTCAAAACAATTTATTCAGCATCTTACCAGTTACCGCCATGGGATAACCGGCGTTAGCAGGTTACAATTATTTTTTTACCGTTGCCTGTTTATATGCCTGTATTACCTGCAGCGGCCTTATACTTTTTTTATCGGCCGTTACCGCAGTAATCCTGCTTCATTAGGTTTCATCCAAAAGCTGATGTTTTATTTTTCAAGAATGGTTAAGACAATCATTGACCAGCGTGCACAGAATGAGTGGAGGGGGAGCCGGTTGAAGGAAAATGGAAGCGAGATGTATCTTTTTTTTCAACGGACCTAACCTGATTCATGGCTTTATCAATAACCGGAAAGAGAATTTGTTTTATTTCGCACAATGCCACACGTACAGGTGCACCGATTGTACTGTACCAATTTGTGAAGTGGTTGAAGGAACAGCAGCACTATACGATTGATATGTTGTTCCTGGAAGACGGGGAGATGGTGGAGGAGTTTGAAGCGCTGTGTTCCTGTAAGGTATTGCCTTCGTTCTATGCTCCCGGTTTTGCAGGAACAGCAAGAAGGGTACTTCATAAATTATATAAGCGTGATGTATGGCTGCAACAGCAGCTGAAAACACTGGCGGATTATGATCTTCTTTTTTTTAATACGGTAGCTTCATTTAAAATTATCCCTTTATTGCCGAAGAGGTTGGATGTTACTTGTGTTGCATGGTTACACGAACAGCCTTTCAGCATCGGAAGCTGGTATAAAGAGCAGTTTACAGCCAGTAACCTGTCTTTGTTTAATCGGATCGTTTGCGTATCGTCACAAACCGGAAAGTACCTGGAGGAAAAGATGGGTATCGATCACTCGAAGATTTCAATAGTACACCCGTTTATTGATGTAAGTGCTTTAACAGGAAATGTAACGCAAACAATTACCGGAAAAGCTTCCCTGCCTTTTATAGTAGGGGGTTGCGGATTGCAGGATTGGCGGAAAGGACCTGATTTGTTTTTGCAGGCAGCAAAGAAAATAAAAACCGATTACCCGGAAGCAGCTATTCAATTTGTATGGGTAGGTGGAGAAAGTGGATTAACAAGTGGATTACAGTATGAACTCGAAAAACTGGAATTGCAGGATGCCGTAAGTTTTGTGGGAGCTCAAACAAATATAACAGATTGGTTCCAGCGCTTTGATGTGTTTTTGCTTACGTCGAGGGAAGATCCGTTTCCGTTAGTAGTGCTGGAAGCTGGCGCTATAGGTAAACCGGTGATTTGTTTTGAGGGGATTGGAGATATTACACAGTTTGCTGGTTTGGTACAGCACAATGTTGTCAATTACAGTGATATAAATGCGACTGCCGCACGTATCATTACTTATTATAATGAGAGAGACGCCATCAAACAGACTGGAATGGTATTAAAGGAAGCAGTGCACCGATATGATGTTGCCAAAGGTGCTGCTTTACTTTATTCGATCATAGCCAAAAGTTTTAAATAGTCGTGGTTTTCTTTAAATCAAAACCTATAATAATATTTATGAATAAACGGACTGTTGTATAATGGGTGTCATAAGGTTTATTCTTGCATTTGCGGTTGTTATCTTTCATTCAGGTGGCACTTTTTTAGGGGTACAAATGATTCCAGGTTATATCTGTGTAGAGTTATTTTTTATCATTTCGGGTTTTTATATGGAATTTATTCTTTCTAACTCATATAACAGAAAAAGAGATTTTTATCTGAGTCGTTTTATCAGGCTTTGGCCACTGTTTTTTCTTGTTGCTGTTTGTTATCTCTTATTCGAAACCGGTTTTACCTTGCTAGAGCACAAACCTTATAATGTTGCAAGGGCAAGAGTATACAACGATTTTAATCCATGGTTGCGCATAGCTGCTTTTTTTTCCAATGTGTTTATGGTAGGGCAGGATATATTATCATGGTTTTATATCGGACCTAATGGAACAATTCAATTTTTTCGTGGGAGTTTTTTAGAAGGGATAGATTCATCGGGTTATACCTGGGGAGGTAATTTGCGATTGAACGGACCGGCATGGTCTATTGGATTGGAGATATGGTTTTATTTATTGGTTCCTTTTTTACAAAAATTTAAAAGCCGCTATCTTGTTGCATTTCTTTTAGCAAGTGCCGGCCTACGGATTTATTTAGGGCCGGTTATTGGCGTACATACCTATTTTTTCTTCCCTACCCAATTTTACCTTTTTTTAATTGGCATGCTAGCATTTCGTTATAAAGAGTTATTGTCATTTAATCGGTGGTATGCGCTGCTGCTCTATATTTTTTTATTAGCAGGTATTATTGGTTATGCTTATCTACCTGTTAACAAAGATTTGTTGCGTTATGTGGTGTTGCCGCTTTTATTGTTTGCTGGCATCAACAGCATGTTTTATTCATTTCTAAAGGTAAAATGGGATCGTTTTATTGGCGATTTGTCTTACCCTATTTATATTCTACATAGTTTTATTATTCTTTCTGTTTCTAAACTAATTGATTACATGGCCTTTCCTGTTTCAGCAAATGCTATGCATTGGCTCTTATATGCGGTAATTATTCTTCTCTCGACATTATGGGTTCGGAAGGCTGAAAAACTCATTAACCGATATAGGTGGAAGTTAACTAAGAAATATGCATGATACATTTTCGTACTTTTTCCATAATTGAAACTGGCCATGTCTAAAGTTGGAATTGTAATTCCTTTTTATGGAGGAGTCGATTACCTGCCAGCATTGCTGAATTCGATTATTGCAGAGCCGTTGCAACATCAGGTGCAGGTATTTGTTATTGATAATAGCAAGGCGGGTGAAAAACTTAGTGATTCCTTCAATCAGAAACATGTGCGGATTATCGATGCCGGGGAAGCAATCGGTTACGGGAGAGCTTGTAATATCGGGTACAAACTTTGTGTAGCTGATGATTTTGATTTGCTAATGGTAATAAATCAGGATGGTTATCTTGCAAAAGGCTCGCTAAAGAAATTGATAGAATTAGTAGAAGCAAACAATGATTTTACAGCAGCCATGCCTTTGTTAACCGAATATCATTCAAACAGGGTGGAGCCTTTTTTTACGCAGGTATATTTAACACCGATGCCGGATCTTATTACTGACCTGTTTGCAGGAACCACAAAAGAATATTACCAGATCGATACATTATGCGGAGCATGTTTTGTGATGAAGTTGAAAGATATGAAGCAATTCTCTTTTCTTTTTGATGAGCTATATCATATGTATTACGAGGATGCAGATCTATATGAACGCATGAAGCAGGCAGGCAAAAAGGTGATGTTGATTCCCTCAGCTGTATTTCATCATAGTCATTCTAATACCAACGAATCCATTCAAACGGTAAAGTCACTTGCGACTAAACGGTCATCGCATCATATATTTTTTTTAAAGAACAGCAAGGCGTCTCTTGGTGGGTGGGTCCTGCTCGAATTCAGGACTATTATTGGCCATTTACTGAAGTTTGAATTCAAATCTTTGCTTATTGAAATCCTCGCTATATCAGAAGTGTTAAGAAAGTTGAGACAAATCATGCAAAAAAGAAACAATAAAAATTTTGCTGACTTATACATCTAATTGCCTATTAGATTTTTAATGATCGGTGTTTCATTAATTATAACCTGTCATAACCAACACAGATATTTAAAGCAATTGCTTCATTTACTGAATCAATATGGTGCATTGCTGAGTAACACTGAGATCATTATAGTTGATTCATCTGATGAGGTTTATAATCTGCCAAGCCGGGTACAGGGTTATCGTGTGTTAAACAACGGTCCTTCAGCCGCAAGGAATTTTGGAGTTTCGAAGGCCAAAGGAGAATGGGTTATATTTTGCGATGCCGATGATTTTATTCATCCTTATGCGATCTCGTTTTTGGATCAACTGGCGGAACCCTCAACCGATGCTGTTTTTTTTAATTTCAAAAGAGTGTATAACGAAGACATTGTTTCAGCGGCGGAAAAACATTTCGCCAATTTTCAATACCCGGCAGATCCCGAGTTGGGAAAAATTACTGATCCTGTTTTCTTTTTGAAAAAATTTTTCCCGGTGCATGCTGCTATAATCAGAAGGACGGTTTTTGAAAAAATTCGATTTAATGAAGAGCAATGGTTTATTGAAGATGTACGGCTTTACCTGGAACTGGCATTGATACCGGGAATACAGATCCGTTATTGCAAAGCGGAAAACTTTGCTTCCTTTCACCGGGATTTTAAAAAACGTACCTCATTATCATCATCGAATGAAGCGGCTTACTGGCAATCTATATGTGAAAACTATAATTACTTCATGAGGTATGGTAACCCGTCACTTGCAAATAAGGCAGAGCTGGCAAAACTTGTTGTGATCAATTTTCATATTGTAAAGGCGTCGACAAAACCGATTGTTGCGTCAGCGAATAAAGAGATCTGGAACCTGTTTCTTGGGATTCCCCGGCTATTCCGGATCCCTTTTTTTTACCGATTGCTGGAACTGCTTAATGTAGTAAAGCGAATCTTTTCCCGCAAAAGCTGATAGAGCTTACATTATGCGTATAGCCATTATTTCCGAATACAACCAATTTACTACTACCGGCGGCACGGAATATTATGTAGATATGTTACTCAAAGGGTTGGTTAAAAACCATCAATCGGTGATCTTCATCAGCAGAGGGAAACAGCAGGATGAAAAAGAAGAACGTTCTGTTATGTATGAAGAATCTAGTTACCAGCTAGTATTGCTGCCAGCCATTGTTTTCAACCGACAGGAAATAAAACAGGAGATTGTGAGCCGGTCGTGGCAGCAGATGTTTCCTATTTTAGAGCATTTTCAACCGGATATTATTCATGTACACACGCTCAGTACATTTTTTAATATCCGCCATTTTGAAATGTGTCATCAAACATTTCCACGTATCATTTTCACATCGCATGTACCGGGTCATTTTTGTGCCAAGGGTGATCTTATAAAAAATAACAGCAGCCCCTGTGATGGACGAATAGGTGTGCAGTGTAGTGTTTGTATGTTTTCAACGGGATTAAAACAAGGATTTTCAAATCTTGTAAGCGGCTATGCAAATAAGCGTCTTAAAACCTTGCAGGCATTCAAGAAACTGCAGGTGCAGATCATTTGCGTATCGGCCTGGCAACGCCAACAATTGATTGCAAATGGTTTTCCTGCTCAATCGCTTGCCGTGATACGGCAAGCGCTAACAACGGCAGATTACGGAGCTGCCGTTGACGCAGATAAAACGCAACCCTCCTATCGTGTGGGTTACCTGGGCCGTCTTTCACCTGAAAAAGGATCTGCCTTTCTGCTTGCTTTTATCCGCAGTTTGTTACACCGCAAGGATATTGCTTTTGTATTGGGAATACCCGCCAACAGCAACGCAACAGCAATGGCCGAGTTAGAAGAGTTGGTCAAACAAAGTCCTTCAACCATCGTAGTGGATACGAATGTTCACGCAGGTAACAAGGCTAATTTCTTTGCGGGTATTGATTGTTTGTTTGTTCCCTCTTTTTGTATTGAGACGGGACCGATTGTTTTATTGGAAGCAGTTTATTATCAGAAACAGGTCCTTGCCCCGGGAGTTGGCGGCCCAGTGGAATTTGCTGAGGAATATCCACAATTTGTTTCCTGTTATGAGTGGAATCATTCTGCATCAGCAATTGCAGAACTTGAAAAGATGCTTTCGAAGGGATTTATAAAGCTCCCGGACCTGCACAAGCATTTTGAAGAAAAGCAAACAAGGTTTATAAAACAACATCTTTCGTTATATCAACATTTTTTAACTCAGAATACCCCCACTATTTCATGAAAATTTTACTGTTTATGGACCCGTTTATTCCTGTTCCACCCAAACATTACGGTGGTATTGAGCGGGTGATCTATGATATTGCCTGTAAGTACGTGGAAATGGGTCATGAAGTGACCTTAGTTGCGGGACCTAATTCAAAGAGTCCGGGCCGACTTGTTACTTATGGATCGAATGCTGACCTGCAGTCGATCAACATTGATTACGGCTTATTAAAAGAAGTAACCAGCATTCTTTACAGAGAAATCGGGCAGCATGATGTGATCCATAATTTTGGGCGACTGGCCTGGATGTTTCCCATTGCCTGGAGTAAGATCAGGAAAGTGCAGACCTATATGCGATATATTACTCCTGCCAATATTAAATGGCTGAACCGGATCGGTATCAGAAATATGACCTATACCGCTGTATCGGATGCTATCGTAAAAACCGGTATAGCGGGTGGTGGAGACTGGAAAACAGTTTATAACTGTGCGCCTATTGACCAGTTTACTTTTGTTCCGGTGGCAGCTGCAGATGCACCCCTTGTATTTTTAGGAAGGCTTGAACGTTGCAAAGGAGCACATACTGCTATACAGGTAGCGAAACTGACCGGACGAAAATTAATCATCGCCGGGAATATATCCCCTCTTAAAGAAGAGCAGCGTTATTTTGAAGAGGAACTGACACCTCATTTTGATAACAAGCTGATCAGCTATATTGGTGTAGTAGATAATGTGCAAAAAAATGCATTATTAGGTGGTGCGGCTGCCATGCTGTTACCGGTGGAATGGTATGAACCATTCCCCATTGTTTTACCGGAAGCTTATGCCTGTGGCACTCCTATTCTTGCTTTTCCCGGTGGAGGCGTACCGGAAGGAATCTTTGAAGGTATTACCGGTTTTATCAGCACGACTGCAGAAAAGATGGCGGAGCAAGTTGCCTTAATTCCAACTTTAAGCAGAGAAGCCTGCCGGAATGCTGCATTTGAAAAATACAGTGATACAAGAATTGCAAACGATTATTTAACCATCTATTCCAGCAACAGATTATAGCGGTATTTTAAATTTCTGCGTGAAATAGCAAAAAAGTTTGTTGTAAGAACCATTGGTCACTCCCGTAGCTAAATTGAAGGCTGGGATAATACTATCTGCTACTATGAAGAATCATGAACTCACACTCCAGATCAATCTCTCACCCGGTGACATTGCCTATGCCGCTTTAACAGTGCCTGCATTGATCGAACAGCATCCGGAAGCGGTTCGTGTTTTATTGGTAGTTGATATTTGTAAACCCGGCCGCACCAAACTGGTAGACCCGGATACACGGTTTCCTGAGCCTCAGTTTACACAGAAAACGGAGCAAATACAAGTTATTGCTGAAACCATTGCCAGCAACTACAACCATTGCGATGTGTATGTTTTGCGACCAGGTGATGCAATGATACAGCAACTGGGGGATCGATATCTTGGGGGCTGGTACTACCATACACATGATTATGGCGGCTGTGCAAATATGGCTTACTGGCTGGGATTTGAATTGCCCTCAACCAGATATGTGCTGCATTATGATGGTGATATGATATTATTTCAAGAGCCTGGTTACAGCTGGACTGAAGAGGCAATTAAGCTGTTGAAAGAAAATGAGCGGGCTGTTGCTGCCTGCCCCCGATATAACACGCCATTTTCACATGCAGATGACAGCCCCAGTTACCGGCATGGTGTGCCATTTGAAAAAGTAAAAGACGGGTGGCTTGATACTTTTTTCAGTACCCGATGTTTGCTGATTGATAAAGAACGTATGAAGAAATACCTGCCACTACTTTCCGGACGTATTCTTGTGGAAACACTTGCTGTAAAATACCTGAACAGAGGTTATCCCCGATCTCCTGAAATTATTATGTATCGAAAAATCGGTGGGAATAACGGACGCAGGCTGATCCTTAATAGTTATAAAAGCTGGACCATGCATCCACATTCGAAGCCGCCAGAATATATTACTAATTTACCCGCCATCATGAAACTTGTTCATGCAGGTGTTTATCCTGAAGGGCATACAGATGAAAATTTTGAACTGGGCAAATGGATTGAATTGATCAAAAAGAATGTCACTGCCTAAGCATATTGTATTACTGACTCCCGGCCAACCATCTTCTAATCCAAGACTTACCAAGGAGGCTATTGCATTGGCAGCAGAAGGGTATCGTGTTACTGTATTGTACAGTTTCTGGGTAATGTGGGCTATTGAACAGGATCGATTGATTATTGCGAGTAACCCTTCCGTACAATGGGTTGAAATTGGAGGTAATCCTGTTAACAGGAAGATGTGGTATTTCTTTTCAAGAGCAATGCATAAATGCTATAGGTCACTTTCTGTATTGTTTCCTTCGTTTCTTCCTTTTGCTGTAAGAGCAGAAATACGAACCTATGATGCTATGCTGCAGGCAGCTATTGCCGTTAGAGCAGACTTATATATTGGGCATAACCTGGGCGGACTTGCTGTTGCCGGAAGAGCAGCCGAACTTAAAAAAAGGTTGTATGCATTTGATGCTGAGGATTTTCACCGGGGGCAAACAGATCCTGCAACAGCAATTTATGAACGAACAAAATTCATTGAGGACCGATATGTGCCTGGTGCAGCTTATGTAACAGCTGCCAGTCCATTGATGGCTAAGGCGTATAAAGAATTGTATCATATAAGCCCCCTTGTTATTAATAACGTTTTCTCAAAAAAGCATTTAGCCACGGCAATTAACGAGGTTAAAAATCCATTGGAATTATTCTGGTTTTCACAGACAATCGGAAAGGAGCGTGGACTGGAAGATGTGATACTTGCAATGAAACAGTTGCCGGCAGATGCCTGCAGGTTTACATTACTTGGGTATTGCACTGATGAGATGAAACGGTATTTGCAAGTGTTGGGAAGACGCACGGATGGCCTGAATGTATGGCTGCAGTTCCTTGATCCTGTTCATCCGGATCAAGTGTTTGAGATTGCCCGTGCATTTGATATTGGTTTTGCTGTTGAGCCCGGCCGAGACCGAAATAATCAAATTGCTTTGTCAAATAAATTGTTTACTTATTTGATTTGTGGTAATGCTGTTATTTTTTCAGGAACTCCTGCACAACAATTATTCTTTGATACGAACCCGGGTATCGGCGCTATTTACCCATGTGGCGACCATAAGCAATTGGCAATTATCTTAAAAAGATATATAAATGAGCACAGCTTGGTGGTTACACAAAAAGAAAAATCTCTTCAACTGGCAAGGGAAGTATACAACTGGGAAACTGAGAGTGAACAGCTTTCAACGGCGATAAAAGATATTCTTGGTACTGCGTAAAATCGTACTCGTGTATCCATATTATTTTTTTTGAAGGCTATAGCGATGCACCGAAATTGTTTTTTATCCAGCATGTGCAATCATTGGGGCGGGAGACAGTTATCCTTACTCACCGAGTTGAACAGCTTCTTCAATTATTATTGATAAATGTTCTTCTCTTATCCTATTGAAATCTAGAAGACAATTTAGCTATTAGAATGATCAAGGAAACTACAAACTGCCATTGGATAAGAAGATTGTATTAGTATCGTCACTCCAGCCATCCGCAAATCCACGCCTGGTGAAGGAAGCCGTTGCGCTATGGAAAGCCGGGTATGTTGTAACTGTAATCTATTGCCCGTTATCGCCATGGGCGGAGCCATTTGATGTGGAGTTGTTTGCACGCTATCCACACATAAGTTGGGTACAAGCAGGGCACCATCCTCAAAAACAAAACGGGTTATACCAATGGGCCCGTTTGCGCAGAAAATTATATCATTTGCTGTTTCTACTGGCAGGTAATACGTTTGACGCTGCTGTTCGATCCTTTGCTTTTTACAGCCAGGAGCTAACTTCAGCTGCTCTAAAACACAAGGCCGCTTTATATATCGGTCATAATATCGGGGCGTTACCTTCAGCAGTGCTGGCCGCCCGCAAACATGGTGTAAAAGCCGCTTTTGATTTTGAAGATTTCCATCGGGGGGAGGATATGCCCGATTCTATCCATTGGAAGAAGGTTAAGGCAATTGAAGATGATTATGTGCAGCGTTTAGATTATGCCACAGCTGCGTCCCGGTTAATCAAGGAAGAATATCAAAAAATTTATCCCAAGGTTCCTATATATACGGTTAATAATTGTTTCCCTGTTTCCTATACGGCAGATAAGTGCACCGAATTGACCACCCCCCCGCTGAAACTATTTTGGTTTTCACAGTTTGTTGGTGCTAACAGAGGGTTAGAAGCAATCATAGAGGCAATCGGACTGCTGGGCAATCCTTCTATCCAATTGACATTATTAGGAAGTTGGAAAAGTGGGCGGAAGGATTTTTTTGTTAAACTAGCGGCGCAATATGGAGTTTTGCCTTGTCAATTACAATTTCTTGATCCTGTTAATGAACGTGATATTGTTCATATTGCTTCCCAACATCATATTGGCCTGGCTTGTGAACCAGGCCGGGATATTAATAATGAAATAGCCTTATCAAACAAACTATTTATGTATTTACTGGCAGGTAACTGCGTGCTGTTTTCCAATACCAAAGGACATGCGGATTTCTGGCAGAAGCATTCGCAAATCGGGCGGCTTTACGAACAGGGTGATATTAAACAAATTGCGGCACTATTAAAAGCGTTTTATGAACAGCCCGAGCATCTAAATAGTTGCCGAAATGCAGCATTTGAGTTAGGGCAAAAGAAATATAATTGGGAGCAAGAGCAGAAAGTAATTGTTGAACAAGTTAATCTACTAATGGGCGTGTCATGAAAAAAATTCTCATCATAACACCCCACTATCCTCCGAGTAATCTTGCAGCTGTACATCGCAGCCGTTTGTTTGCACAACACCTACCAGCGTATGGATGGAATCCGATCATCCTGGCCGTTCATGAAGATTATTACGAAGAGGAACTTGACTGGAACCTGCAGAAACTCATACCTGCCCATCAACGCATTGAAAAAGTAAAAGCTTATAAGATTACCAAACCCAGGTTGATTGGCGATATTGGTCTCCGTGCTTTTTATCAACTACGCAAACGGGCACTTGAATTAGTACAGAAGGAAGAAATCGATTTTGTGTACATTCCTATACCCTCCTTTTATGTTTCGCTGATCGGGCCTTACCTGCATCGTAAAACGGGTGTGAAATACGGCATCGATTATATTGATCCATGGGTCCATCAATTTCCGGGTTCAGATAAATTATTTTCCCGCCATTGGTTCAGTACAAAGCTTGCTGAATGGCTTGAACCAAAAGCGGTGAAACATGCATCACTTATTACCGGTGTTGCCGAAGGGTATTATAAGGCAGTGATTGAACGTAACCCTTCTTTACAAAAAAGCTGTTTGTTTGGTGCTATGCCTTATGGCGGAGAAGCGAAGGATCATGAGCGGTTAAACGATATGAAATTGCAGCCTTATCTTTTTCAACGCAACCAAAAACTGCAATTGGTTTATGCGGGTGCCATGTTGCCCAAGGCTTATCAACCTTTGGAAGAAATTTTTCGTGCCATTGCTTCAAACAAGGATGCATTTGCGGATGTAGAGTTCCATTTTATAGGCACCGGTAAATCGCCCAATGATGCAACTAGTTTTACTATTAAGCCTTTAGCAGAAAAATACGGATTTTGGCATACGGTCGTATTTGAGTATCCCAAACGGATACCCTATTTAGATGTACTGGTTCATCTAGATGCAGCGGATGCTGTTTTTATTTTAGGAAGTACAGAGCCTCACTATACACCCAGCAAAGCATATCAAGGGGTGTTAAGTGGAAAACCTGTGTTGGCTGTGTTGCATTCTGCCAGCACTGCAGTGCGGGTGCTTGAAGAATCCTGTTCCGGAATAGTGTTAACGTTTAACGGCGAAGCCGACGTCAAAAAGATTTATGGTGAATGGATGAACACCTGGAATAGATTTTCCCGTTTCAAAGAGACATTTAAAAAAGAGAACGTAAAGCGGGATGTATTTGAGCATTATTCGGCAAGGGCGGTGACACAACAATTGACGGGACTTTTGAATCAATTGTTTACTGGCGAAAATAAAATGGGTAGCCGGATTTTAATCAACAACCAGCGTGTTCCGGGAAAACCAAATGAATAAAAACTGGTTTGATAATGCCTGTGAAAAGGATTGCATGCAATCATTTCCAACATTTTTGTTAAAGCGAAATTGTATATGATTCAGTTTGCGTTCATCATTCCGCTTCGTCCTAAAGCTGAGTCAGCTGACTGGCAGGGAGATAAGGTTTTGCTTAACAGAACAATTGAGTCAGTATTACGACAGACCTATGCAAATCTGAAAATATATGTTTTGTATACCGATGCGCCGGAACTACCATTAGCTGATCCAAGACTGACATATGTTGAATTTCCTTTCGGGTATCAGTCGTGGAGCGATTTAAGGAATGGTGAGGACTTGTTTATTAAATTCAAATCAGCACAGAAAGCAGTGCGTCGTTGGGATAAAGCCAGAAAACTTTGCTATGGGTCCAAGCTTGCTAAAGAGGCTGGTTGTAATTATATAATGGCCTTAGATTCAGATGATCTTCTCTCAAAACACTTCCTGGCTTATCTTTTTTCCACTGCCAATGGCGACGACTGCAGGGGTTGGTATCTTGACAAGGGATATTTATATAAAGAGGGCGCTGGTTTCCTGATCAGCGTACCACGTTATATGTGCGGTTTAAACGGATCGACACATATGCTGCATCGTGATTTGGTTGAAATACCGGATTTCCATTCACTTGACTGGGATGACTATAATCTTTTTACCGATCATGGTTGGGTAAGGGGGCGTATGAAGAAATATTATGATGCCGAGTTGGTACCTGTTCCCAATGCCATGCTTGTGTATGTGGTACACCATTCCAATATGTCGCAGGTATATCAAAAAGAGTTTGGATTTAATATCAAGGCTATTGCAAAGCGAATCCTGCGAGGAGTAAAGCTCACAAACTCTTTACGGGAAGAATTTAATATCCGTCCCCAGAAATTATTTACTACTTAATAAGCACCTGCTTTCAGAGCGGTTGTCAGCAAAGGGCAGGACTTTATTGAATTAAATTTTCAGTATTGTTTCCTGCATTACTCATAAGAACGGCGCCATAAAAAAATTAGCCATTATAACAACCCATCCTATCCAGTACAATGCTCCGTTGTTCCGACTGGTGAGTGAACGAAAGCATATTAAGGTGAAGGTGTTTTACACATGGGGACAATCGAAAGATGCAGTGTATGATGAGAGGTTTGGTTTTAAACGTAGCTGGGATATTCCATTATTGGAGGGCTATGAGTATGAATTTGTTAAAAATACTTCCCGTCGCCCTGACTCGAACCGATTTTGGGGTGTTGTAAATCCCGGGTTGGTATCGCAGCTAAAAGATGAACAATATGATGCAATTTTGGTGTATCGTTGGAGCCTTTATAGTCATCTTCGCATTTTACAGAGCTTTGGTGGAAACCCACAATTGTTTTTTCGTGGCGATTCTCATTTACAATCGAAGCGAAACTGGTTAGGTGAGTTGTTTAAGAAAAGATTTTTACGATTTGTTTACCGCAGGGTGGATAAAGCTTTTTATGTAGGCCAAAAAAATAGAGATTATTATTTGCATGCGGGTTTGGGTAATGATCAATTGACTTATGCCGCACATGCCGTTGATAACAATCGTTTTACCCTGAACGCTGAGGAATGGGAAATGAAGGCACTTAATGAACGGGCGGCGTTAGGAATTCAACATAGTGATATTGTGTTTTTGTATGCAGGGAAGTTTTATGCAGTTAAAATGCTAGGCCTGTTAATTCGTTCATTTCAGCAATTAAAAGGGGAGCACTACCGGTTACTGTTAGCGGGAAATGGTGACCAGGAAAATTTGCTCAGAGAACTGGCTAACGACGATGAACGAATCTTGTTTCAACCATTCCGCAACCAAAGTGAAATGCCATGCCTGTACCGAATGGGCGATGTGTTTGTATTGCCAAGTGAAAGCGAAACATGGGGGCTTGGTGTAAATGAAGCCATGGCTTGCGGAAAAGCAGCCATTGTAAGTGATGCATGTGGATGTGCACCTGAATTAATAAGAGAAGGAGAAACCGGTTTTGTATTCCTGTCAGGAGACGTTCATAATTTGCTAGAGCAAATGCAGAAGTTCAATAATAAATCAGATTGCGAAGAAATGGGTAAGAAAGCATTGGTGCATATTCGGCAGTTTTCATTAACGAAAGTGGCGCAGGTTATTGAGGAAGCAGTATTGGATGGAAAATAAAAGGTAAGAAGCAGAAGATAAGAATGAAAAAACTAGCGATCATTACATCTCATCCCATACAGTACAATGCGCCATTGTTCCGATTATTAATGCAACGGGGGAAGATTGATCTGAAGGTATTTTATACCTGGGGGCAAACTGAGAGTGGCTTTGTGTATGATCCGGATTTCAAAAAAGAATTTAAATGGGACATTCCTTTGCTTGATGGCTATGAAAAAGAATTTGTAGAAAATGTTTCCCCGAACCCCGGAGCAGGGCATTTCAGGGGCATAAAGAATAGAGATCTTGTAAAACGGATCGATCATTTCGACCCGGATGCATTATTGGTGTTTGGCTGGAGTTTCCAAAGTCATTTGCAGATCCTGCGGCATTATAAAGGAAAGAGGAAAATTATTTTCAGAGGAGACTCAACTTTGCTTGACGAAAAGCCCGGTTTATCGCTAAAGAAACTAGCAAGGCGTTTATTTTTGACCTGGGTATATAAACATATCGATGTGGCACTATATACCGGTGAGGCAAATAAAGCGTACTACCTTAAGCATGGCATCAAAGAGCGGCAATTGTATTATGCACCACATGCCATCGACAATGAACGTTTTGATGATCGTGATGGGAAATTTGAAGAAATGGCAAAACTGTGGCGAAGTGAACTTGGGATACGTGAGGATGAGATCGTTTTTTTATTTGCCGGTAAACTAGAACCAAAAAAAAACCCGTTTGGATTAGTGGAAGCTTTTACATCGATTGAATCCGATCTTATACGATTGCTGATTGTTGGAAATGGATTGCTCGAAGATGAATTAAAACAAAAAGCAGTAAACGATAAACGTATTCTTTTTCTTGATTTTCAAAATCAACAAAAAATGCCAGTGGTATACCGTTTAGGTGATGTATTTGTGTTGCCATCGAAAGGACCGGGTGAAACATGGGGATTGAGTGTAAATGAAGCAATGGCTTCATCACGGCCAGTTATTGTGAGTAATAAATGCGGTTGTTTCAACGAATTAGTGAAGCATAACGGGAAAGTTTTTAGTGCCGAAGATCCGGGAGAACTGAATGAAGTTTTACGGTTTTTTTTAAAATCAAAACAAGAGCTTGAACTGATGGGGGCCAATAGTCGCCAGTTAATTCAGTCATATTCTTACGAGAATACAGGATCTGTAATAGAAGACGCAGTATGAGCTACAATAAACTAATTTTTGGCGTAATTGCTTTGTTAGGGGTGTTAGCTATTTCAATGGCAGGTTCGCTATTAACAGCTGAATTGATATCCATTGGCTTGTTTATCTATTTTCTTTTAAACTTTATTGATTCAATCGGGAAGTCTTATAATATGCTTGACATTCCCATTTTGCTGGCCATTTTTCAATGCCTGCTTATGCCAGCTATCGTTTATCATGTTTATAACAGCGACGCTGTTGTACAAGCCTTGAAATATGACATGGCTGTTAAACCGGAGATGTATTATGATTTTATGCTTCCTGCTGTGCTATCTTTTATTGCCGGTGTGAAGCTCCCTGAGTTTTTTCAAACTTCATTGCCCCGAAAATATGAGCGTGCATTGCATCAGTCCCGTGAATATTTAAAAGGTAAGGGGAATTTAGGCCTGCTCCTGATTATTATCGGAGTAGTTGCGAGCATTATGGGAGTATTTGTACCAGGTGAATTGAAGTATGTAGCATATTTGTTTAGCAAGCTGTTATATGTAGGCGCCATCTATACTTATTTTTCTGATCAATCAAACCGGAAATTTTATTTAATAGGGGCTGGTGTTGCAATACTTGCCCAGGCATTGACTCTGGGAATGTTTGGAGAGTTGATATTCCTTCTTGCTCTTGCGGTAATGCTGGTTATGATTGGGAAAAACATTAAAGCAAGCAGAAAGTTTGGTATAACCCTCATCGGTATTGTATTTGTACTATTAATACAAACTGTGAAAGGCGATTTCAGGCAGCTTACCTGGGGGGGCGATAAAAACCAATCAAAAACTGAAGCTTTTTTTTCGCTCGTGGTTGACCGTATTAGTGACCCGGGCCGTTTTTTTGACTGGGAAGCGGCTTTTCCCATGATTATGCGTTTCAATCAGGGAATGATTGTAGCAAAAGTGCTGGATTATGTTCCCCGCAGTGCACCTTTTGCCGAGGGAGAAACTATTACTACATCTCTTGCAGCTTCTTTTGTACCAAGGATCATGTGGCCGGATAAACCGACGTCCGGAGGACACTATAATATGGAACGATTTACTGGGTTTATTGTCTTGGGTTATAGTATGAATATCAGTCCCATGGGTGAGGCATATGGAAATTATGGTGTGGAAGGTGGGATTGTATTTATGTTTTTTTATGGTTTGTTCTTTTCATTAACCGTGCTAATGATCCTGAATATTGCCAGGAAGAGACCTACAATTATATTGTGGTTCCCCGTTTTATTTCTTAATTCTATTCAGATGGAAACAGACATTTTAATGTGTGTCAACTCACTAATAAAAAATCTTCTGTTTATTTGGTTTTGTTATTGGGCAGGAGACCGCCTTCTACGATTAAAACTTTGAGCACAGAGTAGTTTGAAGGACCCAAATCCAAATAATAATATCCGAAAAATCAAAAAGTAAGTGTCAAAATCCAGCGGTAAAAGCCGAATGATTCCAAGCTGAAAGCAACACTTCAACTGTTTTTTTGAATAAACGTATCCTCATTTTTTACGATCATTTTTACCCGGCCTGGAAAGCGGGTGGGCCAGTACAATCATTGGTGAACCTTGTGCGGCAATTGCATAACGATTATGAGATATATGTTGTATGTAAGCCGCATGAAATGAATGAGCAAAAAGCATTGCCAGGTGTTGTTGCAAATAAATGGATCGATTGGGAAGGGAAGGCGAAAGTTTATTACCGTGATTACACAGCAGGAAGTCATTATCAATTGAAGGACCTCTTCCATTCCATCAAACCCGATGCAATCTTCATCAATGGATTGTTCTCGTTGCATTTTAATATAAGGCCTTTGCAATATGCGGTTGCTTATTGTAAACAGTATACCAACTGCAAGCTCATCTTATCTGCAAGAGGAATGCTTCACCCTGGGGCACTCTCACAGAAATCACTCAAGAAGAAAATCTTTTTAAGTTTTTTTAAATTGGCGGGCTGGCATAAGTCTGTTTATTGGCATGCGACTGATGAACAGGAATTGCATTATATCAAGCAACAGTTTGGAAGGGAGATGAAGGTTTTTGTTGCCGGCAATTTTCCCGATCTGTTGCCAGTTGTTTCTACACCTAAAAAAAAGGTCAATGAATTAATCCTCGGTACGGTGGCACTCATTAGTCCGATGAAAAATCACCTGGCTGTTTTAGAGGTATTACAAAAAAGTTCTGCTCATATTGAATGGCGTATTTATGGCCCGGTAAAAGATGCAGCCTATTGGAAAGAATGCGAAGAGTTGATCGCAAAGCTTTCTTCGAATGTTAAAGTGATCTATCAGGGTGAACTTTCACCTGCGGACAAAGCAACAGCAATGGAACAGTTCCAGGTATTTATTATGCCCAGCAAAAGTGAAAATTTCGGGCATGCTTTACTTGAAGCGTTAAGTGCAGGTAAGCCTGTGATCACCACCAATACCACCCCGTTTAAACAGCTGCAGAATTTCAACGCCGGATTTACAGCAGATATTCTTCAGCTACAGAACGACCTATCCATTGCAATTGAAAAGTTTGCAGCTATGAATGAAGATCAACTAACGGAGTATAGTCATGCAGCAGCTGCTTTTGGAGCAAATTTTGTTGATATAAACCTTGTCAAACAACAATATCAAACTTTATTTACTTAGCTGGCCGATAAGCATGAACGTTATCTTTGCGGCCTTAAATTTTCATAATACGAATGATTGTTCTTGGAATTAACGCCTATCATGCAGACAGCAGTGCGGCGATTTTTGTGGATGGTAAGATGATCGCAGCAATTGAAGAAGAGCGTTTTCGACGTGTAAAGCACTGGGCAGGCTTCCCTTCTATGGCTGTGGAATTTTGTTTGAAAGAAGCTGCAGTGAGTTTAAAGGATGTAGATCATATTGCTATTGGTCGTGACCCTTGGGCGAAACTGGGGAAGAAACTGTTGTTCCTGTTGCAAAACCCTGGAAACAGTGTGTCGGCTGTGCGTAACCGTTTGAGCAATGCGAAAAAAGTATCAACGCTCGAAGATGAGTTTGCGAAAATAGAAGCGATTGATAAAGCAGCATTGAGAAAGAAAATCCACAATGTTGAACATCACCGTAGTCATTTAGCTTCTGCTTTTTTTGCATCAGCATTTGAAGAAGCCGCTTTGTTATCAATTGATGGTTCAGGTGATTTTACCACTACTATGATCGGTATTGGTCGTGGAAATAAAATTGAAATCCTTGATTCAGTTGATTTCCCTCATTCAGTTGGAATATTTTACACAGCCCTCACACAGTGGTTAGGCTTTCCTCATTATGGCGATGAATATAAAGTGATGGGTCTTGCACCGTATGGTGATGCAAAGTATGTTGATCAACTAAGAGAGTTAATACAGTTTACAGATGACGGATTGTTTAAACTGAACCTTTCGTATTTCCGTAACCCAACTAAAGGCATTATCACTTATGGTGAAGATCACATTCCTGTTGTGGCTACCTTGTTTACAGATGCGTTTGAAACAAAACTTGGAAAGGCAAGGGGAAAAGGCGAAGAGTTAACGCAATTTCATAAGGATATGGCCGCATCAGTACAGCGTTTTACGGAAGAGTTGATCTTTCACATACTCACTTCTTTGCAGAAAAGAACGGGATTGAAAAATGTTTGTATTGCAGGTGGTGTAGCGCAGAATTCAGTTGCCAACGGCAAGATTACACGTAATACACCCTTCACAAATGTATATATCCCCAGTGCCGGACATGATGCAGGAATATCCATGGGAGCAGCGTTGTATGTGTATAATCAAACCTTGCAACAACCCCGTCAGCCTGCGATATGGTCGGCGTATACAGGTAGTCATTTCAATAATGAAGAGATTGAAGCATATCTCCAATCGAGAAACATTGGATACAAAAAATTACCAGATAGTGAATTGTATAATTATGTAGCGGATCGTTTGGTGAATGCCGGTGTTGTTGGATGGTTCAGCGGCAGAAGTGAGTTTGGGCCGAGAGCATTAGGAGGTCGTTCGATCCTTGCTGACCCGAGAAGACATGATGCAAAAGATCTGCTGAATGCAAAGATCAAACGAAGGGAAAGTTTTCGTCCGTTTGCTCCTTCCATCCTGAAAGAATATGTGGAGGAGTATTTCACCGTATCAGATGTGGTGCCTTTTATGGAAAAAGTATTTCCGATAAGGGAAGAAAAGAAATCAGCGATCCCTGCCGTTACGCATGTAGATGGTACTGGTCGTTTGCAATCTGTTGATCAAACTGTTTCACCAAGATATTATGCATTGATCGATGCGTTTCGTACAAAAACTGGCGTGCCGATTTTGCTGAACACATCGTTTAACGAAAACGAACCCATCGTTAACTCTCCTGCAGAAGCATTGGATTGTTTTCTCCGTACACAAATGGATATGCTGGTGATGGAAAATATAATTGTAGAGCGATAAGTAATGAAGGTTTCCATCATCACCGTTGTTTACAATCGTGCTTCTACAATCGAACGGGCTATCCGTTCGGTGCTCAATCAATCGTACAGGAATATTGAATATGTGATTGTAGATGGTGCTTCAACCGATGGGACAATGGCGGTTATTGATCAATACCGGGACAAGGTAACAACGGTTATTAGTGAAAAGGATGAAGGCATGTATGATGCTTTGAACAAAGGAATTAAAGCTGCAACCGGTGATATTGTTGGTATTCTTCATGCTGATGATGAGTTTGCCAGTGAAAATATTATTCAGCAGATTGTAGAAAAATTTCAGAGTAACCCGGTTATCGATGCTGTTTATGGTGATGTAGGATTTGTTCATGCTGCGCAGCCTCACAAGATCATCCGGTATTACTCGTCGGCTATCTTTAAAACCAATTTGTTTAAGTTTGGTTTTATGCCGGCGCATCCAACTTTTTTTTGTTACCGCCGTTTCTTTGAACAATATGGTTTCTACCGTACAGATTTGGAAATTGCAGCGGATTTTGATCTGTTATTGAGGTTTTTAAGAAAACACCAATTGTTTACGGTTTATATTCCGGAGATGCTGGTGAAGATGAATATGGGAGGTAAGAGTACAAACGGTATCAGCAGCACCATTAAAATAAATAAGGAATTAAAACGGATACTTTCTGAGCATAAGTTACCATCGAGCTATATACGTTTATATTCCAGGTATTTTATTAAGGTGAGTGAGTTTCTGCGAACGAAGAAAGCTAAGAGTTAAAAGAGAGAAAGAAGAAACAGAGGGTTTGTAGAAAAGTAAATAACTAAGACATTACGATAAACATAAATTACGAAAAGCAATAATGAAAAAAGCATTAATTACAGGTATTACAGGTCAGGATGGCGCCTATCTTTCTGATCTGCTGTTGAAGAAAGGGTATGAAGTGCATGGCATCAAGCGTAGAACATCTTTGTTCAATACCGATCGTATTGATCATTTGTATGAAGATCCGCATATCAACAATCGTCATTTCGTGTTGCATTATGGTGATCTTACCGACAGCACCAATCTCATCCGTATTATACAGGAAGTGCAACCGGATGAAATTTATAACCTCGGTGCCATGAGTCATGTAAAAGTGAGCTTTGATATTCCTGAATACACGGCTAATACCGATGCAGTAGGTACACTTCGTATTTTAGAAGCGGTGCGTTTGTTAGGCTTGACAGAGAAGACAAGAATTTACCAGGCATCAACGTCTGAATTGTACGGTTTGGTGCAGGAAGTTCCACAAACAGAGAAAACACCTTTCTATCCACGTTCACCTTATGCAGTGGCAAAAATGTACGGCTTCTGGATCACGGTGAATTATCGTGAAGCTTATAACATGTATGCCTGCAATGGCGTGTTGTTTAATCATGAATCTCCGTTGCGTGGTGAAACCTTTGTAACAAGAAAAATTACACGTGCCGTTGCAAAAATTGCATTGGGTATGCAGGATAAATTGTGGTTGGGAAATCTTAACTCACAACGTGACTGGGGTCATGCAAAAGATTATGTAGAAGCAATGTGGTTGATGTTACAGCAGGACCAACCGGAAGACTTTGTGATAGCAACGGGTGTTACCACCCGGGTTCGTGAATTTGTTCGTATGGCTTTTGCAGAATTGGGCGTTGAAATAGAATTTAAAGGAGAAGGAGTTGATGAAAAAGGGATTGTAAAAAGTTGTTCAAACGCCGAGTATCAATTGAGCGCCGGCACAGAAGTGGTAGCTGTTGATCCAAGATATTTCCGCCCAACTGAAGTAGAATTGCTGATTGGTGATCCAACAAAAGCAAATACAAAATTGGGATGGAAACCGAAATACGATCTGAATGGATTAGTGAAAGAAATGGTAGCTTCAGACCTGGACATTTTCAAGCGTGAAAAATTATTACACGAAAGCGGTTATAAGATCAAAAATCAATTTGAGTAATGCAGAAGAAAGATAAAATATATGTTGCAGGTCATCGGGGTATGGTAGGTTCAGCCATTGTGCGAAAACTGCAACAGGAAGGGTTTGAAAATTTAGTGTTGCGCACATCTTCCGAACTTGATCTGCGTTGCCAGGAAGCAGTTGATACTTTTTTTAAAGAACACAAGCCCGACTATGTGTTTTTAGCGGCGGCAAGGGTCGGGGGAATCGTCGCCAACAATACTTTTCGTGCTGAGTTTTTGTATGATAATCTGATGATCCAAAACAACGTGATTCATTCTGCCTACAAACACAGTGTAACAAAGTTGTTGTTCCTCGGTTCATCCTGCATCTATCCCAAATTTGCTGAGCAACCTATTAAGGAAGATTACCTGCTTACGGGTGTATTGGAAAACACAAACGAACCTTATGCCATTGCAAAAATTGCCGGTTTAAAATTGTGTGAAGCTTACCGAAGTCAGTATGGTTGTAATTTCATTTCTGCTATGCCTACGAATTTGTATGGCCCCAATGATAATTATGATCTCAACAATTCGCATGTATTGCCTGCATTGCTTCGCAAAATGATTGTTGCTAAGCGTGAACAGCAACCATCGGTTGAAATCTGGGGTTCGGGTACACCCCGCCGTGAGTTTTTGCATGTGGACGATCTTGCAGCTGCCTGTTTCTTTTTGATGCAGGAATACGACGGAACTGAGTGGATGAATATTGGCGTAGGGGAAGATGTATCCATTAAAGAATTAGCAGAACTTATAAAAGATATTGTGGGTTATGAAGGTGAACTTCAATTCAATACTTCCAAGCCTGATGGTACACCACGTAAATTATTAGATGTTTCGAAACTGCAAAATCGTGGGTGGAAAGCAGGTATTGCATTAAGAGAAGGAATTGAGAAAGTTCATGAAGAAGTAAAGTCGCTGCCTTTTTAAGGTGAAAGCCGAAAGGCAAAAGGTATAAGACAAGCATGTTTGGATTATTTAAAAAGAAGAAGGAAGAACATCTTTCTGTAACAATTGACTACAGTGGGTTGGGTATTGATATGCATTCGCACCTGCTGCCTGGTATTGATGATGGCTCTCCTGATTCAATAACTTCAGTGAACTACATTAAAAAAATGATGGAACTTGGCTATCGTAAGTTCATCTGCACACCACATATTTACCCGGATCTTTATCCAAACACTCCTGAAACGATCAATGCAGCTTTACAGGTTTTAAAATCAAGGTTGAAAGAAGAACAGGTTGATGTGGAAGTGCACGCAGCGGCCGAGTATTTTATTGATGATCTGTTTGCCGACCGATTAAGAAATGATGAACCACTTCTTACCATCCATAAGAATTATGTATTGGTAGAAATATCATTCATGCAGGCACCCACTGATCTAAAGAACATTCTGTTTGATATGATCGTTAAAGGTTACCAACCTGTGCTGGCACATCCTGAACGTTATAATTATTATCATTCACGCAAGGAAGTGTATCACCGTTTTAAAGACCAGGGTTGTTTGCTGCAGGTAAACCTTCTATCACTAAGTGGATATTATGGAAGAGGGGTGCAGGATGCCGCTCATTACCTGGTTGATCAGAAACTGGTTGATCTTATAGGTACTGATCTTCACCATGAGCGTCATCTTGAAGCCATGCAACATCCGCAATTAATGATCGATGTTCAAAAAGCATTGTCAACAAATTATCTTCTCAACGCTACCCTCTAACCTTTTTGAACAAGCCCCGATTATTAATTATTCTTAACCGTTTAGCTGTTGGTGGTCCTGCATTTAATGTTATCAGCGGAGCATCGTTACTTAGTCAACAGTTTGACATTCTTTTGCTAGCAGGTGCGCCCGATGCTGATGAACAACCGGCAGATTATTTACTCGATCAATACAAAGGTTTCCAGTTTCAAAAAATTAATTCATTAAGGCGTTCAGTAATTCCGGGCACTGACTGGCGTGCATATCACGAAATCAAAAAAACGATCAGGCAATTTCAACCACAAATTGTACATACTCATGGAGCTAAACCCGGGGTGCTTGGCCGACTAGCTGCTCATCGTTTAAAGGTGCCCGTTATTGTACATACGTTTCATGGTCACGTTTTTCACTCTTATTTTTCAAGTTTCGTTTCAAGCCTTATCGTTCGAATTGAACAATGGCTTGCAGGTTTTTCTTCAGCTATTGTTGCTATAAGTAATAAACTGAAAGAGGAATTAAGCAGACAATATCATGTTGCGTCAGCTAACAAAATTCAACTCATCAGGCTGGGAATTGATACCACTCAGTTTTATGATGAAAATGAAAAGAAGCGATTGCAGTTTCGCAAGCAGTTTCATTTAGAAAGCGATGTTATTGCTGTTGGTATTGTTGGCCGGCTTGTTCCTGTAAAAAATCATCGTCTGTTTATTGAGGTTGCAGAACAAGTATTAAAAAGCAGCCATCATCGTCTCAAATTTTTTATTGTGGGCGACGGACCCGAAAGAACATCCCTGCAGGTATTCATCAAATCGAAAAAAATGCAATTTACCCATGCGGGATCGGATGATGATAACGCTCCATTTATTTTTACCTCCTGGAGAAAAGATATGGATGCTGTTTATGCAGGGATGGATATCATTATGCTTACTTCTTTAAATGAAGGAACGCCCGTATCGATCATGGAGGCAATGGCAGCAGGTAAGACAGTACTATCAACAAATGTTGGCGGCATTGCTGAACTTATTACGCATAATGAAACAGGTTTTCTCGCCAACACAAAAAGTGAGTTGGCAACGGCATTGTCTTCTCTGGTGGGCAATCCTGAATTGCGTTCAACATATGCTGCTGCAGCCAAAAAAGAGGCAGCCCGTTTTTCTAAGTCGGCAGAAATGCTAGCACTTTCCACACTTTATCATTCCCTTCTTCCACAGGCCTGATTTTTTCTTTCTTTCAAAACAAAATTGTTCTCTCCCGAACTTTTTTGATTTCGATTTGTAGTTTGCAAGGAGATAGACCAAGATGAATAAGTTTACCATCAAAGACCTTGAAAATCTGAGTGGCATTAAAGCCCACACTATCCGTATTTGGGAGCAGCGCTATTCATTCCTGAAGCCGCAACGCACTGCCACTAATATTCGCTATTACAGCAACCTTGAATTAAAAATGCTGTTGAATATTTCGTTACTTAATAAATACGGTTATAAGATTTCCCATATTGATCGGATGAGTAATGATGAGTTGCGTGAAAAAACACTCACTCTTACCAGCCCTGAAGCACAGCAGGAACGCATTATCAACGACCTTATTCAGTTTATGATTGATGTGGAGCTCGATGGGTTTGAAAAAGTACTTGATCAGCACATCCACCTGAAGGGTATCGAAAAAACGATCACGTATATTCTTTTCCCCTTTCTTGAACGCATTGGAATTTTGTGGCTCACCGATCATATCAATCCGGCACAAGAGCATCTTATCACCAATATTATCCGGCAAAAACTGATAGTTGGTATCGACAAAGCAGTAACACCCCTTTCTCTCAAAACTAAAATGCTTCTTTTCCTGCCGGAAAATGAACATCACGAAATCGGTTTATTATTCCTTCACTACATGCTGAAAAGCCGTGGAGTGAAAGTGATCTACCTTGGAGCCAGTGTTCCGGTTAAAGATCTGGATTACGTGGTTGAATTAAAAAAGCCCGATTACATTTATACCCACCTTACCACAGTAATTAAAGAATTTAATTTTGATAAATTTATTAATAACCTGAAACAACGGTTCCCGCATCAACAGATCATCATCTCGGGTTTAATGGCGCAAACTTTTCAGAAAAAACCCGTGCCTTCCAATTTCCGTTTTTTAAAATCTTTCACGGAGGTTAGTGAATTCCTGGGCAATCTCTCTTAAGTTTCACCGCATAATTTATAGGTACATCCCCCGCTTGCGGGGGATTTTTTATGTAACTACATGAAGCTAAAGTGTTTAATAATTAATATAAAATAGTTAAACAAAAATTTGGAAAACTGATACTTGTTTGTTTAACTTTACAGTATCATGAATTAAACAAAATGTTATGTCAACAGTGGAATTCAACCAAATGCTCTTAAGCAATACTGACTTTCTGAAGCCGTTTGCCTTCACCCTTACAAGGGATAATGAAACAGCAAAAGACTTATTGCAGGAAACCTTGTACAGGGCATTGTCGAACCGTGATAAGTATAATGTGGGTACTAATGTAAAGGCATGGTTGTATACCATAATGCGTAACATTTTTATTAATAACTATCGCAGGAGGGTAAAACAAAACACCATTTTTGATTCAACTCCCAACGATTTTTTACTCGACTACCAACAGACTACGGTTGCGAATGATGCTGAAGCATCGTTAAAAATGAAAGAAATACAGTCGGCCATTCATCAATTGCCGGAAATTTTCAAGCATCCGTTTGTACTTTATTTTGAAGGATTCAAATACCACGAGATTGCGCATGTTCTTAATGAGCCGCTGGGCACAATTAAAAGCCGTATTCATTTTGCTCGTAAATTGTTGAAGGAACAGATCAGCAGAAATTAAATCAACACAACTTGGCTCAACAAGCAATCGTTATTGGCAGCGGCTTCGCCGGCATGTCTGCGGCTACTTTCCTTGCACATACGGGATGGGATGTTACTGTTCTGGAAAAACATGATCAACCCGGCGGAAGGGCAAGGCAGTTAAAAGCCAATGGTTTTACCTTTGATATGGGCCCTAGTTGGTATTGGATGCCCGACGTATTTGAACGCTACTTCAACCAGTTTGGTAAACAAGTGAGTGATTATTACCAACTGAAAAGACTTGATCCCTCTTACCGCATTTACTACGAGAAAGAACTGGTTGATATCCCCGCAAATTATGATGAGCTGAAAATGCTTTTCGACAACATTGAACCGGGTGCCGGTAAAAGTTTAGATGCGTTTATGAAGGAAGCTGCTTATAAATACGAAGTAGGCATGCAGAAGCTGGTGTTTAAACCGGGGCTTTCCCTCACTGAATTTGCAGATGCAGATCTTGCGAAAGGTGTGTTTAAACTGGATGTTTTTTCATCAATGAAAACGCATGTGCAGAAATATTTTTCTGACCCCAGGTTACAAGAACTGATGGAATTTCCTGTGTTGTTTCTGGGTGCATTACCTGAAAAAACTCCGGCACTTTATAGTCTCATGAACTATGCAGACGTGAAACTAGGTACATGGTATCCAATGGGTGGCATGTATGAGATCGTAAAGGCTATGCATCAACTGGCGGAAGAAAAAGGGGTGAAATTTTTATTTGATCATAATGTTGAAAGCATCAGTATTGTAAATGAAAAAGCTGCGGGTGTAGTAGCGAATGAGACTTATTTTGAAGCTGATATTGTTGTGAGCGGGGCTGATTACCATTTTACCGATTCAAAGTTATTGCATCACCAGGAACAATCATATTCAGAGGCATACTGGAATAACCGGGTGATGGCCCCTTCCTGTTTACTTTATTATGTGGGGCTCAATAAGCGACTGCCGAATTTGACGCATCACAGTTTGTTTTTCGATACCAGCTTTAATCATCATGGGAAAGAAATTTATGATGATCCGAAATGGCCATCAGATCCATTGTTTTATGTAAGTGCGACAACCGTTACTGATCCTTCGGCAGCCCCTCCTGGTTGCGAAAATCTTTTCTTTCTTATACCTGTAGCATCGGGTTTAACAGGCGATACCGAGGAACTCAGGGAAAAATATTTCAAACAGATAGCCGAGCGATTTGAGCAACGGGTTGGTGAACCAATTCTGGATTCTATTGTTTATATGAAATCGTATTCGGTCAGTGATTTCGTATCTGATTATAATGCGTTCAGGGGGAATGCTTACGGACTTGCAAATACTTTGATGCAGACAGCTATTTTAAAACCATCTTGTCAAAGTAAAAAAGTACCTAACCTTTATTACACAGGTCAGTTAACAGTACCGGGTCCGGGAGTGCCACCGAGTTTGATTAGTGGAGAAGTGGTGGCGAAACTGATAAATAAACAACACGTAAAGAAAAAGCAATACAGTTGAGCTTATGATGAATATTTTTCACGATGTATCTCAGTTATGCAGCCGCAATACAACGGAGCGCTACAGCACTTCGTTTTCCTCGGCTATACGCTTGTTGCACCAGGACCTGCGCCAACCCATCTACAATATTTATGGTATGGTGCGGTTTGCTGACGAGATCGTGGATACATTTCATCAATACGATAAAGCAATACTTATCAAAGATTTTCGTAAGCAAACATTTGAAGCTATTGAGCGTGGCATCAGCACTAATCCTATCCTACACAGTTTCCAGTTAACAGTTAATCAATTTGGTATTGACTTAAAATTGATCGAGGCTTTTTTTGATAGCATGGAAATGGACCTAGAGAGAACGCAGTACAGCCATCAATCTTATAATGATTATATCTATGGCAGTGCTGAGGTTGTAGGGCTCATGTGCCTTTATGTGTTCCTGGAAGGCGATAAAGTGTTGTTTGAAAAATTAAAACCCTCTGCACGTTCGTTGGGTGCCGCATTTCAGAAAGTAAATTTTTTGCGTGATGTAAAAGCAGATTATAACCAACTTGATCGTACTTATTTTCCAGGTCTTGATTTTTCAAATTTTACCGAACGGCAAAAACGGGAAATTGAAGAAGATATTCAGAACGATTTTAATAGTGCTTACCAGGGAATCATGCAGTTGCCCGCCAAAGCACGCTTCGGTGTGTATGTGGCGTATAAATATTACCTCTCATTATTCAGGAAAATTAAACGCCTGCAACCCGCCACCATAATGCATCAACGGGTTCGTATTCCCGACCATCACAAGATCATGATTCTTTTAAGAGCCGGCGTTCGCAACCAGCTTAACATGATGTAATTTTCTAATCACTTACTTTTGATGAATGCAGGAAGTAATTCTCATTAACGAGGCTGATGAAGCTATTGGCCGCATGGAAAAAATGGAGGCTCATGAAAAAGCTCTGCTGCATCGTGCATTCAGTGTGTTCCTGTTTAATAAACAAGGAGAGATGTTGCTTCAGAAAAGGGCTTCAACCAAATATCACAGTCCTTCTTTGTGGACAAATGCCTGCTGCAGTCATCCTATGCCGGGTGAAGAAACAAACGATGCGGCACTTCGTCGGCTTAAAGAAGAATTAGGTTTTACAACTGCCATCAGCAAAGCATTTCACTTTACCTATAAAGCAGATTTCGATAACGGTTTAACTGAACATGAATTTGATCATGTATTTGTTGGCGAGTATGAAGGTGACATGCAACTGAATGTGGATGAAGTAAGTGAAGTGTGTTACAAATCAATGAGCGATATTAAAACCGAAATTGAACATAAAGCTGGTGCTTACACCGAATGGTTTAAAATTGCTTTTCCCTTATTAGAAGATTGGTTGCAACAAAATAAAACACATGCGGCAGCGTAAGGCAGTGGTTATTGGTAGCGGTGTTGCTGGTTTAGCAGGCGCTATTCGGTTGGCCGTATCAGGTTACGATGTGCAGGTGTTTGAACGAAATGTTTACGCCGGTGGCAAACTTTCCTTTTTTGAAAAAGATGGATTTTCATTTGATGCTGGTCCTTCGTTATTTACACAGCCGCAAAATATTGAAGAACTGTTTGCTTTTGCCAACGAGCCTATTGAAGATTATTTTCAGTACCGAAAAGTTGATCTTTCCTGTAACTATTATTTTGAAAATGGAAAGCATGTAAAAGCATGGACAGATGCAGAACGATTAGCGGACGAATTACAAACACAATTGGGTGAAGAAAAAACAGCCGTTTTAAATTATCTCCAAAAAAGCGAAACGCTTTATAATAATATCGGTAGCATATTTCTGAATCATTCACTGCATAAACGAAAAACCTGGTTTCAAAAATCGATAGTGAAGGCACTACAAACTGTACGATTGCCTCATTTAACGGGCACGTTGCATAGTTTCAATCAATCTGTTTTTAAAAAACCTGAAACTATTCAGCTGTTCGATCGCTTTGCTACTTACAACGGAAGTAATCCTTATCAAACACCCGGCATGATGAGTTTAATTCCACATCTTGAATTAAACGAAGGAACATTTTATCCTGAAGGTGGAATGATCAGCATCACCAATGCATTAGTGAAACTGGCAAAGAAGAAAGGGGTGCATTTTCATTTCAATTCGCCCGTGCAACGCATCATACAGCACCAGGGAACAGCTAAAGGCGTGGTAGTGAATGATGAAAATATTTTTGCCGATGTGGTGCTGACTAATTCGGATGTTTATTTTACTTATCATCAGTTATTAAAAGACCCGGTACATACGTATAAGGTGTTGAAACAAGAACGCAGTTGCAGCGGTATGATCTTTTATTGGGGCATGAGCAGGGAATTTCCTGAACTGCATTTGCATAATATTTTCTTCAGTAAAAATTATGCAGCAGAATTTCAATCGCTGTTTCAACAAAAACGTTTGTATAACGATCCAACCGTGTATGTGAGTATCACTTCGAAAATGGAAGAAGGCATGGCACCAAATGGCAAAGAGAATTGGTTCCTGCTGATAAATGCACCATCGAATGTTGGACAGAATTGGGAACAAATGCGCATTCAGCTGCGCCAACAGGTGATCGATAAATTGAGTCGTTTGTTGCAAACAGATATTGCATCCGCTATTGAAACAGAAGAATATCTTGATCCCATTCGTATTGAAGAACGCACAGGTTCTTTTATGGGATCGTTGTATGGAACAAGCAGCAATAGCAAGATGTCGGCTTTTCTTCGTCACCCAAACTTCACATCAAAAATAGATGGCCTGTACTTCTGCGGGGGAAGTGTGCATCCAGGGGGTGGTATTCCGCTATGTTTTAAAAGTGCAAAAATTGCAACTGAACTAATTCAAAGGGATCAGGCAAAACATACCCATCATTAATGCTGCAACAATACAGTAAACAACAGATCGCCACAAGCATTGCCGTGTTATTTCACTGCATTGGTTTAGCTGGTATTTTGTTTTACGATGCTGCTTTGTTTGCTTCACTCACGCCAATGAATTTGTTGTTATCGGCATCATTGCTTGTTTATACACAGAAAGAAAAGAACAATCATTTTCTATTATTTGCTTCAATATGTTTTGTGGTGGGTTATGGGGTTGAATATCTTGGTGTGAATTATCAACTATTATTTGGAGATTATCGTTACCTGTCGGCAATGGGTTTTCAATGGAACAACGTTCCGGTTGTAATTGGTGTTAATTGGTTTATCATGATGTACTGCTGTGGCATAAGTATCCAACACTTCCTCAACTTTATGTGGAATAAGCTGAAAGATGAAAATCAACCACGCCGCAGGAATGTTGGTTTTTTTGCAGTGATCATTGATGGAGCATTGCTTGCCACTTTTTTTGATTGGCTAATGGAACCGGTCGCTGTAAAGCTGGGCTATTGGCAATGGCTGGGCGATGGGAGTATTCCTGTATTTAACTACGTATGCTGGTTTGTCATTAGTGCATTGCTGATGTTCCTGTTCAGGATTTTATCTTTCTCTAAACAAAACCAATTCGCTGTAAATTTGTTATTGATTCAGTTTATGTTTTTCCTTGTCTTACGTACATTATTATGAGTGTGATTATATACATATTGCTGGCATTTGCGGTGTTCTTTACGATGGAAGGCATTACATGGCTTACACACAAATTTGTGATGCATGGTTTTTTGTGGTATCTCCACGAAGATCATCACCAGCCACGTGGCCGTTTTTTTGAAAAGAATGATGCGTTTTTTCTCATTTTCGCCATTCCGAGTTGGTTATGCATTATGCTTGGGTTGATGTACCAGGTTTATTGGGTGGTGAGTATTGGAGCAGGCATTGCTATGTATGGTGCCGCTTACTTTATTGTACACGATATTATCATTCACCAACGTTTTAAAATCTTTAGCCGATGGAACAGTACCTATGTGAGGGCTATCCGCTGGGCGCATAAAATGCATCACAAACATCTTGATAAAGAAGAAGGTGAAAGTTTTGGTATGCTCTTCGTGCATAAAAAATATTGGGAAAAGGTGAGGAAAGAAAAACGACTGAACCCAAATATTAAATAACGCAGTTGAATCCGCATTATACTTACCTGGTAATTCTTCTTTGTTCTATTGCGGGGCCACTGGCATTAAGCTTCGACAAAAAAGTATCGTTTTATAAAAAGTGGAAATACTTGTTCCCGGCAATGTTCTTGCCGGCTTTGTTTTTTATAATATGGGATGAATTTAAAACAAGGGCAGCTGTCTGGAGTTTTAATGATGAATATGTCATCGGTATCAAACTTTCTTCGCTTCCCCTGGAAGAAGTGTTGTTCTTTTTTATTGTTCCTTACTGCTGCGTGTTTATTTACGAATGTATTGTTTGTTATTTCCCATCCGTAAAACAAAAAAAATGGGGAAGGTTTGTGTTGATGTTGATGGCCATTCTGTCTCTTATTTCTGCAATGATGACTTACGGTAAAGCTTACACGTTTTATACATCTTTGTTCAATGCATTATTTATTGCAACGCTTTTTATTTGTCAAAAATGGTTCAAAGGGTTTAACGCATCCGCATTTTTTATCTCGTATTTAATTGTAGTGATTCCATTTCTTGTAGTGAACGGTTTTCTTACGGGTATTCCGGTAGTGCTTTATAATGATGCTGAGAATCTCGGCATTCGCATTTTTTCTTTTCTTCCATGGCCAATGAACAATATCCCGGTGGAAGATATCTTCTATGGCATGCTATTGATTTTAATGAACGTGGCTTTGTTTGAAAGGCTCCGTAACAGAGCGGCATAAACGATTTGCAGTATTGTTGCTAAAATATTTTTGCCATCCTTTCCATTGAAATTCGTAGAACATTGTAATTTTGTTCTGTAAAAAATAACTGTGCTACACAGTCAACATGAACAACATCCCTTTTCGGATTTTCGTTTTACTCTTACACATCTTAGTTTCTCTTTTCCTTTTGTTTTATGTGCTCGACTTTGATTTGTCGGGACGTTGGGTAAGTTTTTTTCTCTTTACAGCATTTTGCATGATAATGCTTGTGCTGCTGATTGCCCATTTGTTTTCTCTTTTCCGTTTTCTTAAAACCAAATAGTAATATATGATCTCCTTAGTTGTGTTTATCATCGCTGCAATAGTTGCAGGGTTGTTTTTCGGTATCCTCAAAAGATCCACTTATGTAAATGAAGACGGGCGCTTCCGGCCTGTTTCACTTGTTCGTGTAGTGGCTGTTGTTTTTATTGCGTTTATAGTTGTTGCCATCAATCCCATTGATGTTGAACGTATAGATGCCGGCCATGTTGGAATTAAAGTAAGTAACGTGGGCGATAACCGTGGTGTTGGTCGCACAGAGTACGTTACAGGTTGGGTATTTTACAATTCGTGGATATCACGTATCTACGAATTCCCTATCCACCAGCAACACATCGATTACGAAGCAAACGATATTGTAACGAAGGGTGGTTTCCGTGCAACCATAAAACCATCGTTCAACTATTCCATTAACGCTGGCAACGTAGCTGATATGTTCCAGAACCTGCGTGTAGGTGTAAACGAAATGGAACAGGGTTGGTTAAAGAATGCCATTGTGGGTTCGGTGAACGACGTTGCAAACCGTTACACCGTGGATTCAATTTTTAATCATCGTGAAGAGTTTGAAGCAGATATTGTAAAAGAATGTAACAAGCGTGTGGCAAAGTGGTTTAATGTATCACAGCTGCGTACGAACATCGTTCCGCCTGCTGAAATTTCTGAATCGATTGTTGCAAAAACAAGAGCCATCCAGGAAGTGCAGGTGGCTGAGAACAGGAGACAGGTAGCCGTTGCTGAAGCTGAGCGTAAGATAGCAGAAGCGAGAGGTGACTCTGCACAAGCGGTTATCCAGGCTGCTGGTCGTGCAGAAGCGATCAAGAGAGAACAGCTTTCTTTAACAGCTTTGTATATCGACTATATTAAAGTGCAAAAATGGAGCGGACAGGTTCCCACAACTGTCGCTGGTGGAAACAGCGGATTTTTAATTCAACTTCCAAAAGAAGGGAAAGAATAATCAGTAGTCAGCCGAACAAAAAAATGCGAAGCGTAAGCTTCGCATTTTTATTTTAATGTATTCATCAATATCAACCTTTCATATCACTTCATCAGCGATCAATAGCCTCTCTCTCTTGTTCCCGGGCAACCGACTTTTTTATCTTTTTTGAATGATGCAATACCTGATGTACGTTTATACCAATCAACAAAAGGACGCCATGTAACAGTTAGCTGAACAAAATAGTAAGCATCTTTATTTTTTTCGCTGCCACGTAAACTACCGCCGGCTGGATAAGTACCATTGCCACGGTAGGCCATATCAACTGCTGTTTGTCCTCTTGCAGCTAATAAGGTTGCCTGGTCAACATACTTTGAACTTACATCATCAATATAATCAGTGAATGTTTT